>NZ_CALIBF010000130.1 GCF_938045465.1 uncultured Campylobacter sp.
GCGCTAGATAGAATTTGCCCCAGCTTCGATACCGTCTCGCGCGCGCGCAGATACAGCGCGTCTCTGCCCCTTAGAAGCGGCGCGATCTCAGCGGCAAACTCATTTCCGTGCCCGTGTAGCGCCACAAAAATATCGCGAAATCCAAACTCGCGCGCAGCCGCAGCGCACGGCTCGCCGATAGCGTAAACGGGGGTATCTAAATCAAGCGAAATTTCATTAAATTTTATCGCCGCCACCGCGTTTTTGGAGGTAAAAATTAGCGCGCCGATCTGCGCAGGCAGGCTAAATTTGAGAAATTTTATCTCGCAAACCACAAGCTGCCTCACCTGCGGATGATCAAATCTCGTATTAGACACCAGATATATCAAAACGCCCTCCATGTTTAATTTTGCTTTGATTGAGCCTCGCCCCTGCCTTCACGACGCGCAGAAACGAAAAAAATGCCGCTTCATTTGCTTCGATTAAATTCCATTCGCGCCTTATCGATTACGTGCACACCGCTTAACGCCCAAATTTGCTCTGATTAAACTTCGCTCCGAGCCGCTTTCGGCGCCGTTTAAAGCCTGCCCGCAAAGCCTACTCGTACCTTTAAGTCGCGCTTAGGCAACCAGCGGCGCACTTTTAATTCAGCTCACGCCCTAAATTTCAAGTCAAGCGCTTCGCTTTACACGGAGCCTGTCCTTTAAATTTTACTTTGCAGTCTGCGGCGGGCACTTAATAACGCTGCCGCAAAGCTCAATCTGCGCGCGGCAGACGTACTACATAGCTCGCCAGCCCCGTCCAACCCGTATATGTGTCCGCACGGGTCATAGAGCTCGCCAAATTTTAAAATTTAAAACTGCGACTACGAAATTTTAAAATTTCGCCGCTCTTAGGCTCTTAAATTTAGCCTTTCAGCCACCCGTTTAAAATTTCAATCTGCGCCTCTACGCTCTCATTTGCCGTGCCACCTTGCGACTTGCGCGCCTCTTTGGAAGCGTTTAGATCAAGAAATTTAACCGCGCCCGCGTCCAAGCTTTCATCCACACTTGCAAGCTGCTGCGCATTTAGCTCGCTCAAATCTAGACCCAAATTTTCCGCATACGCCACGGCTTTACCCGTGATGAAGTGCGCCTGGCGAAAGGGTACGTTTTTCTCCCGCACGAGATAGTCGGCCAGATCGGTTGCCGTGAGGTGTCCGCGGCGCGTCATCGCTAGCATATTTTGCTCGTTAAATTTAGCCGTTTTTAGCATCTGTTTTAAAATTTCAAGGCTCGCAAGCGCGGTGGCGACGCTATCAAAAACGCCCTCCTTGTCCTCTTGCATATCCTTGTTGTATGCTAGTGGCAAGCCCTTCATCACCGTTAGCAGCGCGACGAGATTGCCGTTTACGCGCCCCGTTTTGCCGCGGATGAGCTCGGCGACGTCGGGGTTTTTCTTCTGCGGCATGATCGAGCTGCCCGTGCTGTACGCATCGCTGATCGTGACAAAACCGAACTCCTGCGAGCTCCACAAGATTAGCTCCTCGCACAGGCGCGACGCATGCGTCATCAGCACGCTTACGTTAAACAAAATCTCCAGCGCAAAATCACGGTCGCTGACGCTGTCCATCGCGTTTGGCGTCACTCCCGCAAAGCCTAGCTGTCGCGCGACCGACTCGCGGTTTATAGGATGCGGCGTGCCCGCAAGCGCGGCGGAGCCCAGCGGACAGAGGTTGTTTCGCTCGCGCGAGCTGGCAAAGCGCTCGTAGTCGCGGCGAAACATAAACGCGTAAGCTAGCAAATGATAGGCAAGGCTCACGGGCTGGGCGTGCTGAAGGTGCGTGTAGCCGGGCATCAGCGTGTCCGCGTGCTTGCTAGCGATATCTCGCAGCGCGGCGACTAGCTCGCGAGTTTTTTCGGCGAGCGCGGCACCGCTTTTAAGCACGTAGAGGCGAAAATCAAGCGCGACCTGATCGTTTCTGCTGCGCGCGGTGTGCAGCCTGCCGCCAAGATCGCTTCCGATGAGCTCGCTTAGGCGCTTTTCGACCGCCATGTGGATGTCCTCGTCGGCGGTTTTAAACTCAAATTTACCGCTTTTTATCTCTTCAAACACGGCGTCAAGCCCTGCGACGATCTTTTCGCTCTCGTCAGGCTTTAAGATCCCGCAGGCGCCGAGCATTCTTGCATGTGCCTTGCTGCCTGCGATATCCTCCTGCCAAAGCGCCCTATCAAAGCCGATCGAGGCGTTAAACTCCTCCAAAAGCGCCGAACTCGCCCCGCTAAAGCGCCCCTCCCACATTTTTTTCACGCTCGCTCCTTCGTTTAAATTTTCGGTGATTTTTTAAAATTTTAAATCTCGCCGCACAAGATTTGCGGGCGAGAAAAAAGGCTAAAGCACGGTAAATTCCTAGAAAACGCGCTTGCCGCTTCGCGCGCCGACTTTGGAATTTTGCGCGCTGTAAATTTAACGCCTTAAAGCCGTTTTAATTTATTCGATCCACTTTACTACGTCATCCATGCTGCGGCGGATCTTTTGCGGCTGCGGATTTACGCGGTAGCCGAAAGGCACGAGTAGCGCCACGCGGCGATCATTCCATTTTAGATTCAAAATCTCTCCGAGCGCTGCGCGATCAAAGCCCTCCATCGGGCAGCTGTCGATGCCGCGGCTTGCGGTCTCGTTCATCATCGCAAGTGCTGCGAACATGCACTGCGCGTGCGACCAATTAAATAGCTCCTCATCGTCGTTGTGAAAATAACCGCTTAAAAAATCTTGATAAAATTTATGCCTGTCGCCGATATATTTGGGCGCTTCATCTTTTTTACGCGTAATCATTCGCTCGATATAATCACTTCCTAGCTTTATGTCCTTGATCTTTGCTAAAATCACGACCAGATGTGAGCAAGAGGTGATCTGCGGCTGATTCCACGATTTTTCGCGGATCCGCTCGCGTAGCGCCTTGTTTTGCACAACCAAAAAGTCCCATTGCTCTAGCCCCGTAGAACTAGGTGCTAAGATGCCTGCCTGCAAAATGGCGTCAAAATCAGCTTTGCCGATTTTTTTGTTCTCGTCAAAAATTTTGCACGCGTGGCGAAATTTCATAATCTCTAAATGTGTCATAGTCTCTCCTTAATTAGAATTTTTGTAGATCAAATACCCGCCATCTTTGCGTCTGATGCTGAGGTTGCCCTCGCGCGAGCGCACGCCGATGCGGTAGTAGCCGTCCTCTTTGGTGACGTTGATGTCGCTAAAGCCGCCGATATTTACAGCAAAGCTCGCGCTGCTAAGCGGGATCTCTTGCCGCCAAAACTCCGCTTCAAGCGTGCCAGAAACATTTGCGTCAGAGCTTTTGAAATCGTCTGCGGTGATGAGCTGCACGCTGTCTTTGCGGATGATAAATTTTAATCCGTCGTCAAATTTAAGCGTCTCTAGCGGTAGCTCCAGGCGCGGCGCGAAGCTAGGCGTGATGCCACTTTGCGAGGCCTGCTTTTGTAAATTTGGATCAGTCGAAGTAACCGAGACGTCCAGTGCCCTATGTAGAGCGGGTTTGGCGCTAGCGCTTAGCACGAAATCATCGTGCCAATCAATCGAGCGATTGATATCAACGATCTTTTCATGCAGGACCCCGTCGTCGTCCCTATATCGCACGATCAGGCTTTCGATCGTAAGGGCGTCGGAGGGAAGCGCAAAGGTTTGCTGCGTGAAATTTTTAGGCGCGGGCGCATTTTGTGGCGTGCCGGCGGAGCTTTGCGCCGGATTGGAATTTTGCGGAGCAGATTGCGCTTTTTGTTGCATAGTGGAGTTTTGCACCGTAGAATTTTGAGCTGTAGAATTCTGTGCCGCCTTAAAATTTTGCACCATTGTAGAATTTAACTCGCTTACTTCCGGCACGATCGGTAACTCATCAGGAGGCGGAAGCATCGTAGCTGAATACTGCACAGAAGAGTTCAGCTCCGTCTTTATGACCTGCGAAGGAGCGCCAATGCCCGCTTGGGGCACAGAAGCTTTTTTTTCGGTCTGCGAGAGCTGTGCGCTCACGGCTTTTTTGGCGACGCTTGCTTTGACGCTGGAATTTGCTTCTGCGGCGCTTTTTTGCATTGCTGCGGCAGGACTTTTAGATGTTTCGGCTTTCATTACAGCTTGCTTTTTAGCGTTTGGGCTTTGTGCACCTGTTTTTGGCTCTTTAATCGCCAAATCGGTAGAATTTTGCTCTTTTACCACGACGATGCTAGGTTTCGTAGTGTTTGAATTTGCGCCATTTAAATTCTCTGCGTTTAAAAAAGCGCAGAGACCCAAAATTAGCAAAAAATTTTTTCTCATTTTTTAAGGTCCGGATCGAGCGAGCGACGCTCTAAATAAAGCTTTTGCAGCTCGGCGTTTTCCTCTTTTAGCCGCTCAACGTCGGTGAATAAAAACGCCTTTTCTTTTTGCAGCTGGCGCAGCACTTCAAACGATCGCTTGCCAAATAGCACATCACCCACGAAGATGCCCGCAAAAACGACGCAGACGATCAGAGCAAGAGCTGCAAAAATCTGCTTAAGCGGTGAAAACGGATTGATAAAATTCAGCCGTTCTTTTAAATTTTTACGCTTCTTAGAAGCTTTTTTAGCGACAGGATCTGCGTTTTGCGGTGTAAAAGAAAATCCTTGCGTGGCAGAATTTATACCTTGCGCCGCAAAGCCCGTGCCTTGAGAGCCGTGCTCTACGCTCTGAGCCGCAAAATCCGCGTCGTTTGGGAAGTGGTTTTCTTTAGCGTATAATTCTGCACTCTTTAAATCGCTGCCTCCAATAAATTCTGAGCCGTAAAAACCCGCGTCTGCTTGCGCGCTGCCTTCGTAGTTTCCGCTTGCAGCGGAGCTTTTACCACTTAAATTAGAGCTGCTGCTTGTAGCATCAGAGGCAGAGCCTGTTTCGTCTACGCCGTGTGAGGTTCCGTTGCGATTTTTCCGGAAGCCAGCCCCTACCTCGCTAAAGCCTCCGCCAAAATCTTCATCGCTATAAAATTCTTCATCGTCAAAAAAATCGTCCTCGTCAAAGTCTGCGTCTGAATATCTGCCTTGCGTGTCCGTATAATCCGCTCCGTCCGTATAGGGGCGTTGCGCACCGCCTTTTAAGCCTCGCTTGGACTTTTTTTTAAAAAACATTTTAAATTCGGCTTCCTAAAAACTCGTCCGTCTCGCGCTCGATCTCAAGCAGGCGGTTGTATTTGGCGTTGCGTTCGCTTCTTGAGGTTGCGCCAGTTTTGATTTGGCCCGTATTCATCGCGACGGCGAAGTCCGCGATAAAGCTATCCTCGCTCTCGCCGCTTCTGTGGCTCATCACGCAGCGGTAGCCTTTGCGCTGAGCTAGGCGGATCGTCTGCATAGTTTGGCTAACGGTGCCGATTTGATTTGGTTTTATTAAAATCGCGTTGCCTATGCCTTTGGCGATGCCTTCGCGTAAAATTTTCTCGTTCGTTACGAAAAGATCGTCGCCCACGAGCTGCACTTTAGAGCCAAGCCTGCTCGTTAGCTTCGCCCAGCCCGCCCAGTCGTCCTCGTTCAGGCCGTCTTCGATCGAAAATATCGGGTACTTCTCGCAAAGCTGCGCGTATCGCTCGATTAGCTCTTCGCTGCTAAATTCCTTGCCCTCTAGCTTATATTTGCCGTTTTCGTACAGCTCGCTAGCTGCGACGTCAAGGGCTAGTTTGATCTGCTCGCCCGCTTTGTAGCCTGCTTTTTCGATGGCTTGCATAATGAGCTTGATCGGCTCTTCGTTATCGTTTAAATTTGGCGCAAATCCGCCCTCGTCGCCCACGGCCGTGCTGTGACCGGCCGCGTTTAGAAGGCCTTTTAGCGTGTGGTAAATCTCGGTCGCCGCTCTCAGCGCGTCGCTAAATTTATCAAATCCAAACGGCATAATCATAAATTCTTGAAAATCCACGCTGTTGTTCGCGTGCGCGCCGCCGTTGATGATATTAAACATTGGCACCGGCAGCACGCTAGCGTTCGCGCCGCCCAGGTAGCGATACAAAGGCACGTCAAGGCTTTTTGCAGCCGCGCGCGCTACCGCCATAGATACGCCAAGCACGGCGTTCGCGCCCAAATTTGAGTAGTTATCGGTGCCGTCAAGCTCTCTCATCTCATCATCAAGCGCCTTTTGATCGAAGGCATCCAGCCCGATCACGGCCTCCGCGATCTGAGAATTTACGTTTTCAACAGCCCTTAGCACGCCCTTGCCGCAGTATCTCTCGCCCCCGTCGCGAAGCTCCAGCGCCTCGCGTTTGCCCGTGCTTGCGCCGCTTGGGACTATCGCGCTTGCTACGGTGCCGTCGCTTAGAGCTACGGTCGCCTTTACGGTCGGGTTGCCGCGGCTATCTAACACCTCTATCGCATAAACATCTTCGATATAAATCATCATTCATCTCCGCTTTGTAAATTTTCATCCTCGTTGCCGTCACTTAGGCTCATACTGCCCATCTGCTCGCGAATTTTAGCAGTAATCTCTTCGGCCACTTCAGGATTGTTTTCAAGATACACTTTCGCGTTTTCGCGACCTTGACCCAACTTCGTATCGCCGTAGCTGAACCACGCACCGCTTTTATCGACAATGTCGAGCTTGACGCCGTAATCGATCAGCTCACCCACCTTACTAATGCCCTTGCCGAACATTATGTCAAATTCCGCGATCTTAAACGGCGGCGCCACCTTGTTTTTCACGACCTTGACTTTGGCGCGGTTGCCGATACTCTCTTCGTTTTGTTTCAAAGTAGCGATCTTGCGTATATCGATGCGCACCGAAGCGTAAAATTTAAGCGCATTGCCGCCGGTCGTCGTCTCTGGCGTGCCGTAGCCCATCGCGCCGATCTTCATACGGATTTGATTGATAAAGATCACCGTCGTGTTCATCTTGTGCACGACGCCGGCAAGCTTACGCAGCGCCTGGCTCATAAGTCGCGCCTGAAGCCCCACGTGCTGATCGCCCATATCGCCCTCGATCTCATTTTTCGGCGTGAGTGCGGCGACGCTATCTACGACGATAAGATCGATCGCGCCGCTCTTTGCTAGGGTTTCTACGATGTCAAGCGCCTGCTCGCCGAAGTCGGGCTGACTGACGTAGAGATTGTCGGTATCGACGCCTAAATTTGAAGCGTATTTGACGTCCAGCGCATGTTCGGCGTCTACGAATGCGCAAATTCCGCCCGCCTTTTGGCACTCGGCGATGATGTGAAGCGTGAGCGTCGTCTTTCCCGAGCTCTCCGGCCCGTAAACCTCGATGATACGCCCTTTCGGCACGCCGCCGATGCCAAGCGCGATGTCAAGCCCCACCGAGCCCGTAGAGATGGCGTCTATCGGCTCGACCTGCTTATCGCCTAGTCGCACGAGCGTGCCCTTGCCGAAAGCTTTGTCGATCGATTTTAGCGCCGCATCCAGCGTCTTTTTCTTTCCCTCGTCCATGTTTTTCCTTAAAAATAAATTCATCTAATTTTACCAAATTTGAAATGAATTTTTGATTATTCGCCCAAATTCGGCGCGGTATCGGAATTTGAAATTTTTAAGGAGCGCAAAAAGTTCTGCAGGGCGAGCGGAGGGCATTAAATTTAGCCTTTTAAACGGGCCCTGTTTTTCACGTTTTTCTTTAGAAATTCCGCATTTTTATGAGGGCTGTAGCAAAATTTCACTATAATTTCGCAATTTAGCCGCGCGCGAAATTTAAAGCGGAGCAAAAAGGATAAAATTTGAAGATTTTTAAGCATATAAACGTCGCTCACTCGCCCGACGCCGACGATATTTTTATGTATAAGGCGATTGATTTTGGCTGGGTGAGCTCGAAAAATCTAAAGCTTAGCGCCACCGCGCTTGATATCCAGAGCCTAAACGACGAGGCGCTAAAGGGCACCTATGAGGCCACGGCGATCAGCTTCGCGCTGTATCCGCTCATCTGCGACGAATACGCGCTTTTGCGCACGGCAGTGAGCTTTGGCGAGGGCTACGGACCAAAACTAGTCAAGAAAAAGGGTGCGGTTTTAAAGCGAAATTTCAAAGTCGCGCTAAGCGGCAAACACACTACAAACGCCCTGCTTTTTCGCATGGCATACCCGCAGGCGCGCGTGATTTATAAAAATTTCCTAGAGATCGAGGGCGCGGTCTTAAGCGGCGAAGTGGACGCAGGCGTGCTGATACACGAGAGTATTTTGGACTTTTCGGACGAGCTTTGCGTGGAGCGCGAGATCTGGGATATCTGGAGCGAGCTAGCGGGCGAAAATCTGCCGCTGCCGCTAGGCGGTATGGCGCTTCGCCGCAGCCTACCGATAACGGACGCCATCGAGTGCGAGCGCGTGCTAACGGAAGGCGTGCGCATCGCCACCGCGCATAAGCCGCTTTTATCGCACATGCTTCTCGAGCGAAACCTCATCCGCGTGGACGACGCAAAGCTCGAAAAATATCTGAGCCTTTATGCCAACGAAGCCTCGATCGAGCTTTCGGGGGCGCAGATAAAGGCGGTAGATAGGCTATTTGAGCTTGGTTACGAGCGCGGATTTTACCCTGCGCCGCTTAGTGCGCAGGAGAATTTTATCCCGCGCGAATATAACGAGATCCGTTTTGCGGACTGCGGCGGGCAAAACCCGATGTAGGGCCGAGCGAGGTTAAAATTTAGCTGAAATTTGAGCCTTGCTTCGGCTGATTTTGCTCGGAACACGCCCCTTCGTTTCGGCTAAATTTCTAGGCGTTAAGGGTTTGTGCCTCGGCGAAAATTTTACTTCGGCGTAAGGGCAGACGCGAGGTAGAATTTACCCCGCGTTCTTGCCCTTGCCGCGGCGGTTCTGCGCCGCAGCTTTTGGAATTTAGCCGCGCAGCATGGCGGGTTTAAAATTTAGCGCAAATTTAACGCCGAGTTTGCTGCGGATTTTGCCGCCGAGCGCGTCAATTAACCGCGTGGCGCAGAGCGATTCGTCGCAGTACGATAGCGGTTGCGCTTTTAAATTCGGTGCTACGCGGCGATGAAATTTTACGGCACGCCGGCAGATCGCGCGGCTGTATTTTGTACCGCAGAGTGCGAGCTCTGCGCACACGATGTATCGCGCAGCCCAAATACACTGGCGAGATAAATTTAATCGCGGCGCTAAATTTTGAAATAGCGTTTGCGTCTCACACTACGCGGTGGTATCGCTAAATTTTAAAACGATGCGCGGCGAGCGACGAGTGTGAAATTTAGAAATGAAATTTAAAAGGCAAAATTTTGAAAACAAGGCAGATAGATTTTAGCAAATACACCTCCGTGCGCATCGGTGGGAGTTTCGCGGTGCAAATTTTAAAAGACGAGGCCGATTTTACGGAGTTTGAGAGCATAGCGGGGGGCGCGATCATCGGCGGCGGCAATAATCTGCTCATCTCGCCCGCGCCGCCGCACCTTGCGATGCTAAGCGAGGAGTTCGACCGCATAAGCCTAAGCGGAGACGTCCTTAGCATCGGGGCTGCGACGAAGTCGGGCAAAATTTACAACTTCGCCAAAAAGCAGGGCCTCGGCGGCTTTGAGTTTTTGCGAAACATCCCGGGCACGCTCGGCGGACTAATCAAAATGAACGCGGGGCTCGCCGGCGCTAGCATCAGCGATAGCCTGCTTGCCGTGCGCCTAACGCGCGGCTGGGTGGAGCGCGAGCGGATAAGCTTCGGCTACCGAAGAAGCGGGATCGAGGAGCCGATTTTGGGCGCCGAGTTTAAAATTTCACGCGGCTTTGATGCCGAACTCGCCGCGGATTTCGCCGCCAAGCGCACCAACCAGCCAAAGGGAGCTAGCTTTGGAAGCTGCTTTAAAAACCCGCCGAATGACGCCGCGGGCAGGCTGATCGAAGCGGTGGGATTAAAAGGCCACGCGATCGGCGGCGCGAAATTTAGCGAGCAGCACGCCAATTTCATCATAAATTTCGGCGGTGCGAGCTTTGAGGATGTGATTGCGCTCATAAATTTAGCGCAAAGCCGCGTTTTTGAGGAATTCGGTATCGAACTGGAAACCGAGGTCGTGGTGCTATAAAAGGAAATTCGTATATTTTGCCCCGACTAAACTTACTCGGTTGTCCATTCCGTCTTTTTTGCACTGGATTTTTTTATGCTTTGAAATTTTAAAATACCGACGAAATCGTCAAATTTAAAAGCGCTCAATACGGTGCGCCGGCGATACTAACTGCTGTTTCATCGCTTAAAATAGTCGCTACAAAAATAGTCCGCAAAAACAATCAATTTTATCCCGTTTATCTCGCCATGAAAAACAGTTGTTGAATTTTACGCGCCAAACCTGTAAAGTTTTGTCAGAAGTCAAAGTGAGAAAAAATTTGCGACCGTCTAAATCGGTGTTCAGTAACCGTCTAAGCGGGTAAGCAAATTTAGTCCAGATAGTAGCCCGCTAAAGCCGCGACTGCGACGATGAGAGTAAGCGCGGCCGTTAATTTATATAGCCGCAAAGCTCCGGCGCAGCGACTTTTCATATCGCGGATTTTAGGCGGCTTGCTAGCTAAATTTAGCTCCGCAAGCGCCGCGTCAAATTTGCCGTAATCAAGCCTTCCTTCTGCAAAATCTCTAAAAATCAGCGTATCGAAATGCAGCCTAATGTGCAGATAAAATAGAGCCGTAAAAGCTGCTAAAAAGCCCGTAATGACGGCAAAATGCGTAAAAATAGTAAGACAGACGGCAAGCTGAAGTAAATTTAACAAAAAAAACAGCCTGTGCGTCGCTAAAAATCTAGCCGTAACCAGCGCCAAGGCTCTATCGTCCGTACTTTGGCGGCATTCCCGCTCCCCGCCTTGCGCCGATTTTTCGTTTTGCTCCGCATTCGTCATTTTCCCTCCTCTTTTTGGGTGTTTGCCTTTGGTTAAATTCCCGTTCATTTTCGCCGAGAATTTTGCAATGCCGCTTGTTTTTTGTCCGCAAATTTTTAAATTTGATCCCTCAAACCGGACTTGATCAAATTTAGCCTGCGCCTATTTCGCGCTTAAATTTGCCGCACTTGCTTTTGCGAATTTAGCTGGTCTTTACTCCGCTTTCGAATTTACGCGGGCTTCTGCGGCTAGCCGCGCTATCCGATCGCGCAGCGAGCTAGCGACTGCGATCTTTTCGCGGCGAGATTTTAGCAAATTTAGCGCCTCGTCAAAGCCTAGTCTCGCGTAAATCACCAGCCAAGCAAGCAGCACCGACGCGCTCCTACCGTAGCCCAGCGCGCAGCACACTAGCACCTTTTTATCGTTTGCTTCGGCGGCTCGTTCGTTTGAGTCCGTGAGAATTTGCCCTGTCTCGGCGATCTTGCTTTCGTTTGCCGAGCCGCGCGTTTGCAAATTTACCCGCGGGCTCGCTTGCTCGTGAAATTTAAAATCTCGCCCGTGCGCGCAGCCTGCCTTGGCGCTAAAATTTGATCCTATCTCCGCCGCCCTTTGCTGCAAATTTTCGCCGCCGCAAAGAGTCGTTTTTACGAGCTGATCGAGTTCGTCCGCGCCGCGTTTTAGCTCGTCCGCGCTCGGCGTTATCATATCTAGCATAGGTAGGCTCGCATAAATTTGCGCGCCACCAGGCCGCTCAAACTCGGCCGCACAGTCCAGCACCGCGTCAAATTTGCCCGCCTGCTTAACCGAGCCTAGATACAGCCCGGGTAAAATCTCGTCTGAAAGCCGGCGTCCGCGCAGCCAAAAAAGCGCATTTAACCGCGCTACGCAAAGATAGGGGAAAAGTAAAGCTTTAGCCGTGGCGGCGTGACGGCCTTGCCCGTTTTTAGCAAAAACTCCCGCGCCTAAAAACGCATAACCGCAAGCAACCAGCGCGAAACTAAAGCTCGCCCACGATAGCCACAGCATCCACGCGCCCCAAATTTTAGCTCCCAAAATCGCCCCAAAAAGCGTCAAAAACGCAAGCCCTAGATATAGCGCCGCCCATTTGTAGCGAGCGGCCTCCCTAGCCATGGCAAATCTAAGCGGCGCGCCCTCTGGCGGACGAATCAGAAGCACGAGGCATCCCGCAGCCATCCCCGTCGGAATGTCGATAAAATGGTGCTGATACGTGGTCAGCACGCTAAGGCCGATGAGCGCAAACCACGCGACAAGCGCCGCCTTGAGCCAAACCGCGCGCGCCTTGCGAAGGTAAAATGCGCCCACCACGACGCAAAGTATGATGTGTAGCGACGGAGCTTGATTAAACGGGAGGTCAAAGGCGGCGAGGCTTGAGAACAAAAAGCCGCTAAGGCCCGAAACCGCGGGCTTCTCCCACGACATTTGCAGAGGAAAAGCGATAAAAAACAGCGTCGCGATCATCTGCGCGGCTAGCAGCTGCGTAACGTAGCGCGCGAGCTCCCTAGCGTCACGGCAGAGGAAAAATTCAAGAGCGTAGAGTAAATTTAGCGACCAGTACGGCACGATACTCCACGCCCAAAACGGCAGTGCGCGCTCCCACGCGAAATAAATCTCGGG
>NZ_CALIBF010000131.1 GCF_938045465.1 uncultured Campylobacter sp.
GATAAAATTTACGGCGCGATTTGGCGTTGCGGCGAAATATGCTCTGAGGCGCGCCTGTTTTGCGGGCCAGATTTTACGGCGGGCGATAAAATTCAAAATGAAGGTGTAGCCAAATTGCAGGCACGCGGCTAAATTTCAAACGCACATACGGTTAATTCGGCACGCGGCTAATTGAAGCGGACAAACGTTGATCGGGCTCCGCGGTCGGATTTTTAAAATTTGTGGATAAAATTTTAAGACAGGCAGAACGGCGGGATTGTATCCTTCGTTGAGTTTTTAAAATTTACGGATAAAATTTTAAGGCGCGATTTCGCTTCGCAAAATTTTATCTGCGATCGTGAGCCGTTTATAAGCGCGGATGCGCGAAATTACGCAAAGCAAAATTTCGGCGGGCTAAATTTTACCGCCGCGATCTTTAAATTTACGCGACTAAAACTTACCGACTTGCGCGAGCCGCCGTTCGTCGCCAATCTTTGCTAGTTTAAATTTCGCCTTGCGAAATTTAGCTTGCAAACTTAGCGACGCGGCGAGACGGTGGATTTTGCCTCGCAAAATTCAAGCCGTAAATTTAAACCACGATCCGTGCGTTAAAATTTAAAAACTAAATTTGAAGTCTAGTGAGCGGGTCCACCGCACGAATGCTCGTATAAATTTCAAGCACATAATGCTCATATTGAAATTTTGAGACTGAGCGTGTATGTGAATCGCTCGTTAAAATTTCAAAGTCGAGGCGCATGCAAGCGCACACGTTAAAAATTTTAGAGCCGAGCGCGCTACGACGCACGCGTTAAAATTTTAAAATTAAGGCGCATTACGGCGGCGGTTGCGTTAAATTTAAAAACCGATCGGCGGTCGCGCGGAATTTTAGGATTGATCCATTCGCGAAGCTGTGCGTCATCGATCTATTCGCAAAGCCGCGTCCATAGATTTTTTCGCAACGCCGCGTGCCGAAATTTTATAGTAGATTTGGGGATTACAAGCAAAGGGATGCAATCGTTCGTACAAGGGGTTTTGATGGGGCTGGGCGTTAGCGTGCCGATCGGCCCGGTAAACGTGCTGATAATGTCCTACGCGCTGCGAAGCTACACCAAGGCGCTGTGCTTGGGCCTCGGCGCCATGAGCGCGGATATGCTGTATCTAGCGCTATCGGCGTTTGGCATATCGCAGTTAGCCAAAATCCCGATCGTTTTTGCCTGCATATCGGTATTTGGCGCATGCTTTTTACTCTACACGGCGTACGCGATCTGGCATGGCGCGACTAGCTCGGTGCAGCCTGCAAGCGTCGAGGCTTGCTCAGGCGCGGCGCTTTACGGCAAAGGCTTTTTAATAAATTTACTAAATCCATACGTCATTATGTTTTGGCTCAGCGTCTCTGCCGGTACTGCGCGAGCAGATTTCGCGCTTGCCCTTGCGGGGCTTGCAAGCGGAATCTTAGCTTGGATCACGCTTTTTCCGCTTGCGATATATCTAGCCCGCAGCAAGCTTCCAAACATAGTAGTGCGAGCATTTGCATATATCTCGGCGTTTATTTTGGTATTTTTTGCACTAAAGCTTCTATACGCTATAATTTTTGCTAAAATTTAAACCAAAGGATGGCTTATGAAACCGATTGAAATTCTAAAAGAGCTCATCAAATTCCGCTCGCTCACGCCTAGCGACGACGGAGCTTTTAACTACGTCTCGATGCTGCTGGCAGACTTTAGCGAGGATAGATTCGAGCTAAACGGCGTAACTAACGCGATTTTTACCAAGCGCTTCGGACAGGGTCCGCATCTGTGCTTTGCCGGGCACATCGACGTCGTACCGCCGGGCGAGGGCTGGGCGAGCGATCCGTTTAAGCCGGTGGAAGCGGAGGGCTTTTTATACGGGCGCGGCACGCAGGATATGAAAAGCGGTATCGCAGCGGCGATCTGCGCGCTAGCGGCGGCACGCGATTTTAAGGGCACGCTAAGCCTGCTGCTAACCAGCGATGAGGAGGGCGACGGCATCTACGGCACGCGCGAAATGCTCTCTAAATTGCGCGAGCAAGGTGCCCTACCCGACTTCGCAGTCGTTGCGGAGCCTACATGCGAAGTGCGCTTCGGTGATACCATTAAGATCGGCCGTCGCGGCTCGATTAACGGCGTCCTCACACTCACGGGTATCGGCGGGCACGCAGCCTACCCAGATAAATGCATCAATCCTGTCCACATTTTAGCGCCGGTGCTTGCAAGCCTCGCGGGGCATGATCTGGACGCGGGTAGCGAGGATTTCGCTTCGGCTAAGATAGTCATCACCGACATTCGCGGCGGTTCGCAGGTAGTAAACGTAACACCCAAGGACGTACGCGTGATGTTTAACGTACGCGGCGGCGTAGGGCTGGGGCTAGAAGACGTGCGAGACTACGTACTGAGATTATTTGAGCTGGACGCTAAAGACGCGCTATGCAACGAAAGCGAATCCTGCGGCAAGCTAGAAATGAGCTGCACCGCACAGCTGCGAGCAGGCGCATCGCTACACCTCGCGCTAAAAAGCTCCTCAAAGCCTTTTTTAACTCAGCGAAGCTCCAAAATCGTGCAAAAACTAAGCGCTAGCGTGCAGAAGATCTGCGGCGTAGCAGCCGAGCTAAACACCGCAGGTGGCACGAGCGATGCGAGATACTTCGCGGAGTTTGGCGTGGAGACGGCGGAGTTTGGCGTGCGAAACGACACGATCCATCAGATCAACGAACGAGTAGAGATTAGCGACGTCGAAAATTTAGCTAAAATTTTTAGCGATCTGATAGAAAATTTCGGCTAATTTAGAAATTTGGCAAAGCTGCGTAGATTTGATAAAAATTCTTCGTTCTATCAAGTTTCGCTGAATTTACTGAGGTTTTCGCTCGTAGTTGCTTGGCAAATTTTATCTTTGCCGTGCGTCTTACGTAAGAATTTCGCTCTGCGCCTCTTTTGCTAAGAATTTTATACAGCACGCTCGCCGCTTTTACAATTACTTTGCTATGCAACGTCGATTTCGCAAGAAGCCTTAGTAAAACATCGCCACCTCGAAGGCGAGCTTTGACTACGAATGCTACCGCTGCTAGGAATTTTTTAAAAGAATACTACTTTTGCGCGAATTTCAGCAAATAGCGCGGTCTTTGCGCAAAATTCATCTCGCTCTCTTTGCGTAGAATTTCATCTTCGTCAGGTGACTCTAGCGGCATACTGCTGTACTTCGCCGCCTCCGCGAGAAATTTTATCTTTGGCGCACCCGCTGCTTACGCAAGAAGCTTGGCTAGGACAATGCCGTTTCTGCTGAGATACCGCCCGCTTCGTGGATTTATAAATTTTACTTAGTCACATTACCGCTGAGAGGAATTCCGCCTCGCTCTACCGCCTCTGCGGGAATTTTACCCTACCTCGGCAAGCGCGATTTAAGAATTTTACTTTGCTTTGATACGGCGATGTGAAATTTTGCCCGTACGTCGTAGGGACATAAAATTTTAAACCTATGCAAAATTCCGCCGCAAAACCTTGCTATACTCGTTCTATTTTCACAAAAAGAGCTCAAAATTTTACCGCCTCGCGTGCTGCTACACTAAATGCACGCAAGATGAAAATTTATCGAAGGATTTCAGAGCGGAATTTCGCGAGGCTAAATTTTATCACTGCGAAAAATTTCAACCACTCATAGCAGGCGTCTAAGGCGCGATAAATTTAAAATTAGGGCTTTAAGTCAGCATAGCAAGTTTCGCTTCTTGCAAAATTTTAACTGCCTTGGTCGCCGCAAAAATAGAAATTTACAAAATCGCTTTATGAAATTTCGCAGCGTCGCGCGGTAAAATTTTAAAATCAGCGCCGTGCCTGCAAGGCATAATTTAACGGAATTTTACTTGCCCAATTTGGCTAAGCTTTCTCTTTCGAAGTTTAGCAGCCACGCTTTGGTCGCTACGCCGCCCGCGCCGCTGTATCCTCCGAGCCCGCCCGCAGCTACGACGCGGTGGCACGGCACGATGATGGGGATTTTGTTTTTGCCGTTTGCACCGCCTACTGCGCGGCTTGCGCGCGGTCTGCCGATAGCCCGGGCTAGCTCGCCGTATGTTACGATCTCACCATAAGGGATCTCTAAAAGCGCGCTCCACACGGACTTTTGAAACTGCGTGCCATTTTGGCTCAGTTTAACGCTAAAGCTTTCAAGCTCGCCCCTGAAATATGCGCCAAGCTCGTCGGTGCAAAGAGCCAAATTCTTTCTTAAATCGCTAAGCCTTAAATCGCGTCTTTTATCATCCGTAGCACGCACAAAGCCGAATTTAAGCCCTGCGTCGTGTTTTTTAAAGATCTCATCATTGGGCCCGCAGGCAGAGCTTTTGACCCAGTCGATACTGCAGATCCCGATCTCGTCATCCTGAATTTCAAGCATTCCAATGGGCGAATTAAAAAAGGCTTTTTGCATCTCAATCCTTTCAAATTTTTACCGATTTGATCAAAAAAATTTTAAAAAGCGCTCGTTGCGGTGTAAGCTAAAGCTCGAAAACGGCGGAATTTCATACGGCAACGCAAATTTTTAAAATTTATCTGCAATGCGCCGCGAAGCCTCTACTCAAACCGTACGATGTTTACTAAAACCCCGTCGAAAACGTCTTGCTTAAAAAGCTTGATCTCGCGCACGATATCTGCATTGTCGTCGTCGATGACGCCGTTTTTGACGAGGCTGTCCTCGATGAGCTTAAAGATAAAGGCGTGGTTGCTGACGTCAGAGATACCGCTTTTAAAGCCCATTTCAAGGCGCACCGGCACGCCTATGTGCACGCCGCGCAGATCCTTGGCGATGTAAAGATCAGCGATCGTGCGCACCATCTTTTTCGCCATTTGGTAGCTCGCCGTGGACGACAAAATATCATTAAGGCCGAAATTCTCCATCAAAAGTGGAATACGAACGCGCGCCAAAACCCCTTCGCCAGGCTCGCTCGCGCTCTTTTTCAAAAACGAAATTTTAATCCTATGCGCGATGCCTATGAAACGCGGCTTAAGCTCGATGAGCCTAGCTTTAGACGCTTGCGGTAGCGAGATAGGACGCGAAGAGCTTGCAATAGGCAGAGCCTGCGGACGCCCCGTCAGGCGCGCGCTCTCTTTCGCAGGCGCTTTGCGCACAGGCTTGCCATAGAAATTTACGGGCTTAGTCGCAAAAGTTGATTCGCTCCCAAAAGCAGCAGACGCGGGCTCATCACCAAGCGCCCCCTCCGCCATAGAAGAAGCAAACGTAGAATTCTCACCCGTTAACGCGGGCTGTGCGGATTGCTCAAATTTGGGCGCAAATTCATTTCCCGCTTGCGGCGGCAAATTTAAAGGGCGCCACTCTTGTGCGGAGCTTTTCTGCTCTAAATTTTGCCCGGCGGAATTTTCGGGCGCGTAATTTTGCCCTTTTGCCAAAAACATTGAATTCTCACCGACGAAATTCTCATCTTGAGGCATAAATTCCGAGGCATTTTCTAAGGCAAAATTTGCGGCACGGCAGCTAGCGAAATTAGCGCTTTGCCCCTTAGAGAAGTCGGAGCCTTGAGGCTTGCAATCATTTGCGCACTTTATATCAAGCGCAGAATTTGCGAAGGTAGAATTTTTTGATGCAGAGCTTTGCGCCGTAGAATTTTTACTTCGTAAGTTCGCGCGCTGCTCTGCTACAAACGAATTTTCAGCCGTAAAATCCTCTGCTTGCGGCATAAAATTAGAATTTTGCGCCTCAAATGCGGAATCTTTCACGAGCGCAGAGCTTCGCGCAGAAACAAAATTTCGCGATGTAGGAATGAAGCTTTGCCCTTTGGCAGAATTCGCAGGCGCAGAGCTTTGCGGCATAAAATTTTTACTTCTCGCGTTTGCGCTCTCTTCGAAACTAGCAGCAAGCCCCACGCTCACGTCATCCTGCGCAGCATCATTTTGCGAAATTAAATTCTCGCATGCCGTATCCCACGCCGTATCTACGCAAAATTCCGCCCGAGCCGCACCATAAAATTCTGCTTGCGAAACATCTTGAAATTCCGCCTGCGAAGTAAAGCCTTGCGCACTCTGAGCGCTGCGCGCAGGAAAATCTCGCTCGCCGCGCCTCGCATTTGTGGCATACGAGGTCTTTGCCAAGCTGCCGCCAGCCTCGGGCGAAACTGCGCCCGAATCTCCGCCGCAAAAGCTACCAAAATCGCAGGCGCCGTCAAACTCCGCATAGCCATCTGCCGCGCGGAGACGATCTGCGCGGGCTTTCTTTTTGGGCGTAGAAGGGAGCGTGAGCCTACCTGCAAGCTCGCGTCCACCGGAGTTTAAAATCCCAAAAATTCTAGCTCTAAAACGCTCGAACTGCTCGCCACTGAGCGAAATTTTGTCGTTTAGGCTCTGCACGCCGAAGTCTGCAGCGGTAAAATTTACGATCGCTCCGTCCCTACTCGCGACGCGCACGCGACCCTTGACCGAGCCTTTTAACTTAAAATCGCTGCCTGCGAGAATTTTTTTCATCAACTCCTTCGGATTGTAGGGCATTTTAGCGCTCGCCAAAAACCACTTCATTAAATTTAGCGACGAAGCTTAGCGGATTGACGCTCACGCCGTTGATCGCGATGCCGAAGTGCAGATGCGGGCCGCTGACTCTACCGCTCTCGCCCGAAAGCGCGATTTCATCGCCTTTGCGAACGTGATCGCCAAGCGCCACTTTGATCTCGCTTAGATGATAGTACTGCGAATAGATGCCGCCGCCGTGATCGATCACGACCGAACCGCCGGCATAGTAGCGGTCTTTGGCGATGACTACGACGCCGTCATTGGCGGCGCGCACCGCAGTGCCTACCGCGGCACGATAATCGGTGCCGCTGTGATAGCTTTTAAGCTCGCCATTAAAGGTGCGAGCATTGCCGAATGCAGAGGTTATTTTGGAGTTTAAAGGCAGCTCAAACGGCGTGGAAAAAAGATAGCGCGGCGTGGTGATCGCATAGATCGCGTTGGCTTCGTCGAGCTCTTTTTTGATACGCGCGGCGGCTTCTTTAGGTGGTTTAACTTTGCCTGGAGCGACACTTAGGGCCTCTTTTTTATACTCACCCTTTTTCAAAGCAACGATCTGCTCGTGGCTGCCGCTTTGATCTACTATTCGCAGCGCGAAATCTCCCTTAGCACGGTAATTCGCTGCTAAAACGGCGATTTTATCGCTAGAATTTGGAGCCATGATGAGAGGAATTTGTTTTGAGCCAAAGCTCAACTCGGTTGTGCTTTTATCTAATTTTAAGATAATAACGTCACCGTTTACTATGTCTAAAGCGAAAATTTTGATCGCCAAAAGTGCAAAAATAGCTAGAAATTTCATAAATTTTCCAAAATTCGTTATTTTTCATCAATTTTTTGTTAAAAATTAGCTAAAACAAATGAAATTGCTGTTATAATAACGAAAATTCAATTTTAAAAGGATTAAATGATGAAAAAGTTTTTGCTTCTAGCATCTGTTGCACTTTGCGGTCTTTTGCACGCGGACGTCGTGGCAAATCAAGAGGTTATAGCGGCGACTAACGTCGTTAGATCTTTCGTAGCGGCTAATAACTTCGGCACCGATGAGCGCTATCTAACCAGCGCCAAAGCCGTCGCAATCCTAACCGACGTAAAACGTTTAGCTGCGGGCGCATCGCTACAATACGGCGATGGAATTTTTAGCGTCAAAGGCGAGAACGGCGAGTGGAGTTCGCCGATTTTTATCAAATATAAAGGCTACGGCGTGGGCTTACAAGCAGGCTACGAGACGAGCGACATCGTGATGATCTTTCATACTACGAAGTCATATCAAGACATTTTTACTGGCACAGACACCCTTGAGATCAATGTAGGTGCTGCGGCGGGCGGCGTAGGTAGAAGAACAGGTCGCGCAACCGATCTACCTGATATTTCTGCATGGATGGTAAGCCCGGGCGAGCAAACAGGCGTCTACCTAGGCGTATCGATCGACAACGGCAGAATCACTATCGACGATCAGCTAACTAACGACTTCTACGAGAGAATTTACGACTACGAGGACATCTTAAATGACTCTCCACGCGCGAATAAATACGCAAAAAGATGGAAAGAAGTGATGAGGAAGTATTTTACAAACGGCGAGAAATACGGCGCTAGCAGCAGTGCGGCGATACCTGTAAATCACGTGCAGAAAAAATATCCGGACGGCAAGCCGATCATCTCAAACCGCTCTCCTAGAACTCACGCTAAGGCTACGCGAAGCAAAAAGGTTAAAAAAGCAAAATAAATTATCGAGCCAAGCCCCGCTTATGGGGCTTCTTGCTTTGGCTTTGCATTGAGTTTATGCAAGAGCGTTTAGATGTGAAATCGAAACGTATAGGTTATTTTTTAAGAAAATTTATTGATTCTTTACTAAAATATTTTATTTAATTTTTATGAGTTATTAGATATATAAGGATCGAATAAAATTTTATGGAATTTAACGAAATTTTTATAAAATTTAATCAGTTTTTTATATTTTTATCACTACAATTATGTTTCTTGTCTCGTTAGCTCAGTTGGTAGAGCATCTGACTCTTAATCAGGCGGCCGTAGGTTCGAATCCTACACGGGACACCAATACTTTTTTACATACAATTATAGAATTTTAATCGGCGATTTTTAATTAATACACCTAAATTTATAATTACGATGCTTTTGTAAATGCAAATTAGGGCCACTCGAAGTAATAAATGACTTTTTCGATAATGTATCCAAGCGATAGAATTCGATGCATAGATAAAATTTAATAGTCATAGCTAAAAAGCAAAAAACAATTCTAGCTTTGATACTGTAATAGCTAAATGTCATTCTTACTCTTTAGTAAAATAGTATTGCTAATTTAACGTCAATACTATTTTACTAGAGTTTGCGCAACATAATATTCCATATAAAGCGCCGCAGTAGGGAGTTTTATCAAAAGCAGCCTTTACATTCAGCCGTAACGCCCGAATATAGAAATAAATTATTTAAAATTTATCTATTTTCGGAATTGCAGGTTTTAAATTTATCATAAACCAATACTACAAAGGTAGAAAGCATAAGTCCTATTATTGCAGATATTACTAAAATGATTAGTTTTTTAGGCTTTGCTGGGCGATCAGATAAAACTATATTAGAAATTATATGAGAAGTTTTAAAATTAAAATCAGAAAGCCTACTTTCTATAATGCTCTTTTTCTTCATTAAATCAGGAATTTGTACTAGAGTTATAGCACTAATTTCGTCACTTATTTTAGGTATATTGTCGTTTAAAATTTTGTCTTTTATATTCATTAACTCCATCAGTTTTAATTCGCCAGCATCGCTAAGCTTTTCTTTCTTGTTCAGCATATCTATTTGATCGTCTATTTTGGCTATCTGAACGCCTTTTAAATATTCTATGCGTTCTTTTAGATTACGAATTTTATTATTTTTTAAATAAGTTATCTGCGAATCAATACTTATCAATTGTTCACGTAAAACCTTTTTATATTCATCTAAAACTATAGCATCTTCTTCGCTTAAATCTGCTACCATCTCATCTATATGTTTTTTTAGTAATTCGTTTGATTTGGCAAACGCCGTTATAATAAATATATTGGCGCTATCTTTATCAGCGACGATACTATCAACCATTACGTTCTTG
>NZ_CALIBF010000132.1 GCF_938045465.1 uncultured Campylobacter sp.
ATCAAAGTAAAAAGTAGTTTCATTTGCCGCTCCTTTGTTTAGGTTATTTATGGCTAATTCTAGCGAAATTAAAATCAAAAGGCGCTTTTTTGGGCTAAATTTATTTGCCGTTTGCTTTTTATGAAATTTCAAGACGCCGTTAAATTTAGCCTTAGATTTGATATAATCGCGCAAAATTTAAGCGAGGGCGATATGAAAAATTCTATCTTTTTGTGGCTTTTACTTGCGGTCTGCGCTTTCGGCGCCGCTAAAGAGGATGCGGCGGCTTCTACTACGCAGCAGGCGGCGTCAAATTTGCCGCAGCCGAATTTTGAAATTTTTTACGATGAAAATGCTAGCGATGCACAGATAGATGCGGGCTTGGACGCGCTTTTGGAATTCGCGGCGCAAAACAGGGACAGGATCGACGAGGATTTCGGGGAGTTTGGCGAGCGAATTTTTACGCCATTTATTGCAAATATGAAACTAATGCGAAGTGGAAAGCTTGATTTTACACGAATTACTCGAATACTTGCGTTTAAGCCTGATTTGAACTACAATGAAGGATATATCGGCTCGCCGTTGCAAACTGCGATTTCTTACGGCTGTCCGCTTGATTTTGGTGCGGGTATTGATGCGCCAAGCAGCGCTGATTTGGGTGCAGACGAAAAGAATTTGATAACTCCAAGCGAAAAGTTAGGACGTCGCACAATTTTAAAAAATGCGGATGTGCTGCGATTAGTGCGATTTTTGGTAGAGCACGGCGCAAATATACATGCACGCGGATCGTTACATCTAGCCACATCGTGCGGAGATTTTGAGACGTTTTCATTGCTTCTTGAGCTGGGCGCTACAGATATTAGCGGAGTGGTAAGCTCGGTTGCAGGCGGAGAGCTGCTATTTTTACGAGATGCAGGTTTTATCGTTTCGGCATATAAAAATCCGCCTGATCCACGCGCTCGTGAGTTCATAAATAGCGCGAGATTTAAAAAATTCCGCGACGGAAGGCTACGCTATGTAGAGGAAATTTTAAAATTTCAAAGCTTGCGCGAGCTACCGCAAAATGAGTTAACGGGCTTGATTAAGCTAGCCGCAGTACTGGATGATACAGACACGGCGGAGTTTTTGCTCGCTCACGGCCTTTGCAAGCAGAAGGGGCTTTGCGAGTTTCTAAAAGCGCAGGCAAAAACTTACGACGCCGCAAAAATTTCTAAAATTTTAAGCCGTCAAAAGGGCTAAATTTTAAAATTTATACGGCTATGGCATGGCAAAGCAGATAAAATCGCTATTATAATTGTGCTAGTCGCAGCCGCCCTACTTTGTTATTTAGAGCGAGCGAAAAAGTAAAATTTGTTCCGCCTAACCTACCCTCCTCCGCTTATCAAACAGCTCGCTATTAA
>NZ_CALIBF010000133.1 GCF_938045465.1 uncultured Campylobacter sp.
TAAAGGGCGCCGAGCCGATAGTAAGCGGCACGATCGCCGCGGTGGTGCCGATACTAGTGCCGATAAGAAGCTTTGTAATTTGGCGATACGAAATTTCAGATTAAAATTTGCCTAGCATTCAAACTTGAAATTTTAAGAAATCAAGCAATTTAAATTTAGATTTCTTAAATTTAATTCTATAAAATTTTAGCCTTTGCGGTTACGGATTTTATTTTGAGTTCGTAAATTTTCATGCGCTTTAATGATGCTCTGGAGGCAAATTCCACGCGCGACATGTAGTTTGGGGTGTATTTTTCGCAAAGTATCCGCAGGGCGTAAATTTTACGCTCGTCATCTAACACTTCGTTTGCTTCGCAAATGGCGATCGCGCTGCGGTACTCCGTCGTATAAACTCTAGAGCCTAAAGCGGCAGCGTCATTTGCGATAGATCGGTATTCTTCGTCGCTTGGGGTAGGAACGCGGTTATAGCTAACAAAAACCGCCGTTACCGCGCGTCCGTTTTGAAAGAGTTTTGCCTTTGTGCCGGCAGGAGCGCCGTGGATATAAATAACGTCTGCATCGCGCACGGGCGAGATAGGCACGCTAAAAATTTCGCCGCTCTCGTCTATGCAGCTAAGCGTAGCGTATTCGCTCTCGTCGATGATTTTTAACGCCTCATCTTCGCTTAGCTGCCTATCTCGTCTGCGCATTTAGTCCATCTGGTTGCGTAGGAATGCGGGCTCGTCGAGCTCGTCGTAGGTTTCGTCTCCGTTAAAATCGCCGCTACTTACCTTCTGTCTAGAAAAGATAGAATTTCGACCCATGCTCTCTAAAAGCGCTTTCCTGCGATCCGCTACGTTATCGCTGGCGACCTGCTTTTTTTCCTCGATGCTCCTTTCAAAACCGGTGGCGATGAGAGTAACTTCGACGCGGTTATTTTCCATCTTAGGATCGGTAGTGGTACCCCAAGTAACATCGGCATCCTTATCCACGGTATCTTCGATGATATTCATAGCAGATTCGATCTCAAGCAAGGAGCAATCAGGCGACATCTTAAAATGCACTAGCACGCCCATAGCGCCGTGGATGGAGGTATTGTCCAAAAGTGGAGATTGGATCGCGCTTTTTAGCGCTTCCTCTGCCGCACCATCACCCTCGCTAACGCCGATACCCATAAGCGCCAAACCGCGGTGAGTCATTACCTTTTTGACATCGGCATAATCTACGTTAATATCGCTATCGCCGGACTCCAAGATCACGGAGATCATGCCGTTTACGGCTTGGAATAGGACATTATCCACGATTTTAAAGGCATCTTTTAGGCCGGTTTTTTTATCGATGATCTTCAATAAATTTTGATTTGGGATAACGATTATGGAATCGCACTCTTTTTTAAGCTCTTCAAGACCCTCTTGTGCTAGTCGCATGCGCTTTTTACCCTCAAAACCGAAAGGGGTAGTAACGACGCCGATGGTTAGCGCTTTTTTCTCTTTCGCAGCTTTAGCGACGATAGGTGCAGCGCCCGTGCCGGTGCCGCCACCTAAGCCAGAGCCCACGAAAACGATATCGGAGTAGTCCAAACGGTCCTTAAGATCGTCGTAGTTCTCCTCCGCAGCCATTTTAGCAAGCGCTGGATCCATACCGCAGCCAAGGCCTTTGGTGGTGTTTTCGCCTAGTAAAATTCTAGTATTTGCGATCGACTTTTCTAACGCCTGCGCGTCGGTGTTAGCCACCATAAGCTCAACGTCGGTCTTGGTAAATCCTTCGCGGATCATGTGATTTATCATATTGCATCCGCCGCCGCCGACGCCGATCACCTTCATCTTGGCACCGTAGATGCCCTTTCTTTCTTCCATGCTGTATCCTTTCACGAGTATCTCCTTAGCTTAAAATTTAAAACCAATTTTTCATAGACGACCAAATTTTATTGAAAAAATTCTGTCCGTCTTTTTTGGGAAGTTGGATATTTAGATCCTCCTTCTTAGCCGCACCGCTATCCGCTCTGACGCCCTCTTTTTCTATCGCCTTGCTGACCTCTTTTTCATAATATTCGTTCACATTTCGTTTCGGAGCCTTGTTTATAACTTCGTCTTTGTAGCGGAGTTTGCCGTTAGAGTCCATCTCGTAAGGGGTAAATTCGCCGAAGCCATACATGCAAAGTCCTAGTGCGCAAGAATTTGAAATATCATCAGCAATCTCGTGCAGACCGCCCACACTCTTTGCTCTTGCGACCCTAACGGAAGTGTTATCAAAAACTATCGCCGCTAAATCGCGCACGTCGTCTAGCTTCGCCATGCCGCCGGTGATCACAATACCTGCGCCTATGCGGTCTTTATAACCGCTTCTTTCGATCTTGTCGGCTATCATATCAAAAGTCTCTTTAACGCGAGCGAGGATGACTTGAGAGATGATCTCAAGGCTTATGATGTGGTTTTCCGACTCGCTGTCGCCTAAGACCGGTAGCTCGACCTCGCTATTTCCTTGATTGATCAAGTCGTTGTAAGTGATCTTTATATTTTCCGCATACGGAAGCGGCGTGTGTAGCGCTCGCGATAGATCGTTAGTAACGTTATTAGAGCCGAACATAACCACATCGTTATAGCGTAAGGAATTTCCCAGATGGATGACCAAATCGCACGTAGCGCCGCCCATATCGATCAGTACGACACCTAGCTCTTTTTCGTCCTTGCTAAGCGTAGATATGGATGATGCGTAGCCTGAAAGAACGATGTTATCTACCTTCACGCCCGCCATCTCGACGGATTTTTTTAAATTTTTAATTGAGCTTTCTGGCGCGATGACGATATGCGTAGATACCTCTAGGCGCGTACCGCTCATACCGAGGGGATCCTCGATGTGTTCCTGCTCATCGACTCTAAAATCATACGGAAGCACATGTAAAATCACACTATCGCTAGGCACATTTGCTTGCGCTTCGGCAACCTGCATGGCACGCTTTATTTCATCTAGTCCGATCTCATTTTCCATAGTTATGACGCCGCGAGATTTAACGCTTTTGGCATATGAGCCGGAGATAGATATAATGGCTTTATCATAGCTTCTACCAGCGCCTTTTACCGCTGCTTTCACCGCCTGTTTTATTGAGCCCGCGGCTTGCTCTATGTTTGTTATGACGCCCTTTTTGATACCTAAAGTATCGGCTCCGCCAACGCCTAAGACCGTAAAAATGCCATCATTTTTAGCGATTATCGCGCGAATTTTAGTTGAGCCTATATCTAGACCTAAAATATACTCACTCACTGTCTTTACCTTTAAAATATCTTTCGGTTTTATAGCGCTTTTCTAGCATTTTGGTTAGATCATCTTGTAGATTGGAATTTAATAACGCGGTTATCCTATCGGCTACGATCGCTTTTTCTTTATCTATCTCTTCGCTGCTGCCCAGGCTCTGCTGTGAAATTTTATACACTACGGCTTTGTTATCAAACATCACTATCCCTTCTTTAGCCGGCTTATTAAACATATCGATAAGAAATTTATAAAATTCGTCATCGCTTAGCTTGGTATTATTTTTACTATTAAGAGATAGCGTGCCGAAATCTTCGCCTTTGAAATTTTTAAGTGCATCTTGAGCTCTTTTTTCAAGTAGCTCTTTACGTTTTTTTGTTTCAAATTCTTTAGAAGCCAAAGACTTAGCCTCTTCAAAGCTCATCTGCCTAGGCTGCTCTACACCGTTTAGTTTAGCAATCAAATATCCGCCTTTGTACTCGAAAGGCTTGATGACATCTCCTGGCTTTGCGACCTCAATCTCAGATACTGGAAAATTGCTAGCCGTAGCGACTATAGTTTCATTAGTATCGAGCTTGCCTTTTTTGATCTCCAGATAATCCTTTGTAGCGTCTTTTTTAACCTGATCCATTCGGTAATCTTTTAAGACGTTAGGTTTAGCCTCTGCAAAATCCAATAGTTTATCATCCAGGCTTCTATACTCGCCTCTGTGTTCTTCATAAAATTTACTTAGTTCGGTCTCATTCACGTCGGCTTTACTAGGCGCCACAAAATATGCTCCGAGAGTATATTTTTTCTCAGTCATAAAATGTGATTTCTCGCCTTCCCAAAATTTCTTTAGCTCGTCGTCGTTAAAAGTGACGTTAGCATCGGCGTAGATTATCTCTGCAGAAACCTTATCCTGCATCAGCTGCGATGCTGCAAATGCTTCTACGATCTTAGGGCTAGGCGTTATTTTTAGCGCTTTGCCGAGCTTTTCTAAAGTTAGGACCTTTTGTAGATTGCGCTCAAATTCCTTTTTAGTAAGTCCTGAATTCCTTACAACATTATCGTAAAGTTCCTTACTAAATGCGCCATTTTCTTGGAAATTCGGCGAGTTTAGCACAAATTCCGCCACATCTTTATCACTGGCCTGAACGCCTAAGTCTTTAGCAAAATTTAGAAAATACGCTTCGCCGATTAACTGATCTACTGCGATCTGATCTAGATGCATATTTTTGGCTTGTTCTTGAGTAAATTGCCCATCGCTCATAGCGTTTAATCTATTGTATAACTCGGTTGATTTTATCTTATATTCTTGATTCGTTATTGAAATCTGCCCTACTCTAGCGATTGAGCCTGCGCGGTTAGCGTTCATATCATATGCGCCCCAGCCGACGAAGCCTGCGCCCACGAAGGCTATCGTGCTTATCCAGATCGTCGGTATAAGCGACTTCTTATGCTTTTGCATCCATTCTATCATCTAAATCCTTAAATAGCTAACTAAAGAAATTTTTTGTTAGTAATTATACAGATAAAACCTTATGTAAGGCTGAAAAATAGGCATTTTTGGCGAATTATAACGCGTTAGTAAACGATTTGGTATACATTAATCTTAGCTTAGCAAAAGCAGCTTTGAACTCATTTCTAAAATCGCTATTTTTTTCGCCATTTGCTGCGCGCTCCTTGCATGGGCAAAAACCCCATAGCCGCGAATCACCATTATATCGCTATTTTCATTTATCATATAGTTACAAATTTCATACGGCGCGCGCTCGTGCCAGTCGTCGTAGTTCTTAGGATCGTAAATTTCAATGCGCTTAAATTTGCTCACCCCAAAGTAATCTCGCGGCAAAATAAAATCATGCTCCAGCGTATATGCGACGAGATATGGTGGTGTCGCGTAGGTTACGAATTTCGCCTCTTTTATATTTTTGTAGATATTTATATGTATGTCGCTATCGATGCTAGCATCCTGCCAGCGGTAGTCTTTTTTTGAAAACAGAGTTATAAAATCATCCCTATCCAGGCTATCGAAAATCGCGTCTTTTTTGTTGATCAAAAATTGATTTTCTTTAATTTTTGCTGAAATCGAGCCGTGAAAGATCCCAAAAAGCCTATCTCTAAACATCGAAAGCGAAATTTTGCGCAAAATTTCATAATAATACTCGTCCATCTCTCGCCTTTGTAAAAAATTTCGCTATTATATAGGATTAGAAATTTCAAAAGGATAAATTTAAGTGCAAGCTCCACATATTCCGGTGCTTTTTTCGCAGACGATCGCAACATTTTCGCAGCTTGAAGACGGCTATGTTATCGACTGCACGCTAGGCTACGGAGGGCACAGCGAGGGTATTTTGAGCGCTAATCCACGCCTTAAACTCATCGCCTGCGATAGAGACGCCGAAGCGATAGATTTTTCGCGCGAGCGGCTTAGTAAATTTAAAGATCGCGTAGAGATTCATAAGGCTAAATTTAGCGAAATTTTAAAAATTCTGCCCGAGCAAAAGCTCCGCGCAGTTCGCGGGATATTAGCCGACATCGGCGTTTCATCTCTTCAGCTGGATAAAAACTCGCGCGGCTTTTCCACCAAAAGCGACGCGCTGGATATGCGAATGGATGCAGGCGCAGCGCTAGATGCGGCGTATGTCGTAAACAGCTACTCGCAAGCGAATCTGGCGCGCATTTTCCACGAATACGGTGAGCTAACAAACGCTAACGCAATCGCCGCTAAAATAGCTACTGCACGGACTAACGCACCGCTAACAAGCGCTAAAGCTTTGGCAAATTTGATCGGAACAAAGCCTGTTAAAGGGCGCAGTATCAGCCTCGCCGCGCTAGCGTTTCAGGCGATCCGCATCGAGGTAAATAACGAGCTTGGCGAGCTAAAGCGCCTGCTTGATCTTATCGAGCAAAAATCGCGCGATTCAATTCTAACTAATGCAACTGTCGCTATAATTTCATTCCATTCGCTTGAAGATCGCATAGTAAAGGAGCAATTTAGAGCGTGGGAGCGCGATTGCGTCTGCCCTAGCGAGTTTATGCGCTGCGAATGTGGCGGCGGGCATTCATTAGGTAAAATCCTAACCAAAAGCCCTATAACGGCGGACGCGCAAGAGCTTGCGCAAAACTCGCGAGCAGCGAGCGCGAAGCTTAGAATTTTTCGGCTAAAATAACCGCCTTTACTTGCTATGAATTTTAAATTTTGACGAAATTTTGTAAAATTTACAGATTTGCAGGCATTAAATTTTAAAATTTTACGGAATTTTAAAATCCAACTTACAAAAATTCGCTTTAAAATTTATGATATTTTTCAGCGTTATTTTAAACGCACAATAGCTAAATCATAAAATTTAGCGAAAAATTTAACGTTGAATTTTACGCTATATTTAATGTATAATTTTATGAGATTTAGTTACTGCATATTTTAAAAGCTAAGTGACAGCGCAATACAGAATAGAGTGAGAGTTAAAATTTGGCGCCTAAAGCAAGCGGCGTAATGTCAAATCTCGCCCTTTGCTTTAACTAAATTTTGTAAGCGAGCAGTAGTTTCATTGACCTTTTAGACGATAGAGCTTATCTTGCAAGCGATATCTTTCGCTTAGCGTTTTAAGGCGCATCGAAGACGCAGTAAAAATTTTAAGCGGTTTTTCAGATTATTTGACAAAATTTTATAAGATAAGCCGAGTAAAGCGAACTTGATTTTTACCTGTCAAAATGAATTTCCCAAGCAGGCGGTGCAAATAGGCGAAGACATTAAAATTTCGCTTGCCAAGATAGAATTTTGCAGATAGATAGCGGGTGAGGTAAATGAAATTTCGCCGCAAATGCAAAAAATTTTAAACTAGACAGCGGGACTCAGCAGATAACTCTGCTGCCGATATAAATTTTGCAAGCCGGCAGCGTATAAAATGGGTAAAAGCAGCATAATCTTGCCCGCTACGACAGAATTGATCTTTACCTAAATTCCACGAGCCTGCCGGTGCAAAGAGTGAGCAAAATTAACAAAAATAGCCTGCTAAAGTAAAATTTTGCTTTTGCTGGCCGAGATATAATTTTGCGAGTTAAGATAAAATTCCATTTACCGAGGTAAAATTGCAAAGAAAAATTTTGCTCGTGATTTTGGCTTTTAAATTTTACCTTAACGGCTATTTGCTGAGCGCAGGCGAGCTGCGAGTTTCGAACCGAATTCATCTTGACGCAGGCGCCTTGGCGGCGAGTAAAGATAAGATCGTGGTTTTAAATTTATGGAGATTTTAGATGAATAAATATGAATATTTTGCCGACTACGATGACGGGCACGACTTCGCAGGAACATCTGATTTAGCGGGCATAGAGCTTGCGAAAAAACGAGCTATGGAGGATCTGACGGATGAGGAGCTAGAGGATAAGCTTGCCGCGGATCTTTCCGTAAAACGAAACTACGCGGGCGCAGCGGGCGGTTACGACGATTTTACCGGCTTGGAATTCGAAAGTTCAGGCTTTACAAATACCCAAAACTATCTAAATTCCGAAAGCGGCGGAACAAAATTTAATAAAAGCAGCAAAGTAAAATTAAAAGGACGCGGCGACGCAAATATTTCAGCCACTCGCGACAGCGATAATTCCAGCGGAGCGAGCTACGGCGATTTTGTAGGTGCCAATTTTACCGGCAAGGTGGATTATGCGGCGTTTGCAGATGCAAGCTTTGCAAGCACGCAAAATCAAAATTACGCAGATCTGGGCGTGCAGGATTATTCAAGCCTTGCCGCAGGGCGCAGCTACGGCAGTTTTGCTGGCGCACAAGACGAGCTACTACGCAACTACGATGCCGAGAAAAAAAAGGAGAAAAATCTCACGCTTTATCAGCTTTTAGTCGTTTATCTGCTGATCGGATTTGCGTTTTTGCTGACGGTGCCGGCGATTTACATCCGCAACGAAATTTATTACATCAGCCGCGACATCGCCGCGCTTCGCACTAAACACGAGGTTTTGCTTGAGGAAAATCGCGCGCTTAACAACGACATCGAATATCTACGCTATAAAAATGAAATTTTAGATCCGCAAAGCGTGCAAGAAAATGGGCGCTGATGGGATTTTGCTCGCGGCGTTTGCGTTTTTTGCTGCGCTAGTGCTTGCCCTACTGATCGCGCTCGTGCTGCAAAACCGCCGCATAAGCGATGCAAACTCCACACTTAGTGAGCTTTTAAGCGAAAGGCTCAAGGCTCAAAGTGCGAGAGCGAGCGCCGAGCTTTTTAAGCTAAATCAAAGCCTAAACGACGGCTTTAACGATAAGCTCTATTATCTTAATAGATCCCTAGGCGAGGGCTTGCAACGCCAAAACAGCGCACTTAGCGAAAATTTAAGCTCGCTAGATCGCGGCTTTAAGGACATAGCGGAAAATCTAGCGCGAATGAGCGAGCAAAATAAAACTTCGCTTCAGGTGCGTGACGAAATCGCAAGGCTAAACGCGATTTTAGGCAACGTCAAGCTGCGCGGCAACTTCGGCGAGTACCGATTAGAGAGAATTTTATCGATGATCTATGGGCAAAACACCGCATTTTATGAGCTGCAAAAGCATCTACCAAACGGCAGGATCGCAGACTGCGCGCTGCATATCGCAAAAGAAAAAATTCTTTGCATCGACTCAAAATTCCCACTTCAAAGCTATGAAAAAATTATCGCCGCCTCCGCCTCAAACGACGCCGCAGCGCTTGCTAGTGCGGATAAGCAACTCACTTCCGATATGAAAAAGCACGCCGCAGATATCGCGGAAAAATACATCATACCGCCTCTTAGCACGGAGTTTGCGGTGCTATTTGTACCCAGCGAAGCGGTTTTCGTCTACGTCTGCGAGAAGCTGCCGCAGGTACTTGAATACTGCGCGCAAATCGGCATTTTTGCGGCATCACCCACGACGCTGCTGGCGCTTTTAGGCACGATCCGCACCTTCGTAAAAGACGAGGCGCTCGCGCAAAATATCAAATCGGTAAAAGATGAAATTTACGCGCTAAAATCGGACTTTGAGGCGCATGCTAAGTATGCGACATCGCTTCAAACATACGCAGATAAGCTCGCCGCGCAAGCGGAGCTTTTAAACAAAAATGCAAAATCTCTAAAAGCCCGCTTTGAGCGTTTTAGCGAGCTGTAAGGTGGGCAAACGTAGCGTACAATGCGGCGCTTCGGGTGCCTTAGCACGCCGTAACGTGGCGGAATTTTGAGCGGCTAAATTATCGACAAAGGCGCCTTAAGTTCCGCCTCTCATAAAGCTTTAGCTTTTGCATTGCAGGCTTGCACGGCTTTCTAAAATTATCACCGGGCGGCTTATTTTGCGAATTCGGCGTCTATTCGGAGTAAAATTTCAAAAACGGACGCGAATCTCAAAACATACGCCGTATTTAAAAAAATGGAAAGATTAGACGCGCAATCTTACGCGGCGGCAAGATGAAATTTTAAGTTCGACGCGGCGCCAAAACACACAAAATTCTCTTGCGAAATCGTAAAATTCTAAAATTTCTCGACAAAAATCAAAGCCATAGCACTGCAAATTCGCCAAATACCTTCGCGCTAAAAACCCAAAAAATCTCGCTGCTATAGTCTCAAAAAACCGCGTATCTTAAAATTCTGCGAGCAAACTGAAATTACCAAGCGCCTCAAAAACCGCATACGCAAGCGAAAAAATTACGCCGTACCTTGATACTGCGCTAACGATCTCATTTTACCGCCTTTATATGCCGCGAAAATCGCGCAGCAGGTCAAACCCGAGTAACAGGATTTTTGAGACCTGATTTTACGATCGATCCAAGCGCCTAGGCGCCAATTCAAATCCACTCGATGAAATATATTATATTGAGGCTACGAGGCTTTGACAGACGCATAAACGGACATAACAGCCAACTCCACTCGACGGAATCTTTGGTGTGACTTTACGCCGATCCGATTAATAAATCGCTCATCGTCCGCCTCGCGGCTAAATTTTGGGGTATTACTTTGACACTTTAAGCCACTAATTCAAATTCGCACGGCGGAATTTTTGAGCGCGACTTCGCAATTTCAAGGCTTAGCGCCGATTCGATCAATAAATTGCGCGTTCCTTAGCCAATGCGCGAGTATGTGGCGCCGTCATACGACTACCGCAATTTGGCGCACCAAGCTAAATACGGGCATGAATAGGCACCACGCTATGCTTCACACCGCGACTTCGTATCACTAGAGCCAAGCGTACGTAATAAATTTTAAATGCTTTTTGTTTCGCATAAAATTTTCAATAGTTTTTAGAGATTTTATAAAATTTTGAGCATTTTGCGCTGCTGCGCCGCAGTCATGTTTATACTAAATCACGCTCAATCTGCGCTGCCTATTTATCGGTCGCGCAATTTTCGTTGTAGTAGGCGATGGTGCGCTCGTACTCGTCGTAAGTCTGTATATAATCGTTTGCAACGCTTGGGTTTGCGTATCGATCCTCTACCGCCAAAAGCTCCGCTTCGAGCTCTTTATAGCGCCCATAAACCTCCGCACAGGCGCGATCGTGGGCGTCGCCTTGCAAGATTATAGATTTATCGGAGCCCGCGCAGCCTCCGAGCCCCAAAGCAATAGCGCAAAGCGTACCGCATAAAATTAAGCTTTTCAAAATTTTTTCCTTATTCCAAGTAAATAAATTCGGCGTAAAAATAGGTGTGGTTATAAGCCGAGTTCCGTTACAGCGGTCATTTATCTAGACCGATTTTTGCAAATCGGTTCGAGCGAACGGTTCGAATATAAGACGAAACCACCCGTTCTTGCTGCAGGTTGGGTTTGCATTGCCGCTCGTGTCTCCACGCGCGCGGTGGGCTCTTACCCCGCCCTTTCACCCTTACCGCTTGCGCGGCGGTTTGCTTTCTGTTGTACTTTCCCTAGGGTTGCCCCCGGCGTCCGTTAGACGCAACCTTGTCTTATCGCAGCTCGGACTTTCCTCTCCTTGCGGAGCGACCGCACGCCACACCCGAGTGCAATTATAGCTTTTTTGGCTTAAATTTCAGGACTCGTGGAATTTAAGGGGTGGAATTTTTGGCGTGAGCAAGTATAAACTCCCGCCCCTGCACCATTCCTCCGGAGGATGATGACGATAAAGAAGCTAATAAATTAAATCACATCTTTAACAAAAAAGAGCATAAATTAGATGATTTTTAAATAAATTTGAAAATAATCAACAACAAGCTTATAATGCTATAATTAAAGAACTTGAAAGAGATATGGCAAATGGTAAGTTGCTAAATAATTTTACTAATGGCTATAAAGTTAATATTAAAGGCTATGAAATTACTATACGTGGAGTTATAAAAAATGGAAAACCAAAAATCGGAACGATGTTTATCCCTAGATAATTTTACAGATATTGTAAATATCGAAGCTAAAATTATTAAGCTAATAAGTGATGATTTAAGCGATTATGCGCTTTATGAGCAGTTTGAAAATTCAGAAATTACAAAAAGAGAGGTTTCGACAGCCGGATATTATTGCCATTTCAAGTGTAAAAAAATATTAGAAAAAAGCAAAAACAACGGTTTTGTCGGCAATGTAAATTTAATGCTTTCTGGTGAAAACATTGGAGGAGCAATGGTCTTTTTGGAAAATGGAATTTTAAAAATGTTAGAATGCTACTTTTGGGAAGAGAATAATTTTTTTGAAAATATTGTAAACGGGCAATAGTAGATAAAAGACTTAAGCGATTTTAAGCTTAATAATATTTTGCTGGTTATTGGCGAAAATGAATTTGGGCAACTATAAAAAGGTGAAATTTAGCAAATTTTACCTACGGCCGAGCAGAATAAAATTTTAAATTCTATGGCTTAGACAAAACGGCGCGCTTGCTGCGATAAAATTTCATAAAATTTCATAAGATTTCATAAAATTTTATCTACCGCGCAAATTTAAATCCACGCAGCCAAGATTTAAAATTCCGTGCAGCGTGGTGCGCCGCGACGTAGCCAAGCCCTACTCTACAGCGCGGTTTAACGTGGGGCGCGGGGTGACGGAGTCCCACTCCGCGATGCGGTGCAGTGTGACTTAGCGCAAGTGCGGCGTGAACCCTATTCTGCAGCATGATGAGGCTCAATCCTCGTCCGTCGCGGCGCCCTCGAATATATCTCGGTGCAAAATTTCTTCCAAAACGACCGTCGCGTAAGAGCCTTTCGGCAGGTAAAAACTGAAACTAAAATGCGCATTTTGCGCATCATAGGCGTGCTGTACGCGCTCCATAAAGCTCCACGCAAACCTGCGCGAGCCGTTCATCTGCGCCTCAAGCTCGCGAGCAGGCGCGAAAATCTCATCTTCAAATCTACCGCCAAGCCCGCTAGCTCGCAGCTTCGCTCGCCCCACGATAAGGCCTGCGCTCGTGATTTCTCGTCTTGCGAACCGCTCGCACTCCGCACCAAGATCATCGCAGCTAAAAAACGCGCCACGGGGAAAATGTCCTAAAATCTCACCCCTTAAAAGCTTAAAAAACTGCGGCTGAGCCGCGATCTCGCGCGCCTCCTCCTTGCTTAGCCCGTAAATTTTAGCAAACTCTCCAAGGCTAAATTCCGCCGCAAATTTTGAAATTTCGACCCGCTTGCTAAGCCAGCGGTTAAAAAGCTCGCTCTGATAGGCACTGATTAGAAAGTTGCGCATTTTGGGGTTTTTAAGCCGCCTCTGTCCGCGCAGCACCTCCTCGCCCTGCGCCGCGTTGTCGCCGAACTTGCCGAAGCGCTGATAGCCGAAGTAGTTCGCAAAGCCCTCGCGCCCCAGCGTATCTATCGCAGCTGCGAGCTTGACGGCGTCGGGCGGCAGGACCTTTTTTAGGCGGATGAAAAAGTCGTTGCCCTTAAGATGGCCGATTTTAAGCTTGTTTTTGTGCCTTTGCACGCTTAAAATTTTAAGGCTTTCGTGCGAAAATCCGCCCAGCGCGGGCTCAAATTTAGCGGGCATGCTAACGTGCTGCGTCGTAAGGCCCTGCTTATCTTTAAGCCCTGCGTAGCCGAACTCGCGCATCTTAGCGCCCGTATGTTCGCTTAAAATCCGCAGCGCCTCGTGCGTGCTGATGCCCTTTTTTTGCAGCAGCAAAATGCAGTGCTCGCCCTCCTCGCTAGGCTCGTAAAGCGGCACTTCGCGCACGACAAAATCGCTGGAGTTTTTACTAAAATGCGCATTTATCGGCGCGTGATTTAGGGTGTATAAATTTTTCATAGCCGGCCTTTGCGTTAATCTAAGGCTCAATTTTATAAAATTGAGCCTAAAAAACTCATTATTAAGGCAAATTCTAGTATCATTCGCCATAAAAAAAGGATGAAAAATGCTAATCAGGCTCTTTCGCTTCGATCCTCGCTGCGACGTCGCAAGCTACTTCAAGCCCTATGTTTATGAAAGCGCGCCCTTTGCCGATCTTGCGGCACTGCTTGATCACATCTGCGCGCACGATCCCTATTTCAGCGCGCAGGGGGTGGAATTTGTAAAAATCGGCGGCACCGCGGTGAGCGTAAAAGAGCCGCTAGATACGCTGATAGCGCACTTTGGAAGCGAGCTAATCATCTCGCCTCTTAGCGAAAAAGAGGCGATTAAAGATCTGCGCTGCGAGCCGCGAGCGTTTTTGGATAAATTTAAAGCCTTTGAGAGCATCGCGGACGTCTCTGATTTCGAGTTTTACAAAAGCCTCGCGCCCTATTTTTACTCGACGAAAATCCCCGCATGCTCACGGGAGTTTTTGGGCAATAGCGCCTTTATCTTCGCGCACCGCCTGATGCAGGCGCACCCTAGCGAGCGCATGAGGGTTTTAGAGATCATCGAGCCGCAGATGGCGTATTTTACGAAGTGTGACGCCGTGGGGATGGAGTTTGACGACCGCGCGGCATACAGGGCGTTTTGCGACATTTTAAAATTTGAGCCCGCGCGCAGCAATAAAATTTTAAGCGCGCAGAGCATGGCGGAATTTGACGCAACGGGCGCGAAGCACAATTTTAGCGGCTTTAATGTCGCCGTGTGGTACGACGAGGCTGCGGAGGAGCTGGCTAGCAGGCTGGGCGCGCAGATCGTGCACTTTGGCTGCGAAGGCGCGCCGCTTGGAGCGCAGATATATGAGCGCGAGCGGGAGTGCGCGCTGCGGCTGGGGGGCGAAATTTTATTTGACGCGTTTGATAGCGGAAGCGACTTTTTACTCCTGAATTCCAAGCTTGCGCTTGATTTTTTAGACGGCAGAAGCGATGAAATCCAAAGACTTTTCGGCAGAGACCTCGCGGGGTTTTATCTAATTGCGACGGATGAGCTCATCGCTCTAGCTCGCGGCGAGAGACCCGACTTTTCGGCACGCAAGCTAAAGCCGACGCTGATTTAAATTTGACGCCAAAAATTAATTCTAAATTTCTAAGACATACCAGTGCCAAAGACATCGAAATTTAAGCATGGAATTTTTCCGTCTTGTAGACAATTCGGCACCTAATATTTTTTGGCTATTCCAATGCTAATTCTATTTTAGCTTGTTTATTAGCTTTACTTTAAAATTTGGAGCTTGATCCCACGCACCATCTAAACCAAATACATCAAGCGCTTCGGCTAAAAGATCTATAATATCTTGTGTTTTTAGCCTGAATGTTCGAATAGGATGAAGCTCAAGCAAATACCAGACGGTATTATACTTTATAGAATCAATAATCTCCTTTTCTTCATCCAATTCTATATCTAATATTACTTTAATAATACTTCCTTGGTAATATAAAGTCCAAAGCGTTTTACTTAAATATCCATGATCTACCTCGGGATCTGGGAAAAACCCTGTTTTCATAAGCCAGCAGTCACGCTCCCTGTCTATAACCCAATACCATTGATCCGGCAAGCCTTTATCGTATGGATTATATTTAAGAAAAATCTTAGTAAGTTTATATTTTTTATCATCCTCTTTAGTGATGATCGCATTTTCAAACGCCACCTTATCCCCTTTGCTTTAAATTTTTGATATAAAAGTTACTTGAATATTTTCTTTTGGGATAATAGATCCTCCATCGCCATATTCATTTAAAATTTCTTTTAAAATATCCACAATCTCTTGCTTTGGTATATCCCCGATATCGCTTCTTATGGATTCTAGATCATAGATTATTTTAAACGGATTATCCGTAATTTTCTTACTAGTATTTTCGTTGTCTATATCTCTTAAATCGATCTCTATATCTTTGCCTTTATAGTGTAAAAGC
>NZ_CALIBF010000134.1 GCF_938045465.1 uncultured Campylobacter sp.
GCTAAACAGCGGCTTAAAGGTGCTAAGCTCGGGGCGCGTGATATTTAGCTCGTAGGTAAAGGGGTTAAATTTGGCGTCCTGCACGCTAAAGCTTGCCCTGCCTTCTAAAATTTTAGGTAGCGCCTTTTCGATAAAAAGCGGCACGCCGAAAAAGCCCGCAAGCGCGTAAAACAGCGCAAATCCACCTACGCCGAAAGCAAACTTACGCCAGTGTTTTATAAAAAATTTTTTCATTTTTCCGCTCATTAATTTTGATAGCGTAAAATTATATCCAAAAATTTCGTGCAAAGGGTTAAATTTTGCTGGTTCACATCTGTTGCTCGGTCGATTGCGATTATTTTTTGCGCTGCTTAAAAGAGCTCACGCAAGAGCCGCTAATAGGCTATTTTTATGATCCCAACATCCACCCCTATGGCGAATATGTTCTTAGAATGCACGATGCGAAGCGGGTTTGCGAGAATTTAGGGATTAAATTTATCCCGGGCGAGTATGATTTACAGGGCTGGCTAGACGGTGCGCGCGGGCTTGAAAATGAGCCCGAAAAAGGCGCGCGCTGCGAGTTTTGCTTTGATTTTCGCATGCAAAAAACGGCCGAGCTCGCGCTAAGTTTGGGCGAGCGCAAAATCACCACGACTCTTTTAATGAGTCCCAAAAAATCGCACTCTCAACTTTGCGCCTCGTTGCAACGTATCTGCGAGCGCTGCGGACTGGAGTTTATCGCGCCCGATTTTCGCAAAAACGGCGGCACGAACGAGCAGTTTGCGCTCGCGAAAAAAGACACGCTCTATCATCAAAACTACTGCGGCTGCATCTATGCACTTACGGCACAGCGGAATGATCAGCGAAAGACCGAGCGGAATTTTGGCGGAAGTTTGACGGCGGATTTGAGGCGAAATTCCGCCTCCGATGCCGAAATTTACGAGCTAATGTCGTCTATCGATCGGCAAATTCTGCCCGCTTCGGTAGAGGATAAGTTGAAATTTTACAAAAAGCTTTGCTCGCTCGAAAAAAACGGGGCGAAATTTAGCGTGCTGCGCGATCGGTTTTTAAACTACCGCCTGCTGCGCGCATGGATTAAATTTGACGGCGAGGTAGTGCCTTCGTTTGTGCTATTTGGCTCGCATTTTACGCGCGAAAACGTGAAGTTTAGCGTGGAGCGAGAGTGCGAAATCTTTTTCAGCGACAAGGGGGAGATTAAAATTTTAAACCTGGCGAAATTTAACGAAATTTCAAGATCAAATTTCAAAAGCGTATCCGAAATGCTAAAAAATCCGCCGAGTCTTGCGCGCCAAAATAAAGCTCGCGCCGCCCTATGCGCTGCGGGCTCGCTCTCGCCGATCATCGTCACGGACGAGATAAGAGCCGCCAAAGTTCAAATTTACGGGCTCTCGCGCATATTTTTAGACGTTAGGGAAATTTTAGTAAGAATTTGATAAGATTCTAAAATTTCTAAAAAAGGCAGATCAATGATAGATATAAACGAAATTCTCTCTATCCTACCTCATCGTTTTCCGTTTTTGCTGATAGATCGCGTCGAAGAGCTCAGCATAGGCGAAAGCATCAAAGCCTATAAAAACGTAACCTACAATGAGCAGATCTTTCAGGGTCACTTTCCGGGGCACCCGATCTATCCGGGCGTAATGATCATCGAGGGCTTGGCACAGGCAGGCGGCGTGCTGGCGTTTAAGAGCATGGAGAAAGACGGCGTCGATCTAAGCGACAAGGTCGTGTATTTTATGAGTATCGACAACGCTAAATTTAGAAACCCGGTCCGCCCCGGCGACAAGCTTGAGTATCGCATCAGCGTAATCAAACATCGCGGACGCATCTGGGTGCTAAAGGGCGAAGCCTACATCAACGACGGTACTACATTGGCCGCGCAGGCTGAACTTCAAGCGATGATAATGGATAAATGATGGCTAAAGTTCACCACACAGCGATCATCGAGGACGGCGCGCAGATCGGAGCCGAGGTTGTGATCGAGCCGTATGCTTTCGTAAGCGCGCAGGCTAAAATCGGCGACGGCTGCACGATCAAGCAGGGTGCGCGCATCATCGGCGATACGCAAATCGGCGAGGGCTCTAAAATTTTTTCATACGCGATCGTGGGCGAAATTCCGCAGGATATGAGCTTTGAAGATGGCGAGCGAACGGGGTTAGTCATCGGCAAAAACGCTACGATTCACGAGTTTTGCACGATCAGCTCGGGCTCGCATAAGGGCGACGGATTTACGCGCATCGGCGATAATCTCTTTATGATGGCGTATTGCCACATCGCGCACGATTGCGTGCTGGGCAGCAACATAATCCTAGCCAACAACGCCACGCTCGCAGGTCACGTCGTAATGGGCGATTATGCCGTTATTGGCGGACTTACCCCCGTGCATCAATTCGTCCAAATAGGCGAGAGCTGCATGATCGCAGGGGCTAGCGCGCTTAGTCAGGACGTAGTGCCGTTTTGCCTAGCCGAGGGAAATCGCGCCTATATTCGCGGGCTAAATTTAACGGGCATCCGCCGCCGCTTCGATAAAGAGACGGTCGAGACGATAAATCGGGCGTATAAATTTTTATTTAACCAAGGCGCGGGCTTAAAGGAGCAGGCGCAGATCCTTTTAGCCGAAACGAGCGATCAAAACGTGCGCAAGATGTGCGAGTTTATAATCAACACAAAACGCGGGATTCCGCTAGATAAAGGTAAAATTTAATGGCAAATAAGTGCAGTTTTTGCGGTGAGACGGGCGCGGACGGGCGTCGTATCTATCCTAACGACGACGGTACGGCGGCTATCTGCAGCTATTGTATCGATATGGCATACGCCGCTATCCACGGCAGCGAGGGTCAAAATGAGGCGGTACAAAATCAAAATAAAGAGATCGATTTCGAGGCTATCAAGCCAAAGGCGCTGATGGAGGTTCTAAACCGCTACGTCATCGGTCAGGAGCGCGCTAAGAAAATTTTTAGCGTCGGCGTTTACAACCACTATAAAAGAATTTTCAGACAGACCGACGCGAAGGGCGACGATACCGAAATTTCAAAATCAAATATCTTGCTTATCGGGCCTACCGGCAGCGGCAAGACGCTTATGGCGCAGACCTTGGCGCGATTTTTGGACGTGCCGATCGCCATTAGCGACGCTACGAGCCTAACGGAAGCGGGCTACGTCGGCGAGGACGTAGAAAACATCCTCACCCGCCTTTTGCAGGCTGCGGACGGCGACGTAGAGAAGGCGCAGCGCGGTATCGTATTCGTAGACGAGATCGATAAGATCGCGCGAATGAGCGAAAACCGCAGCATCACGCGCGATGTAAGCGGCGAGGGGGTACAGCAAGCGCTTCTTAAGATCATCGAAGGAAGCGTCGTAAATATCCCGCCGAAGGGCGGCCGCAAGCATCCAAATCAGGACTTCATACAGATCGATACTACTAATATCCTATTCGTCTGCGGCGGCGCGTTCGACGGGCTAAACGAGATCATCAACCGTCGCATCGGGCAGAATGTACTCGGGTTTAACCAAACCAAGCGCAGCAAGAAAGAGAGCTTAAATTTGCTAAACATGGTCGAGGCCGACGATTTGGTGCATTACGGTATAATCCCCGAGCTCATCGGGCGCTTGCACGTAGTGGCTACGCTAAATGAGATCGACGAAAAGGCGATGGTTAGAATTTTAACCGAGCCGAAAAACGCGATCTTAAAGCAATATCAAAAGCTCTTTGCGATAGACGGCGCAAATTTAAAATTTGACGACGACGCGCTACGAGAGGTCGCGAGCCTTGCGATCAAGCGCAAAACCGGTGCGCGCGGACTTCGCAGCATAATCGAGGAGATCATGATTGATATTATGTTTGATCTACCTGAGCTTAAGGGCTATGACGTCATCATCTCCAAAGAGGTCGTAGATGGCGTTTCTAAGCCTATACTTGTAAAACAAAATTTAACTGCATAAAGGGGATAAATGTTACTTGATTCGATTCTAGGATTATTTTCTAGGGATATGGGTATTGATCTAGGCACGGCAAACACGCTTGTGCTGCTAAAAGATAAAGGCATCATCATCAACGAACCGAGCGTCGTCGCGGTACAAAACGAACGCTACGGCAAGCAAAGGATCATCGCCGTGGGCGCCGAAGCCAAAGAGATGCTCGGACGCACTCCCGGCGACATCGAAGCGGTGCGCCCGATGAAGGACGGCGTTATCGCGGATTTTGATATGACGGAAAAGATGATTAGGTATTTCATCGAAAAGACCCACAAACGCCGCTTCTTCGTAAGCCCGCGCATCATCATTTCGGTACCTTACGGGCTAACTCAGGTCGAGCGCAAAGCCGTGCGCGAAAGTGCGATGATAGCGGGCGCACGCGAGGTTTATCTAATCGAAGAGCCGATGGCTGCGGCGATCGGTGCGGGTTTGCCGGTCAATGAAGCGCGCGGCTCGTTGGTCGTAGATATCGGCGGCGGTACCACAGAGATTGGCGTCATCTCGCTAGGCGGCATCATCAGCGCCAAATCCGTTCGCGTCGCGGGCGATAAGATCGACGCAAGCATCGTTAACTACGTCAAAGAAAAATATAGCCTGCTTATTTCGGAGCGTGCGGCCGAGGAGATTAAGATCAAGATCGGCACGGCGGTGCAACAGCAAAAAGATCTTACCTATACAGTCAAAGGAAAAGACCAGATCAGCGGGCTTTTAAGCTCGGTTGATCTTACGAGCGAGGACGTTAGAGAGGCGATCAAAGATTCGATCAGAGAGATTGCGGACGCGCTGAAATTTGTCCTTGAGAGCATTCAGCCCGAAGTCGCCGCCGACATCGTCGAAAACGGCGTCGTGCTAACGGGTGGCGGTGCGCTCATTCGCGGATTAGATAAGTATCTAAGCGACACCGTAAAGCTTCCGGTTTTCGTCGCGGACGAACCGCTACTGTGCGTCGCAAACGGCACGGGAAAAGCCCTAGAAGAGATCAAATCGCTAAAACAAGCGGCAAATGACTAATCTCAAACTCCTCCTCGTCGCGGTTTTGCTGGTAGCCGTTTCGCTAACGTTCGGCTCGTATATCCACGGCAAATTTATCGGATTTGCAGGAGGAATTTTAGAGGTGTATTACGGCGTGAGCGATCGGGTAAAAAGCGCTGTGAACGAGCATTTTAACCAGGCAGAGACGATCAAAGCTCTACGAGAAGAAAACGCCGAGCTAAAAAAATCGGCGATGCTGCTTAGCACGTTCGCGGGCGAGCTGAATAAAATTTTGATCGATAAAAATAGCTCTATTTATGAGCCCAAAGTCCAGCTCGTAAAGGCGTTGAGCTACGCGAATCTAAACGACTACAACAAATTCTTCGTAAATTTTGAAAATTTTAACCCAAACAAAATTTACGGCCTCATCAGCGAGGGTAAAACCGCAGGAATTTTAGTAAATAAAGACGGGCGCCCGCTTGCGATCTTACAGCGCGACGAGAAGAGTAATTTCTCCGTTTTCATAGGAGATACTCAAATTCCTGGCGTCGCAGGCGGCGAAAATAACGAGCTCGTAGTCAGATACATCCCGCAGTGGCTCGATCCCAAGGTAGGTGATGAGGTGCTTACCAGCGGCAAGGACGGGATTTTTTTTGCCGGCGTGCCGGTAGGAAAGGTTAAAGAGATTCAAAATGGAAAGTTATACAAAAGCGCCGTCGTAGAGCCCTACGTGAGCTCCGAGATGCCGGCGTTTTTGTATGTCGTTACAAAGGAAAATTGATGCCCAAAAGAGATGATATTAAGACGATTTTGCTGATCGGCAGCGGTCCGATCGTAATCGGTCAGGCGTGCGAGTTCGATTACAGCGGCACGCAGGCGGCTAAGACGTTAAAGAGCCTTGGATACCGCGTAGTGCTAATAAACTCTAACCCCGCTACCATTATGACCGATCCCGATTTTGCCGACGCTACTTATATCGAGCCGATTACCAAAGAGAGCATTTTGCGTATCATAAAGCGCGAGGGCGTCGATGCGATCCTGCCTACGATGGGCGGACAGGTCGCGCTAAACGTCGCGATGCAGGCTTACGAAAGCGGCGAGCTGGCTGGAGTAAAATTTCTAGGCGCCAAGCCTGAAGCGATCAAAAAAGGCGAGGATAGGGTAAAATTTAAAGAGGCGATGATTAAGATCGGAATGGATCTGCCTAAGTCCAAATACGCTTACAATATCGAAGAGGCGATGGCTGCGGCGAATGAGATCGGCTTTCCGCTCATTATCCGCGCCAGCTACACCCTAGGCGGTGCAGGCAGCGGCGTAGCGTACAATATCGACGAGTTTAAAGAGGTCGCGCAAAATGGGCTAGACGTGAGTCCGATAAATGAAATTTTGATCGAAGAGAGCCTGCTTGGATGGAAAGAGTTCGAAATGGAGGTGATCCGCGATCACAAGGACAACTGCATCATCGTCTGCTCGATCGAAAATTTCGACCCGATGGGGGTGCATACGGGCGATAGTATCACGGTTGCGCCCGCTCTGACGCTTACCGATAAAGAATACCAAGCGATGCGCGACGCGAGTTTTAAAATTTTGCGCGAGATCGGCGTGGATACGGGCGGCTCAAACGTGCAGTTTGCGGTAAATCCGCAAACTGGTCGCATGATCGTCATCGAGATGAACCCGCGCGTAAGCCGCAGCTCGGCTCTCGCGTCCAAAGCCACGGGCTATCCGATCGCCAAGGTCGCTACGATGCTGGCGGTGGGCTTTAGCCTGGATGAGATCAAAAATGACATCACTGGCACGCCCGCGAGCTTTGAGCCGGTGATCGATTATATCGTGACTAAAATTCCGCGCTTTGCGTTTGAAAAATTCCCAGGCGCAAACCCCTATCTCGGCACCGCGATGAAGAGTATCGGCGAGGTGATGGCGATCGGGCGCAGCTTTAAAGAGAGCATTCAAAAGGCGCTTTGCTCGCTAGAGAAGGGCTACTTCGGCTTCGTGGAATTAAATTTAAGCGAGAAGGATCTCATCTTCGGGCTTCGCAACGCGCAGCAAGATAGAATTTTATATATCGCTCAGGGCTTTAGAGCGGGTATGAGCGTGGATCAAATTTACGAGCTTAGCAAGATCGATCGCTGGTTTTTGAGCCAGATTGAGCAGATTGTAAAATTTGAAGAGCGCATCGATATGGAGATCATCAACGACGCGGCGCTTCTGAGGCAGGCCAAGAGCTGGGGCTTTAGCGATAAGATGATCGCAAATTTAATCAACAAAAAGGACAATCTGGGCCTTACGCAAAACGATATCCATTTTGCCTGCGCCAGGCAGGGCATCGGCCTTGAATACAACGAAGTAGATACCTGTGCGGGCGAGTTTGCGGCGCTCACTCCGTATCTGTACTCCAGCACCAACATAACGCCCGCCATCGCAAGCCGTAAAATTTCAAAAGATAATAAAAAGGTCCTCATCATCGGCGGCGGTCCGAACCGCATCGGGCAGGGCATCGAGTTTGACTACTGCTGCGTGCACGCTAGCTACGCGCTACGCGATATGGGCATCACTACGATAATGTATAACTGCAACCCAGAAACCGTCAGCACCGACTACGATACGAGCGATATTTTATACTTCGAGCCGATCGACTTCGAGCACGTCAGAGCGGTCATCGAGGCCGAGAACCCCGACGGCGTGATCGTGCATTTCGGAGGCCAAACGCCGCTAAAGCTCGCCAAGCGCCTAAGCACCGTGGGAGCCAAGATCATCGGCACGAGCGCGCGCACGATAGACGTAGCGGAGGACCGCAAGAAATTTAGCGAGTTCATCGCAAGTATCGGCGTTAAACAGCCCCAAAACGATACCGCCGTAAGCGAAGCCGAAGCGATCGAAAAGGCCGCTGCTATCGGCTATCCCGTGCTCGTGCGCCCTAGCTACGTGCTCGGCGGTCGCGCGATGCGGCGCGTGCACAGCGAAGCCGAGCTTAGGCAGTATATGAGCGAGGCGGTGCGCGTGAGCAATCACTCGCCCGTGCTGATAGATAAATTTTTGCTTGACGCGACCGAGCTTGATGTGGATGCGATCTGCGACGGGCGCGACGTGTATATCGGCGCGATAATGGAGCATATCGAAGAGGCAGGCATTCATAGCGGCGATAGCGCTAGTATCTTACCGCCGCTTAGCCTAAGCGCGGAGATGATCGATCTGGTAAGTCGCCAAACCAAAGAGATCGCGCTAAATCTCGGCGTCGTGGGGCTTATGAATATTCAATTCGCGATTTTTGAAAACGAGCTTTACATCATTGAGGTAAATCCGCGCGCGAGCCGCACCGTGCCGTTTGTCAGCAAGGCGAGCGGAATTCCGATGGCAAAGGTCGCTACCCGCGTAATGTGGCAAGGGGGTCTGCGCGAGGCTTTGAAATTTTACGACGAGTTCGGCGTGCTGGTCGAAGAGAAGGGAATTTTAAAGCCGCGTATTAAAAACCATATCTGCGTCAAAGAAAGCGTCTTTCCTTTCAACAAGCTTGCGGGCGCGGATCTGATCCTGGGGCCTGAGATGAAAAGCACCGGCGAGGTGATGGGCATCGGCGAGAGCTTTGCCAAGAGCTTTGCTAAATCGCAAATCGGCGCAAGCAACGCACTTCCGAGTGGCGGCAAGGTATTTTTGTCGCTAGCCGATCACGACAAGCTGCGAGCCGTAGAGCTTGCGCGCGCGTTTACGAGCGCAGGCTTCGGTATCGCGGCTACGAGCGGCACTCACAAGCTACTGGGCGAAAACGGCGTGGAGTGCGAGTTTGTCTATAAAATCAGCGAGGGCCGCCCAAATATCGAGGATAAGCTCAAAAACGGCGAAATTTCGCTCGTCATCAACACTAGCGATAGCAAATCAAGCTCCACCGATGCCGCGAAGATCCGCCAGAGCGTGCTGCGCTTTAGGCTGCCGTATTTTACGACGATGAAGGCGGCGATCGCCGCTACGCGCTCGATCTGCTCGATAAAGGACGACTCCGCGCTTGAAGTTAAAACGCTGCAGGAATATCTAAGCGGAAGGTAGCATCTTACAAGAATCATAGAATTTAATCATTGAGTATTTTGGCTTAGTGGTTAAATTTTATGATTTAAAATTCTAGGGACATGAATATATAAGTCAAAATAGACTTTTGTAGTACATATTAGAAATCAGCGCATATATATCAGGTATTAAAATCCTCGTCGTCGACACAGCTCATCGTTCATTACCATTGAGAAGAGCATCTCGTTATCGAGATAATATGTCTGATAAATATATTTAATGCCAGCATCTTTTGCTTTCGAGCCATCACTCAAGTTCATATTAAGAATTCTACAGCTTCTATCTACTATATCGGAGTTATTTTTGTTGTTATGAAGAAATATACTATATAGCCTTTGCTTATATTTTTCTCTATCTATATTTGGTGCAGTAATATGAAATGTGTATTTGATCGTTATAGTATCACTTTTACAGACTAAAATAGGGAACATAGTAGCAATTTCACCAACCTCTTGTTTTAAATCATAATCACTCATGATCTGAACTGCAATATTTTGATTGCATCCGTCATTAGCAAATGAAATGCTGATCCCCAATAGAAGAAAAAATATTGTTTTACGCATTTTTTGACCCTTCTGTTATTTGCATATATTTTCCACGCTATGGTTACTAAATAAATTTTTAGATAATTCAATAATCATATTTTTTGCAAAAATTATCATCTACCGTAACTATATAAAAGGGCTCGTTACTATCAAAAAAATATATATAATTTGCTTTTCGTTTTAGACCTAAATTTTGAAAGGTATCTAAAACAGGGCAAATTGAATCGACTGCGATTTTATCAAGTTTTCCTTCTACTTTTAAATACGCAGCTTCTTTTTTAGATATTTTTTTAGATCTTTTCAAATCGGTACCGGTCATCATTGTACTATTTTTGCAGAAAAAAGCAATATATGCTTTTCGTTCTTGTAAGAACGAGTTATTATCTACTAGAAATTTTTGTACCTCTTTATTATCGCATGCATCATAAGCGAACGAAGCGCCGATCGTCAATATAAGAGAAAATATTATTTTGCGCATAGCGTAAAACCTTAAAATTATTTATCAGCAGAAAATTCGCGTAAGCTCGCTAAAGTTTTACCTCTTTGCTCGTTAAGCTCAACGCATATTTCTAAAGCATTGGAGAATTTTTCAAATGCGGTTTTTAGTTTATTTGTATCTTCATTGTTACAACAAAACGACGTTAATTGCTTATCTCCCATATAGATATCTACTGAATTTTGCGGATATTGCGAATTCTCCATATTCGTAATTCTTAGTTTTATTCCCTCAGAATATTGAGTGACGATGTTCATAACTTCAGATTTATCCGCTCTTTCTTTGATGATTAGTTTCAAAGCGATCTCCTTATTTAAAATTTAAATTACGATACCCCCCCCTACAAAATGCTTAAATTTAGAAATATTAATTTTAAATTTTTATTGCGTTTGCCAATAATTTTTATATCAAAGCATAGAGTAAATGAGAGTTTTAACACTTAGATTGGTAGTTAATTCGTAAGTCGGTATTGAAGTAGATATCGGATATAGAAATTTATATAAATCTTGGTAATTAAAGATTTTTCTAAAAGTTTTAAAATCTCAACAAATTATACCGTCATTTACCTACAAACTCGGTAAAATCACTGATTATTATCGCTAGGCACCTTTAAAATTTGAACTAAATTTCACGTTTTTAGAATTCTTATTAAAACTGAATGCCATTAAGGCTGCTAATTTATATTTTCTCGAGATAGCATATCTTAAAATTCCGATTAAATTTAACGCGGCATCGGATTTTAAAATTTATTGCCTTTT
>NZ_CALIBF010000135.1 GCF_938045465.1 uncultured Campylobacter sp.
GTGGGGATACGCGCTTATCGGTAAATTCTTTTAATCGCGTAATTGCAAATTTCGCGATTAAAGATTTAAATCGCTGCAACGCAGAGTTTTTTTTGGCGAGTGCGGAATTTGCAAGCCGCTTGAGTCGTTGATCGTCCACGCCTGCAACCCAAACACGACCCTGCGTGATATTGAAATTTTAAAATCCGAAATTTGCTTTAAATTTAAACTCTCTTGTGCGCGAAAATTTTAATATTCGCTCGGCTCTTAAAATCTTAAAATAGCTTTTAAAATTTCTATAAATAAATCATTCAAGCAAATTTTACGCCGTAAAATTTTAGCTATAAAATTATAACGACTTTCAAGATGCTTTAATACAATTTTCACTAAAATCACGTCGTCTTAATTAAAATAATTTTCAAAAAAAGGAAAATTTTGTCTAAATCCTTTCGCAAAATCTCGCGCAAATTTCATTTGTGGCTATCTTTGATATTTTGCATACCCCTTATAATCATTTCTATAAGCGGCTCGGTTTTAGTTTACGCGGAGCAGATCAATGAAGTTTTGCTAAAAGACAAGGTGTTTAGGACGCAAGAAAGCATAGCGAAATTCCCCGTTAGAATGAAATTTAGTACCCTGCAATCCGAGATAAATTCCAAATTTAAAGAGTATGCGATCATGGGCTGGAGCATCGCGCAAGATCCTTTAAAGACCGATAAAATCAGACTTTCCTCGCAGAAGCTACAAAAGCAGGCCCTAATTTACCTGGACGCCTTTAGCGGCGCGATAAATAAACTGCACGCGGAGCTGTTTTTAGGTCGCGGCGGTAGAATTTTTACGGGTATCGTGGGGCTTAGCGCGCTACTTATCGGCATTAGCGGCTTTTTTATCTACAAAAAATTTTGGCAAAACTTATTCTCGCTGAGGCTAGATCGGGCCATATATTTTATGCGCGGCGCTCACCACCTAATCGGAGTCGCGAGCACTCCCGTAATGTTTGCTATAGCTATAAGCGGAGCATGGTGGGAGCTAAGGGCGGTAACTTACAAGCCGCTCGCAAATCCATGCGGCGCGGTCTTGCAGAATTTTAAGACCGAGCGAAATTCCACCGTCGCGGCATCAAACGGAGCGGTAAGCATGAAAACGGCGCAAAATTCCGTAATGCTAGATGAAGCTTTAGCGCAGATAGAAATTAAATTTAAAGAATTTCGCTCCACCTATATCGCCTTTCCGCTCTGTCCGGGCGGCGCTTTTACCGTATACGGCTTCGAGGCGGGGCAAAACCCGCTTCAAAGCCCTTACGCGAGCCGTATCACGATATCGGATGCAGGCGAAATTTTAAAAGCAGACTTTATAAACGATGCGGATTTTTCGGACAAACTTCAAGACGGCTTTCGTCGCGCCCATGCGGGCTCATACGGCGCAATAACGAAGCTTATATGGTTTTTAGCGGGGCTTGCGCCTCTATTTTTAAGCATTTGCGGATTTTACATAACCCTAAAAAATAGAAATTCTAAAAGGAGAAAGTTATGAAGAAAGTATCTCTTTCGCTCGTAGTCGCATTAAATATGCTAACTTCACTTTATGCGGAAAATAACGCCACTGCGAGCACCTCGGAGGACTTAGGCACCATAGAGGTGCAAGATACCCAAAAGCTCCGTCGCGACGACAGAGATTATGAGGCTAGAAAGCTCGTTAAAAGTACCACCAGGCTCGATCTTACGGCGAGAGAAACGCCCCAGTCTCTTACCGTGGTGACCGAAGCCAAGCTAAAAGATATGGGGATAACCGATTATCAGGTGCTGATGCGAAATATCGCGGGCATTACGAGCGGGCGTTGGGATGAGAGGCTCTATCCTACGGCGCGCGGATTTAGCATAGATTATTATCTGCTTGATTCGATGCCTAGCTTCGGAGGTTTTAGCCTCGGGGCGAACGATCTAAATTTGCTACCGTATGAGCGCGTCGAGGTCGTAAAGGGCGCGAACGGATTATTAGCAGGCGCAGGAAATCCTGCCGCGAGTTTAAATTTTATCCGTAAGCACGCAGATTCCACCATCCCAAAAGGTTATATAAGTCTAAACGGCGGCTCATACGACAAATACGGGCTTAAAACCGATGTGCAAAGCCCGCTCAATCAAAGCGGTTCAGTGCGCGGACGCCTAGCGTTTATGCATGAACGATCGCACTCTTATATGGACTATTACAATCGTCGCAATACTGCCGTTTATGGCGTATTAGATATCGATGTAACAGACGATTCAAGGCTGAGCTTTGGCTCATTTTATCAGACTCTACACCGACATGGCACGCGCTGGGGCGGAATGCCCGCGTTTAACTCGGACGGCACGCGCACGCACTTCGGCAAAAACAAAATTTTCTCTCAGCCTTGGACGCGATACGACATCTCTACGCTTGATTTTTATGCCGATTTTAAACAATATTTCTCAAACGAGGCGAGTTTAAGCTTGAGTTATTCGTTTCGTCGCGCTCATACCGATTCAAATTTGCTCTATTATGGCGGCAGGGTAGGCCCTGGCGGCATCGGAAACGTCGCCGATCTTAGCGTTTATGCTAACAAGCGCGAAGAGAATATCCACAATATCGACGCCTACGCAAATATCCCGTATGAGCTTTTCGGACAAGATCATGAATTCGTATTTGGCGCGATGTATAATCTTTACAAAAAAGGATCTGATAACGTAAGTAGCTACTGGAATAACCGAAATACTCCAGCAGGCCTCGCTTATGCCGCGCGTACTAGAATAAATTTTAACGACCTTCATATTGAAGATCCACGCTTACCGTATGTAGATCAAAATAATGCCGATCGAACTATTCAAAAAGCAATTTATGCCGCGAATAAACTCTCAATCACCGAGGATTTAAAGCTCTTATTAGGAACGCGGATGAGTTACTATAAATATAAAATTACAGGTGGAGCAGATAATAGAAATTTTACCCGCGAAATTACTCCATATGCAGGGATCACCTATGATTTAGACGATCATCATACCCTTTATGCAAGTTATACGAGTATTTTTAAACCTCAAACCTACAAGGACAAAAACAATAAATATCTTGATCCCATCCAAGGCAAGGACTACGAAGCGGGCATCAAAGGCGAGTATTTTGACGGCGATCTGCAAGCAAGCCTGGGCGTTTTTAAGATCATCCAAGATAAGCTCGGCATCCGCACCGACGAGTATATCACGGGCACAAATTCCTACGCTTACAGGCAGGGTCGCGGAGTAACCAGCAGGGGCTTTGAAGCGGATGTAAACGGTAAAATCACCGATGCGCTAAGCCTAAGTATGGGGCTAGCGCACTACAAAGCCAAAGACGCTGACGGCAATATTTACGCCAGCGACTCCTCCCGCACCAGCGCAAATCTTTTTGCAAAATATGAGATCGGCACATTTAGAATCGGCGCAGGCGCGATGTATCGCTCAAAGATTTATTCCGACTCTCCATACGGCAGGATCAAGCAGAAAGCTTACACGATTGCAAACGTAATGCTAGGCTACAAAGCGAGTAAAAACCTAGATGTGCAGCTAAACGTCGATAACATAACCGATAAGCGCTATTTTGAGGGCATCGGTTCTAATCGAATGATCTACGGCGATCCGCGCACCTTTAATCTAAGCCTTACGTATAGCTTTTGACCCAAATAGTCGCGGCGGAATTTATCTAGTGCTTAGCTCTAATAGAATTCCATCGCGACGCCATAGATAAATGGCAAATTAAGCCTAAATTTCGTAAAATTACCGCTAAGACGCGAGGTCGCGTAATACGTTAAAAGGCAAACCATGCAAAACTCAACCGCATAAATTCCGCTAAATTTAAACCAACTCAACCAATCAATTTAAATTTAACGGAGAACAACCATGAAAAGACGAGACTTTTTAAAACTAGGTGCGCTAGCTGCGGCTTCAGCGCAGGCAAAACAATTTGACGCGGCGGCGCAGGCGATATTTGACGAGCAGATGGGGCTTTGCGCGAATAAATTTGGCGCATTTTACGTCCAAACCATCGGCGGTAGGGTCGTTGGTACCGAGCCATTTGAGGGAGATGCTATGCCAACGGTGCTAAACAACGCCCTAAGCGATCACATCCAAAACGAAACGCGCGTGAAATACCCATACGTGCGCAAAAGCTTCCTCGCAGACCCGTCAAATCCAAAGCCGCAGCTTCGCGGCAAAGAGCCCTTCGTGCGCGTTAGCTGGGACGAGGCGATAAAGCTAAGCGCTAAAATTTTAAAAGAAAACTTCGATAAATACGGCTCTGAGGCTATTTACGGGCAGCTTTATCAGTGGGGTAGTCTGGGCAAGGTCGGCCACTCGCAGCGCACCGCAAAACGCATGCTAAACGCGCTAGGAGGCTACGTGAGCGAGCTTGGCGGCTACTCATACGGCGCGGCGACGGCGTTTTTGCCTCACGTGACGGGCTCTATCGATCCGACGCATAATCCTACGCGCTGGGAGGGCGTGGTAAAGGAGGCCAAAACGATCGTGTTTTGGGGTACGAACCCCGTCGTCTCAAACAAGATCGCTATCGGCGTTCCGATGCACAACTCCTACGCCTACTACGAAACTATGAAAGAGAAATTTAAAAAAGGCGAGATGAAAATTTACAGCATAGACGTTTACCGCAACGAAACGGCGGAGTATTTCGGCGCGCACTATCTAGCCGTGCGCCCTTGCACCGATACGGCGATGCTGATCGGGCTTTGCGATTATCTTTACGAAAACGGGCTATACGACAAGGAATTTATTGAGCGCTACACGGTCGGGTTTGATAAATTTAAGGATTATTTCACGGGCGCGAAAGACGGCGTGAAAAAGGATCTAAAATGGGCGAGTAAAATTTGCGGCGTAAGCGAAAAAGAGCTAAAAAATCTAGCGGATACCCTGGCTAAAAAAGATATGCTCATCGTCACGGGCTACTCTATCCAGCGTCAGCACCACGGCGAGATGGCGTACTGGGCGCTGATCACGCTAGCTGCGATGCTAGGCGACATCGGCAAGACCGGGCGCGGCTACGTGATGAACGATCAGATGCATAAAAATGCCGATATTAGCTTCATCGCGCCAAAGCTTCAGGCCTTTAACCCTGCGGTAAACGAAAAATACATCGCCCCGCAGGGCAAGCTAGCCAAAGCCAAATACCACGAGATACCAAACAGCAGGCTCATAGACGCGATCATGGAGCCTGGCAAGCAGATCGAGCGCAACGGCAAAAAGTACGTCATGCCGCACATCCGCGTGATGTTTAACGCCAACGGCTCGACCTTCACCCGTCACCCCGACACTAACCGCGCAGTCGAAGCGATGAAAAAGATAGAAGCGATCATCACAAC
>NZ_CALIBF010000136.1 GCF_938045465.1 uncultured Campylobacter sp.
TATTTTCATCCGCACGGGACACGATAGCTTCGAGCCTAGCGTAGATCGCAGCGTATTTGGCTTTGATCCCGCCGCGTCTATCAAGCACGAGCTTCTATTCTTTCTATCCATAGTAAAAAGTTTAAAATTAAACGAAAATATCTGGCAGGATTAAATTTAAAGCCCGACTTAAGGTATAGATCGCTGCAAAATTTTAGGTTTTAGCTTTAAATTTACGCGCTACTACGCCGTAACCGCTGCAACAAAATTCCGCCTGAAATTCCGCGGCGCATTTAAACCATGGAATTTATAGAATTCTTGCAGCGACATAAATTTTGCGATATAGGATTTAGGGCTTTTAGCTATTTTATCCTAGCATATTGTGACAAAATCAGCGATCTATTTTAGCTCTAAAAGCCGTTTAATATCGCCTTTGCTTAAATACGGTGCAAATATATGCTGCGGCTGCGAACCACTTAGTTTTACTAGCATATCACCTGCGCCTAGAAGCTTTTCGGCTCCGCTTTCGTCCAAGACAATACTACAGGCACGTTATTTGCAAAAATCTATCGAATGAAATTTTTATGAGATTTCGCGTTAAATTTTAATTATATTTTATCACTCGCCTATAAATTTATGCTCGTGCAAATCCGCTCTGTATAGCATTATGATCTTGCCACTGCCGCTTACGGCACACGATCTTTATATGAGATTGCGGCGACGTCCTAAATTTCATCAAACCCTCTAAAATTTTACCGCTTCGTAGCGCGTGAATAGACTCGGAGTAAATTTCGTTTCGCTATTAGCGTGACAATGCGTGTCTTTTCTACTCACTTAATATATCAAGAGCCGCTTTTAATTGCTCTTTAAAGGTTTCTCTTAGATCTTTTGGCTCTAAAATTTCGATATCCGGAAGCCACTTTTTTATAAATGGCAATATCTCCATATCCTGAGTAAAATCTATGCTAAAAATAATGCTGCCATCTTCAAGCTTCTTTTTAAATTTTTGAGTTGGGAAAAACAGCTTCATACCCTCCTTAAAATATATAGCCACTTTCGGAGAAGCTTTTAATAGCGCTATTCGCGTCGGCTTGGAGGGCAAGCTCATAGCATTTTGTATTTTATTGAAATACGTTTCGTATTCCTTCAAGATCTTTCCTTCGTATTTTTTTGAGCTTTTGCTAAGCGATACGATAAAAGCCACTCTTAAAAGCCTAAAATTTGGCGTATCCGATACATTTCCGAAAAATTCTCTATATACACATTCGCCGGAGATGTCACATTTCTCGCAGTTTGCACTTACGAAAGGACAACTCGCCTTTCTAAGAGCGTATCCGAAAGTGCCCCTGATCGCCGAGCCAATAAAAGGATGCGAGGGCTTTAAATCCGTGCCGTAAACGCCTAGCTCTAAATATTTAAGCATGAATGGCCTTTTGTATTTTTGAGAAAATTATACTATAAAATGAGCTTTTATATTTTAAAACTGACAAAATATGCTTATAATTGCGAGCATTCAATAAGAAATTTTAACGCAATAAAAGCATCTAAAAATTTGATCGTTTTGAGGATTTTGCTTGCAAAATAAATTTTATACTTTTACTGCTTTTCATTAGGCTATCTTTAACTTGAACTCATGTAAAGGAGCAGTAAAGTTACGATAAGAACTATGTCCTTGAAAAGTAACGAGCGTAACGAAGTTAAAAATATCTAAGTTTTCAGGTGAGATAAAGATTGATGAAAGCTACTTTGGATCTAAGAGAGTAAGGAGAAAAGAGGCAGAGGCGCAAGCGGAAAGCAGCCGGTATTTGGAATGAGCATGGACGGTAAAGTCTATACCCAGATAGTTAAAAACTGCTCTGCAAATGAGCTAATACCCATACTACCCAAATTTAGCGATTTGGACGAGAGCGTTATTTATTATGATTACTGGAAAACTTATGACGGACTCGTCGATTATGGAGCCAAAGCACACTACAGAGCGAAGCACTCTAAAAATTAATTTGCTAACGATAAAAATCATATAAACGGTATAGAAAACTTCTGGGGTTATGCTAAACATAGACTAGCTAAATTTAAAGGGATAAAGAAAGAAAATTTCTTGCTTCATCTAAAGGAATGTGAATTTAGATATAATACTAAGACTACACAGGAAAACCTATATCAGAAACTATTGAAATTGATAAGAGAGAATCCGCTTAGCTTATCTTGAGCCAAAATAATTTATATCGTGCCGTCGCCGCCCGTAGGCTTGCCGTTGCCCGATTCGCCGAAGCCGTATCCGTAGTGCTTAAACGCAGCAAGCATATCTAGGCTATCAAACGCTTTGCCGTAGAGCATCGCACTTTGCGAATAGCCTTCGTTATTGCTCGTATAGCCCACTTTGAGCTTGGCGCCGATATCCTGACCGTCCTCAAGCATGTCAGAAGCGTCTACCGTCCTGAAGGCAACTGAGCCGCCCAAAGCGTCCGAGCCGTTCACGACCGAACGCACGCCTACATCGACCTCTACGGCTTTGATAAGATCAGGATCGATTAGTAAATCGGCGTTGTGATGAAAGGTATTGCCGTTTTGCTTCGCGCCGTCAATCGTGATATTTAGACCGCGATCGCTCACGCCGCGCATATAAATTTTTTGATTCATGCCGTTGGTGCCGCCCACATACACGCCCGGAATGTCGCGAAATACGTCTTTTACGAGCGTAGCGTTGCGGGTGTTGATTTTGATATCATCCACGGTGCTAGGCGTGCTAGAATCGCTAGTAACTTCGATTACGCCCAGGCTTTGCGTATTTGAATCCTTGCTTTTGGATGCGTCCGTAGCGCTTGATTTCTCGTCTGCTTGTGCGCTTAAGCAAAGAACCGCGCACAAAGACAAAGCCAGATGAAATTTTTTCATACGAAACTCCTAAATGATAAGTAAGATTAAAAAATGGCAAATAATATAAAATTAATCCTTTATTTTATATTAATTATCAAGACATTTTAAAATCATTACAATTTTATCTCCGAATGCTTTGTTATCATTAAATAAAGCTAAATGATAAAATATAATTTAAATATCGCTCATCAAAATTTTAGTAAAAATTAAATCTATTTTTGATAGAATCGCTCATTTTTTAGCAAACGGATCTGCTAAATTTATAAAATTTTTAAAATTATTAAGGAGAATTTATGGGCATTATGGAATTTTTGGCGCATTACGTGGATTACATTATCTTTGCGATCCTCGGATTTATGAGCTTTTTGGTCGTGTGGTTTACTATCGAAAGGATGCTTTTTTATTCGAAGGTTAAAGCTAGCGATTACAAAAGCAAGGCGCTATATGAAGAGGCTCTGACAAAAAATTTAACGACACTTTATATTGTTTATTCAAATGCTCCGTACATCGGTCTTTTAGGTACTGTCATCGGCATTATGATCACATTTTTTGATATGAGTACTGCAAGCGGTATCGATACCAAGGCTATCATGCAAGGTCTCTCGCTTGCCCTTAAAGCTACGGCTACGGGTCTAGTAGTCGCCGTGCCTACGCTTATCATCTACAATGGCTTTGTTCGCAAGGTAGATGTGCTTCTAAACCGCTACGATGAGGTTAAATAAATGAGCATTCCTAGACGAGACGGGCTAAATATCGTCCCGTTCATTGACATTATGCTGGTGCTGTTAGCGATCGTGCTTAGTGTCTCGACTTTCATTGCGCAGGGGCATATTAAGGTAAATCTTCCATCTTCTTCAAGCTCGCAAAACCCGCAAGAGGATAAAAAAGTTACCATTAAAGTGGATAGCGAATCTAAAATTTACCTAGACGATATTGCAATAAGCGAGGATGAGCTTGAGAAAAAAATTGCCGCTCTCGATAAAAACGATCTTGTCGTGCTAAAAAACGATAAAGACTCGAAATTTGCCTCTTTCATTTCTATCATGGATGTCCTAAAAAAGGCGGGCCATGAAAAATTTGCGATCGTGACCGAAAAAGAGCAATGAATAAAGATAGCGCAATAGGCTTCATCGTATCTTTGGTGCTGCATTGCATCATCGCTGCGGGTGTTTTTGCTCTTTTATCGTCGGCACCGAAGCCGCCTAGCATGCCCGATATGATAGCCTTTTCCATCGATAGCATAATGGATGAGGCCAAGCAGGGCGATATCTCCGATGAGCCCAATATCCCGCCTCCTTCCGATCAGTCCGAACCGGATCCTGAGCCAGAGCCCACTCCGCCGGAGCCCGAGCCCGAACCGGAACCAACTCCGCCTGAGCCGGAGCCAATACCGGAGCCCGAGCCGATTCCTGAACCGGAGCCTATACCAGAGCCTGTAGTCGAAAAACCAAAACCGGTCGAAAAGCCTAAGCCAAAGCCGGTAGAAAAACCAAAACCGGTCGAAAAACCTAAGCCGAAAAAAGAGCATAAAGTTCAAAGCAGCGATAGGAATTTAACGGCTAAATTTGACCCGACAAAGCCTATTTCGCTGGGTAGCGGCGGGGGCGGCGGCTCCAGTAGTGCAGGTGGCGGTAGCGACGCTATAACAAGCCGCGGAGATCCTAGCAATAGCGATGTCGGCAAGAAAATTTTCGCCATCATTTCTCGCTACGCGCAGTCGCACTACCCTAAAAATGCGCAACGTATGCGTAAAATCGGCGTCGTAGGCGTGCACTTTACCTATACGGCAAGTGGCGATGTTAAGGGTCTTCGCGTTACGTCTTCCTCTAATGTCGATTCGCTTGATGAGGGCGCGTTAAGCGCGGTCGAGCGCACCAAAGGTAGCTTTCCAAAGGTCGAGAAAGATATGGAATTTAACTTTAGCATAAAGTATACGCTAAATTTTAACTAGCCTTAAAGCTTCTATTAAAAACTTCTGCCTGGGCGGTGAAATTTTAAAATTTGCCGCCCTTACCGCTTTATCTTAGCTCGCAAAATTCCATCTTGGCGAAGTAAAATTTTAAAATCTGCCTCTCTTGCTGCCGCTTCTGTCGCTTCTGTCGCATGAGCTTTTATAAACGGATTGGAGCCTTGAAATTTAAAATTTAAACGGAGAAAATTATGTCTTTTCAAATTTAGCCAAGCAAACATCTTAAAGCATTAAAATTTTAAATTTAAGCTGCGAAATTGCTAGGAAATTCCACTGATTTTAATGGAATTTTTACTATAATTTCATATGAAATTTAAAAGATTAAAGGAAATTTATGATAGACGTTTACGACTTGGCGGTGATCGGTGGCGGTCCTTGCGGCATCGCTTCCGTAGTAGAAGCCAAAAGAAACGGGCTTGCGCATGTGCTTCTGCTTGAAAAAGGCGACAACCACTCTCAAACGATTAGGCAGTTTTACAAAGATAAAAAGCGCGTCGATAAAGAATATAAGGGCTTTGACAGCGAGACGCGCGGATCTATTTCGTTTGAAACCGGCACAAAAGAGAGCGTGCTAAATTATTTCGACGAGCTCTTAGATAGCGACGAAATCGATACGAATTTCAAAAGTGAGGTCGAAAAGATCGAAAAGCACGCAGATGAGTTTTATATCACGACTAGCTCGGCTGGATACCGCGCGCGCAACGTCATCGTCGCAATTGGTAGGATGGGCAAGCCTAATAAGCCCGCTTATAAAATTCCACCTTCGATCACGCAACGCGTAAATTTCAATCTTGATAAATGCACGATCAATGAAAAAATTCTAGTCGTCGGAGGCGGTAACTCAGCTGCAGAATACGCTATAGCGCTATGCAAGACCAATGTCGTGACGCTTTGCTATCGCAAGGCTAAATTTACCCGCCTAAACGAGACGAACGAAAGCGACGTAATGCGCGAGACCAAATACGGCAACATCATCTTGCGCTTAGGCATCGATATAGAGGCTCTTGAGAATGAAAACGGCAAGGTGCTGGTAAAATTTGATAATGGCACCGAGCTCGTGTTTGACCGCGTGATATACGCGATCGGCGGCACGAGCCCGATTGATTTTCTTAAAAAATGCGGCATCGCTTACGATGAAAACGGCGTGCCGATCGTGGATGAAAATCTCCAGACCGCCACTAGTGGGCTTTACGTCGGCGGAGATCTCATCAGCAGAAGCGGCGGATCGATCGTAGTGGCGATAAATCACGCTCATACCATCATCAAAAATATCCGCAGATGAGGCTTTATCAGCCAAAAAAGGGTTATCGCTACACTAGCGATACGATTTTTTTGTGGAATTTTATAAGAAGCTCAGGCGTGCGTAAAGCTGACGCAGCATCGCAAAATGGCTCTTGGGCGCTGGGCTGTGGCGCGGAATTTAAAGACGCGACAGATGGGGGCTTTAATGCGCAGTTTTGCGCTTCGGATTTCGCAGGCGGCGAAGCGGAATTTTGCGCCGAGGATTGCGCTTTTAGCGAAGAAGAGTCGCATACCGCTAACCATAGCGCGGAGAATGATCGCGATTTTGGAAGTAAGGGCTGCGCTGAACTTAAGGCGGAATTTAAAATGAAATTTCAAGCGGAATTTCAGGAGAAATTTCAAAGCGAGCGCTGTAAAAATTCCGATTTTCAAAACGACGAAGCCTGGCATGCTTTAAAGCCTGATATCGCAAGCGGTGAAAATTTTAAATTTTGTGACGAGCAAATCGCGCAGTCTTTAGAATCTCAAAAGACGCACGATAAAGATTTCGCGAGCAAATTTGAAGACGTCAAGGTGCGCGAGGATTTTGCTGCAGAGTGCTTGCGTGACGGCGGGTTTGCAGTTTTCGATGAGCGTAGTTTAAAAAGCGCTCTAAATCCGCGAGCGATATACGGCGACGTGCTGGATGTGGGCGCAGGATGTGGAATTTTAGGGCTTTTGCTAAAACGCGATTTTGAGAGCATCAATCTAAGCTTGCTAGAAATTCAAGAGCGAAATTTAGAAATCTTAAGGCTAAATTCTTTGCAAAACGATCTGTCTGCCGAGATTTTGCACGCGGATTTTGCGGAATTTAAAAGCGAGAAGCGTTTTGACTTTATCGTCTCAAATCCGCCCTTTTATCGCGAGCGCATTTCGCTTAGCAAAGAGCCTCATATGGCGCTTAGTAAGAGCGCAGCAAGCCTTAGTCTACGGGATTTCGTGCGATCTGCGAATGCTCATCTTAAGCCTGGCGGCACACTTATTTTTTGCTACGAGGCGGGTAAGCTAGCTAAAATTTGCGAGCTTTTGGGCGAGTTTAGGCTAAATTTGACGAGGCTTGGTTTTGTCTATCCTGACATTTCAAAGCCCGCTAAGCTCGCGCTTTTGCAGGCTCGTAAGAACTCGCGCTCGCCCTGTGAGATCGCCCTTCCAATCTATGCTAGCGCGCACGGAAGGCGCACCGCACAAGCCCACGCGATCTACAAAAGCGCGGATTTAACGAGCGTGGATTATGAGTGAGTTTGGCTTTAGCTTTGATGCGAGCGCGTGTGAGCGCTGCGGCGGCAAGTGCTGCACGGGAGAGAGCGGCTACATCTGGATAGATGAGAGCGAGATTGCGGCGCTGGCGGTAAAATTTAAAATTTCGCCCGCAAGGATTAAAGAAATTTATTTACAAAAAATAGGCGCTAAATTTAGCGTAAAAGAAAAGCCCTTTGAAGGCGGCTTAGCGTGCGTATTTTTTGACGAGGCGCAGCGCAACTGCGGGATTTACGAGCTGCGCCCGAAGCAGTGCCGCAGCTTTCCGTTTTGGGAATATTTTAAAACGCATACTAAAGAATTGGAGGAAGAATGTATCGGGGTAAGGTTTTAAGCGGAATTTTAATCGCGGCGATGATTTTAGCGCCGCAGTATCTAAGTGCGGAAAGTGGGACGAATGCTGCAGCGGCGAAGCAGTCCGTTACGGATAAAAAGGCGTCTGATAAGAATTCCAGCATTGGCACAAAAAACGGTGCAAAAGATGCAATTAAAAAGAGCTTGATAAATCGCGGTGTAAGCGCTAAAAGTATAACCAAAGAAAAGCTAAATCACGCGATGCGAGCGCAAGAGGACGCCGAGTTAAATTTCGATTTGCTTACAGCTTTGGAGCTACTGCATAAAGATCCCGTCGCATCGATGTTTTTATACGAAAAGGCATACAATAAAACGGGCTCGTCCGTTTATTTGTTAGAGGCGCTAAAGACTGCTTTTGCGATCAAAGATCGTAAAAATACGGCGCGCTATTTAAAGCTCGGCGAAAAGAGCCTAAGCTCAGACTCTGAGTATCTGCGAGTAAAAATCGGCTACTACTTAGGCATTAAAGATAATCTAAATGCCAATACTGCTGCTCTTAAGCTAGTCACCGTAGATCCCGTTTCGCGTAGTTACGCGATCTTAGCAGCGACATATTATGCGATGGAGAATTTTACTTTAGCCAAAACCTATTTCGAAAAAGCCTATGAGCTAGACAAAACCGACGAAAATCTCATCAGATTATGCGACGTGTTGCTAAATAAACTCGATGATTCAGATGGAGCGATCCGCATCATCGAAACGCATAGGCGCATCTACGGCTGCGCCCAGGGTATGGCGTGCGAGCTGCTAGCTGATGTGTATCGCGCGAATAAGCGCTATTTGGATGTCGCTAAGATCGATGAAGCGCTGTATGAAGCCAAAGGGGATAATAAATTCTTGGACGATATGATAGCGATTTATTACTACTCAAACGACTTTGATAAAATAATCGAGCTTTTGAAAAAATACGACTACAAGCGCGAGCTTCTAATCGATGCCTACGCGCATAAGAAAGACTATAAAACCGCGATTAAAATGGCACGCGATGAGTTTATGAAGACCAAAAATTACGACTTTTTGGCGATCGAGGCGATCTACGAATATGAAAGTGCGGGCAAAAATGTGGACGCCAAAACCCTATCTAGCGTAGTGGCAAAATTTGAAAATATCGCGCCGCAGCTTAAAGACCCCGTGCATCTAAACTACTACGGCTACATCTTAATAGATCACGATTTGGACGTTCGCAAGGGCATCGAGCTCGTCCGCCGCGCCCTGCAAAAAGACCCCGACTCGCCGTATTATCTGGACTCGCTTGCTTGGGGATACTACAAGCTTGGCGAGTGCGACAAGGCTAAAAATGAAATGGCTAAGATCAAAGACGCAGAATTTTTTAATTCCCCCGAAGGCAAAGAGCATTTGGAGGCGATCGATGCGTGCGCCGCGGGCACAGGCGTAGCGCCGCAGAATTCTATATCGCAAAATCCCACTACGATAAAAGGCTCCGCGCCGAAAGATCAGGCGCCGCAAAGCCCGGCAATAAAAACTCCTTCGCCTAATTCCATAAAATCTACGGCGCCCGAAAGCTCTGCGTTAGATTCCGCACGTCCGAGCTCCGCTGCAACGCGTGATTTAACGCCAAAAGACTCCGCTTCGCAAAATTCTGCTGGGTCTGCAAATTCCGCGGCTTCTGAAAATTTTGCGACGCCTATAAATTCCGCCGCGCAGAATTCTGCCTCGTCAAGACAAAATTCCGTATCGAGGCAGGATTTTATGCCAGAGCAAAATTCTACGTCGAAAGAGCCCACCGGCTCTAAAATCCAGACACCAAAGCAGTAGCGATGATTTTGGATGAAATTTTAAAACGCACTCGAGAGGATCTCGCGCTTCGCAAAGAAAGGCTGCCCGAGGATCTGCTCGGCCGCTCGCTAAGCGCCAATCCTTACGAGCCGCGCGACGTCATAAGCGCGCTTAGAAGCGACGAGAAGGATCCGCTGCGCATCATCGCCGAGATCAAAAAGGCAAGCCCGAGCAAGGGGGTCATCCGCGAGGATTTTGAGCCGCTAAGCCTTGCGGTGGAGTACGAAAATGCAGGTGCGAGCGCCTTTTCGGTGCTTACCGAGCCGCATTATTTCAGAGGCGATTTGGAGTTTATCCCGCAGATCCGCCGCTACACTCGCACGCCCATCTTGCGCAAGGATTTCATCGTTGATCGTTATCAGGTTCTCGAAGCGCTGGTTTACGGCGCGGATTTTATACTGCTGATCGCCAAAGCGCTTGAGCGCAAGGAGCTAAGAGAGCTGCTCGAGTTTGCCCGCAGGCTGGGGCTTCGGGCGCTGTGCGAGATCCACGATAAGGACGATCTGAAAAAGGCGGTCTTCGCAGGTGCGGGTATTGTCGGCATCAACCATCGAAATTTAGAGACTTTCGAGGTCGATACGAGCCTGAGCGAGCGGCTGATCCCGCTGATTCCAAACGGCAAGATCATCGTCGCCGAAAGCGGTCTGCACTCGCACGAGCAGCTTAAAAGCCTGCACGAGGCGGGCGTCGATGCGTTTTTGATCGGCGAGCATTTTATGCGCCAAAATGACGTCGGCGCGGCACTGCGTGAGATAAAGTTCGGCGCGGGCGGCAAAATTTAAATTTGGCCCGTTTGATCGCGCAGGCTTAAACCCGAAGCGAGCGGTTAAATTTAGCGAACGGAGTGAAATTTTAAGGCAGTAAATTTTAAAATTCGTAAAATTCGGCGGACTTTAAAATTTAAAGGCTCTTTAAATTTAGCGCGGCGGCGCAATTTAATATAGCATGCTGCGTAAGCCTCCACGTTGCGCTTTGGCATCGTGAGTTTGTTATTGCGCGCCGTGCGAGCGGCTACGGAGTGAGGTTTAAATTTATGCATTTCGTTTGTATGGCTTTCCGTCGCATCACGAGATGGTGCAAAAAGCGCGGGTTTAAATTTGGCCTTGCGTTTGCGAAGCTTCGCGCGCGGTTGCTCTTGTAACATTGAGCGCCGAGAATTGCGCGTCTATCGTAATGCCTTGTATGTCTAGCGCGCGCTCTCAAACTCAGTATTGGCGATTGTATGGCGCCGTAAATTTAATCACAGCTCGCGATCAAGCCTCCCAGAGGAGCTTGCGCGTGCGATAACTGCGCAAAGCGAGCTACCACAAAAGCGGACGGTGTAGGGGCTTAGCAGGGCTGTGATACCCTGCAATACGACGCGATTAAGCCGCAGCTGCAATACAGCTGCGCCGTGACCGCACCGCGTTAAATTTTACCACGTGTTGCGATGGTGATTGCAGCGCAGGTTTGGCATCGCGTACCGCGCCTGTGAGTGCGTCAAAGTTTTATTATAATGCGCCGCGCAAACGACTGCGTAGATTAGATATTGTATGCCGCGTAGGCGTACGTGCTACGCTTTGGCATCGCGAGCTTGTTATCGCACGCCGCGCAAACGGCTGCGATGCGGACTTAGACGCTATGTTTGCCGCGCGATGAGTGTCTGCCAAATGCGCACTAATGCTCGCCGCGGGCTTTGATCCGCAGAGTGCGCATTGCGCCGAAGCGCCCCGCGATTGCAAAGCATGTCGCGCCCTGCCACGTGCATAGCTCCGCATCGTGCGAGCAAGCGCGGGCTACGTAAATTTAAAATTTTATGAAATTTAGAAGTTTTAAATTCCAAATTTCATAGAATTTTGCGAAACGCAAATTTTAAAATTCCATAGAATTTTGGAATTTCGGAAAGGAAAAGAGATGGATTATCTTTGCGCCCCTTGGCGAAGCGAGTATTTTACCGAAAAAAGAAGCGGCTGTCCCTTCTGCGACGCGGCGGCGGATGCGGCGTTTGACGATCGCAACGGCGTACTTTTTCGCGCGCAGCACTGCTTTGGGGTGATGAACCTCTACCCATATAGCCCGGGCGCGTTTATGGTAATACCATACGAGCACGCAGATAATATCGAGTGCCTTAGCGACGATGCGTGGGCGGAGATGAGCCGCTACGTGCGCGCCGGAGTGGGGATTTTAAAGCGCACGCTGGGCGCAAACGGCGTAAATATCGGCATGAACCTCGGCGCCGCCGCGGGTGCAGGCATAGCCGAGCACGTGCACTATCATCTCGTACCGCGGTGGCAGCGCGATACAAATTTCATCACGACGATAGCAAACGTCCGCGTAAACGGCGTTTCTTTCGCCCCGCTTTTCGAGAAGCTAAAATCTGCTTACGCGGAAATCAAAATTTAAAACGGAGGATTGAGATGATTTTAGTTACGGCAAAAAAGAATAAAAAATGGGGCTTTATAGATCAAGCCGGCAAAGAAATTATTCCTTATATCTATGATGACGTACGTATTTTGGTGATGCTATATCTGATATATACGATTAAGTTATATATTGCAAAAAAAAGGGGGGGGTATGTTAAAGTCAAAAAGAGAATCAATGGGGATTGCTCTATGATGAGGATAATGAAATTTTAAAGCTGATGTTTTACGAAGAGGCAGAACTTGTGAAAGTTTTAAGTGGCGACTAGGTTAAAATTAATCTGGGCGATCGCAAAACTATCGTCGATAGAAACGATAAAATAATATTTTAAATTTAAGGAGAAAAAATGTGTTTTAGTGAAGAAGAAAATAACGAACGCCGCATTATTAGGGAGTTAGATAATGAGGGATTAATAAATCATTTAAAAATTGGGTTAAAAAATGCTTCTAGAGGGGAAGGATTTATTGGCTATAAATATACGAGAGAGAGGGTTCTTGGCATACCAGAGTTAGAAAATCTTGTGCCATGGTTTTTAAAACATTGTGAAAATATTGAAAGTTTTTATACTTTTATAAAAAAAGACCGTGGTTATAAAGAAAGAGAAGAATATATAGACAAAGAATTTAATCCTATAAACGCTATTTTAAAAGAAAATATAGCTTTTGATAATAGATATATACAAGATACATGGCAAAAAGCTCTAGAAAGATTATCTGGTGATCCTGAAGGGGCCATAACATCGTCAAGGACATTATTGGAAAGCATATTAAAGTATATTTTAAAGGATCAAAAAATTGATTTTAATGAAAAGAATAGTAGCTTGCACGATCTATATAAAAAAGTTAGTGAAATTTTAGATTTTGCGCCAGAAAAATACCAAGAAGAATCTTTCAAGCAGATTTTGGGCGGTATGAGTGCAATTATAAGCGGTATAGGTGAAGTTCGAAATAAAGCTGGTGACGGCCACGGAAGACCTGAAGATTATGAAAAGGCGCAAAAAAGGCATGCTGAGTTTTTGGTGTGGAATGCTGGGGGTATGGGTATGTTTATATTTAAGACATATAAGGAAAAATTTAATGTAGGTTTTAGTAGCTCAAATTTTAAAATAAATTTTTGATGATTTTATTGATGAGGAGAGATAATGATCAGCGTAGAGCAGGCGATCGAGGATCTGAAAAACGGCAAGATGCTCGTTATGGTCGATGACGTCGATCGCGAGAACGAAGGCGATTTGGTGTTTGCGAGCACCTTTAGCAGCGCACAGAAGGTAAATTTTGCGATCACGCACGCTCGCGGAGTGCTGTGCGTGGCGCTTAGCCCACAGATTGCGCAGCAGCTAGATCTGAATTTGATGGTCGATAAAAACACCTCCAGCCACGAGACCGCTTTTACCGTCACGATCGACGCAAAGGACGCCAAGACGGGCGTAAGCGCGTATGAGCGCAATATGACGATCGAGCTGATGTCGCGCGTGGGCGCTCGCGCGGATGATTTCGTCCGCCCTGGGCATATCTTCCCGCTCATTGCTAAAAGCGGCGGCGTGCTCGCTCGCACGGGGCACACCGAGGGCTCTACGGATCTATGCCGTTTGGCGGGGCTTTCGCAAAGCGCCGTGATCTGCGAGATCGTCAAAGACGACGGCGATATGGCGCGCAGGGACGATCTGGAAAAATTCTGCGCGCAGCACGGCATCAATATGATCTCGGTCGCGCAGATCGTGCAGTACCGCCTAAAACACGAAACTCTCGTTAAATTTAGCGAGCCGCGCGAAGGCGTGCTGTGCGGCGAGGCGGCGAAATTTTACGACGTGAGCGATCACGAGGGCAACGAGCACCGCGCATATATTTTCGGCGAGCTGGAAAAGAGCGCGCAGACGAACGTGAAATTTCATAAAATTTCAAGCGATCTGGAATTTTTAAGCGATACGAAATTTAACGATTTTATGCGCGATCTGGACGTTTTACGCAAAGAGGGCGGCGTGCTTTTGATGCTAAAATCCGCGCAAAATCGCGCCGATTTTAAGAGCTTCGGCATCGGAGCGCAAATTTTAGCGCATCTGGGCGTGAGAAAAATCAAAATTTTAAGCAAGAGCGAGCCGAAAGACTACGCCGGGCTTAGCGGTTTTGGGATCGACATAGTTTGATAGCTCATATCGATTTGGACAGCTTCTTCGTCTCTGTAGCGAGGCTCGCCGATCCCGCGCTTGCGGGCAAAAAGATCGCGGTCGTCGGAGGCGGCAACGAGGAGATTTTCGGCGGCAAGAGCGAGCTTGGTAGCGTGATTTTAAGCGCGAGCTACGAGGCCAGAGCGGACGGCGTGCATTCGGCGCAGCCCGTTAAAATCGCGCTCGGACTCTGCCCGCAGCTGATTTTGGTGCGCTCGCAGCACGGCGAATACCGAAAAGCTTCACGCGAAATTTATGAGTTTTTACTAAACTTTACGCCCGAGATCGAAAAATTTAGCATCGACGAGTTTTTTCTAAATTTACGCGGTACGGCATACGACGCGGACGCACTGAGCTTTGCCGCGTTTTTGCAGAGCGAAATTATGCGCCGCTTTAGCCTTCCGTGCAGCGTCGGTCTTAGCGAAGCAAAGCTTATCGCAAAGCTCGCCACGAGCCTTGCTAAGCCCTTCGGCGTGCGGCAAATTTTAAAATCGCAAATCGCGCGCGAGCTATCCGCCGTGCCGGTAGCGAAATTTTTTGGCATCGGCAAAGCGGCGCAAAAAACGCTCGGCAAATACGGTATCGTAACCTTCGGCGACGCGCTAGGGCACAGAGAAATTTTTGAAAAGATGGGCGCAAACGGCAGGAAAATTTTCGCAGCCCTTAGCGGCGAAGATGAAGGCGAGGTCGTCTCAAAGCGCGAGCGCAAGAGTATCGGCTTTGGGCGTAGCTTCGCGCCGTGCGCCGATCGGGACGAGCTGCGGCGTAAAATTTTAATTTTGGCGCGCCATTTGGCGGGCGAAGTGCTCGCAAGGGGCCTAAAGCCCGCGACGTATGATCTAAAGATCCGCTACAAATCGCGCGAGGAGTTTTCGCACCAGATCAGCCAGGATAGGGCGTTTAGTCTAAGCTTGCTGAGCGAGACCGCGCTTGAGCTGTTTGAGCTCTGCGACGTGAAAAAAGGCGCGCAGATAATCCACGTAGCGCTAAATCTTTCAAATTTTGGCGGCAGATCGGGCGGCTCGCTACTTTTTGGCGAGATCGATAAAAAGCAGCAGAGCTTAGATCGATCTTTGAGCAGGATTTGGGAAAAATTCGGCATCGAAAAGCTGAAAAAAGCGAGCGAAATTTGATTAAATTTAAAGGAAAAAGATGAAATTAGGCGAGCTATACTCGGTGATCTGCATAATCTTCGCGACGAATTTCAAAGGCGTGATAGACGAGCAGAAGTTGCGCAGCTTGGGCAAAAACTGGATCATCGTAAATAAAAATATCGAGAACAAAAACGGCCATGAGCTTTGGCAAAAGGTGCAGGGCGAGGACTACGCGGCGCTAGGGCGCGATTTTGAGGCGCTAAAAGAGGCGTTTGAGATGGATTTTTTCAAACTCATAAGCGAAAGCGAAGTGGAGCTGTTTTATGAAAAATGCCGCTTCAAAAAGCCTTTTACGGAGCTTAAAAGCGCTCACGCGGCCAATATGCTAGCACTTCTTGCCATGATCTTTAAGCAAAACACGGACGCGAAATCGCATAAAATTTTGACGCTATATCTGGCGCAATTTATCATTCCGAGCTTTTCCGCGCTTGCTACGCACGTGCAGATAAACGCCAAAAGCAGCTACTACAAGGCGCTCGGGTGGTTTTTGGCGGATTTTTGCCGCGTGGTGAAAGAGACGCTGGGGCTTGGAATTTAAAATTTAGAACGCGCGCTCGGTATTTTTTTGCGTGTTCGACACGGAGAAGTGCTGCGTAGAGATAGAATTTAAAGCTTGCTTTCGAGATTTCTTGCGCTACAGCTTATACAGCTCCTGCGGGCGTGACAAGCTAAGCGAGGCGGGCGAATTTTATCTGCGCGGATGTAAAGTGTCTGCTTTGCTGTTTTGTGCGTCGGCGTTTGTTGTGTCGCGCGTCATTGTGAATTCTGCGTGGCATTCGGCGCTTTGGTCGCGTTATGCGCATCATCCAGCCTTTGCCGTGTGCTGTCGGTATCGAGACACTGTGCGCATCGCGTCTGTGTCACGGTGCTGTGCTTCGGTAATCCGTGCGTAGCTTTGCATGCCACACAAGACACCGCCATTTGAAATTTTACGTGAGGTGCCCTGTATATCGTTCGATGTCGTCGCTCGGCACAGCGCGTCTTTCGTGCTTTGCGTGTGCGACCTGGCGCAGAAGCAAGGTC
>NZ_CALIBF010000137.1 GCF_938045465.1 uncultured Campylobacter sp.
AGCCCCAGGATGCGATGAGCCGACATCGAGGTGCCAAACCTCCCCGTCGATGTGAGCTCTTGGGGGAGATCAGCCTGTTATCCCCGGGGTACCTTTTATCCTTTGAGCGATGGCCCTTCCACACAGAACCACCGGATCACTAAGACCGACTTTCGTCTCTGCTCGACGTGTATGTCTCGCAGTTAAGCTGGCTTTTGCCTTTATACTCTGCAAGCGATTTCCAACCGCTTTGAGCCAACCTTTGTAAGCCTCCGTTACATTTTGGGAGGCGACCGCCCCAGTCAAACTACCCACCAGACATTGTCCTACCTAAGGATAACTTAGGCTAGTTAGCTACCCGAATAAAGAAGAGTGGTATCTCAACAATGGCTCATCGTAAACCGAGATCTACGAATCGAAGCCTCCCACCTATCCTGCGCATCTTTATCCAAGTAGCAGTGTCAAGCTATAGTAAAGGTCCACGGGGTCTCTCCGTCTTGCCGCGGGTAGGAGGAATTTTCACCTCCACTACAATTTCACTGGATCCCTCTTTGAGACAGCTCCCATCTCGTTACGCCATTCATGCAGGTCGGTATTTAACCGACAAGGAATTTCGCTACCTTAGGACCGTTATAGTTACGGCCGCCGTTTACTCGGGCTTCGATCAGATGCTTTGCGTAAGCTAACATCATCAATTAACCTTCGAGCACCGGGCAGGCGTCACACCCTATACATCCTCTTACGAGTTAGCAGAGTGCTGTGTTTATGGTAAACAGTCGGGAGGGACTCTTTGTTGTAACCTTCTTCGCTTACGAAGTAAATTCTTAACGAAGCTAGGCACACCTTATACCGAAGATACGGTGCTATTTTGCAGAGTTCCTTAAAGAGAGTTCTTCCACGCGCCTTAGAATACTCATCCCACCCACCTGTGTCGGTTTACGGTACGGGCGATATCAGCTAAACTTAGAAACTTTTCTCGGCTCGATAGTATCATGGATTCTTCATCTACTCCGAAGAGCGTCAGAAGCCTTTCAGATCTCGGATAAAGAGTTACGGATTTGCCTATAACTCAACCTACTTCCTTAGACTAGCACTTCCATCCGCTAGCTCCACTAACTTTAAGCGTCCTTCCGTCGCACACTGATATCGGTATCGGAATATTAACCGATTTTCCATCGCATACCCCTTTCGGACTTTGCTTAGGACCCGACTAACCCTACGATGACGAGCATCGCGTAGGAAACCTTGGGTTTACGGCGAATACGATTCTCACGTATTTTATCGCTACTCATGCCTGCATGCTCACTTCCAACCGCTCCACCGCTCCTTACCGGTACGGCTTCGACGCTGATTGGAACGCTCTCCTACCACTTGCACTTAATGATTTATACTTTTCTTGCGGCTTATTTTTTTGCTTTTGTTGCTAAATTTTAAAATTCTAAGAAATTTGAAATTTCTAAATTTAGATTAAGACGTTTAGTTCAAATTTGAACTCAAGATGGCGTAGGATTTTTGAGATGGATTTAAATGTTGCGACGTAAAAATAAAGCGGAGCGAACATATAGTTCGTGAGCATTTATTTTTACGAGCTCATTTAAAGACGCTCAAAAGCCAAGCCAAGTATAAATGATTAAGTGCAAGTCTAAAGCTTCGGTACTCATTTTAGCCCCGTTATATTTTCCGCGCAAAATCACTAGACCAGTGAGCTATTACGCTATCTTTAAAGGATGGCTGCTTCTAAGCCAACCTCCTGGTTGTTTCAGTAACTTCACATCGTTTTCCACTTAAATGAGATTTGGGGACCTTAGCTGTTAGTCCGGGTTGTTTCCCTCTTGACGACGGATTTTATCACTCGCCGCCTGACTGCCGTGGTTACGCTATAAGTATTCGGAGTTTGATAGGGTTTGGTACATTGGTGTATGCCCTAGCCCATTCAGTGCTCTACCCCTTATAACTACTACACGACGCTATACCTCAATATATTTCGGAGAGAACCAGCTATCACGATGTTTGATTGGCCTTTCACCCCTATCCACAAGTCATCCGGAGCCTTTTCAACGGCCGTCGGTTGGGTCCTCCACCGGCTCTTACACCGGCTTCAACCTGCTCATGGATAGATCACATCGTTTCGGGTCTGCAGCATCTGACTAATCGCCCTATTAAGACTCGCTTTCGCTACGGCTCCGGGTTTCCTTAACCTCGCCAGACACCACAACTCGCAGGCTCATTATGCAAAAGGCAGTCCATCACACTGCTATACTCATTAAAACTAATCGCTAATCGTTATCTCTAAATTTAGACTATAAAATTCTATTTGTGTTATCTATGATGAATTTTATTAGATTTAAAATTTAGAATTTCAAATGCGCAGGATTTTTAGATGATTTTTTATGAAACAAGGCAAGGCTAGCCGGATCCGGCTGCCGCAGTCGCAGTTTCATAAAAAAGGGCTAAAAAGCCAAGCTGGATTAATTTTAAAGAGCATAGCATAGTGCTCTGAATGATTGTAAGCAAACGGTTTCAGGTTCTATTTCACTCGGCTCACCGCCGTTCTTTTCACCTTTCCCTCACGGTACTTGTACGCTATCGGTCTAGTAGTAGTATTTAGGGTTGGATCGTGGTCGACCCGGCTTCAGACAGGATTTCACGTGTCCCGTCCTACTCAGGATACCGCTAAGTAAGGATGTGATTTCATATACGGGAGTATCACCCTCTATGCCTAACCTTTCCAGATTGTTCTATTATCAGATCCTAGTCTATGTTGCGGTCCTACAACCCCACTAGTAAACTAGTGGTTTGCCCTCTTACGCGTTCGCTCGCCGCTACTAGCGTAATCTCTATTGATTTCTCTTCCTGCGGGTACTTAGATGTTTCAGTTCCCCGCGTTGGCTCCATTAATGGTAACACATATCGCTATGTATTGGGTTGCCCCATTCAGAAATTCCCGGATCAAAGCCCCTTGACGGCTCCCCGAGACTTATCGCAGCCTGGCACGTCTTTCATCGCCTCTACTAGCCAAGGCATCCACCGTTCGCTCTTAGTAGCTTACCTTTTATATATTTTTTACTTCGCAGACCGGCAAAGCCGGCCTTTGCGATGGGGAGCTTCGCTCCCTCAACCCACCTAAAGCACAGCAACGCTTTCGGCGTTGCTGTAAAATTTCCATTAAAAGAAACTCATTTAGGATTAGGTCCGTAAAAAATACTTAGACTATTTATTTATATATTCTAATTCGCATTACTTCCTTGCTAAAGATAAAACCGATCTAACTAAGCGGTTGATTTACAGATAAGAGCTTTTAAATATGCCCTATCTTTAAAACCGAAGCGTTAAATTTATTCTATAGTATTTGATTAACTCGAATTAAGACGGAAAGAGATCAAACTTATAAAGTAAGTTAGGCTCTATAAGCGTGTATTGATCTTAGCTTTTAGCTTTGGATAACATAATAAGGCTAAAGGCTTGGCATCACTTCGAATAATCAAAGCTTTAACAAGTCCTGTAAAATTGTTTTATTAAAACTTGATTGTGACTTTAACAATGGTACTTTAAAGAACGTTTAGGCTAAACCTAAATAGAAAATTTTAAGTTATGATAGATTGATCAAATTTGCTAAATTTAACAAACCGATACGCTTGAGTAAAACCGAGTTAAAATTCTCTATTTAGATTTAACATCAAATTAAATATGGCGCAAATATCTTATGGTGGAGAATAGCGGGATCGAACCGCTGACCTCCTGCGTGCAAAGCAGGCGCTCTCCCAGCTGAGCTAATTCCCCATCTTCGCTTATCTTTTTTCCTTATACCTCGTCAGTTTTTGCAAAAATCGGCGTCGCGTATATCTAATACGCTCCTTGATTTTCTTAAAACTTCCTCGTCTAAGAAAAAAATCTAAACAAATCTATTTTAACAATATAAAATAGATTGTATTAAGCAATTAATTCTTACTTCAATATATTAAGGAAAATAGCTTATAAAATACAAGACTAAAATTTTAATCTTGTCCGTCAATCTCTCAAACCTAAACAAGCTCGATTGAGCATGCTTAGAGCTAAACATATGTTAGCGCTAAGACTTTATGATAGATACCTTGTGAGAGGATATCTATTTGTACTCTAGAAAGGAGGTGATCCAACCGCAGGTTCTCCTACGGTTACCTTGTTACGACTTCACCCCAGTCGCTGATTCCACTGTGGAGGGTAGCGAATTTCGCATTCCCGCTTCGAGTGAAATCAACTCCCATGGTGTGACGGGCGGTGAGTACAAGACCCGGGAACGTATTCACCGTAGCATGGCTGATCTACGATTACTAGCGATTCCGGCTTCATGGAGTCGAGTTGCAGACTCCAATCCGAACTGGGACATATTTTTTAGATTTGCTCCATCTTACGATATTGCGTCTTATTGTATATGCCATTGTAGCACGTGTGTCGCCCCGGACATAAGGGCCATGATGACTTGACGTCGTCCACACCTTCCTCCTCCTTACGAAGGCAGTCTCATTAGAGTGCTCGGCCGAACCGTTAGCAACTAATGACGTGGGTTGCGCTCGTTGCGGGACTTAACCCAACATCTCACGACACGAGCTGACGACAGCCGTGCAGCACCTGTCTTAACATTTCTGCAAGCAGACACTCTTCCATCTCTGGATGATTTGTTAGATATCAAGTCCGGGTAAGGTTCTTCGCGTATCTTCGAATTAAACCACATGCTCCACCGCTTGTGCGGGTCCCCGTCTATTCCTTTGAGTTTTAATCTTGCGACCGTACTCCCCAGGCGGTATACTTAATCCGTTAGGTGGATTACTGCCGTGACTAGCACAGCAACAACCGGTATACATCGTTTAGGGCGTGGACTACCAGGGTATCTAATCCTGTTTGCTCCCCACGCTTTCACGCATTAGCGTCAGTTAAGTTCCAGCAGATCGCCTTCGCAATAGGTATTCTTCTTGATATCTACGGATTTTACCCCTACACCAAGAATTCCATCTGCCTCTCCCTTACTCTAGATTATCAGTTTCCCAAGCAGTTTAACGGTTGAGCCGTTAGATTTCACAAGAGACTTGATAATCCGCCTACGCGTCCTTTACGCCCAGTGATTCCGAGTAACGCTTGCACCCTCCGTATTACCGCGGCTGCTGGCACGGAGTTAGCCGGTGCTTATTCGTTAGGTACCGTCATTATTCTTCCCTAACAAAAGGAGTTTACGCTCCGAAAAGTGTCATCCTCCACGCGGCGTTGCTGCGTCAGGGTTTCCCCCATTGCGCAATATTCCCTACTGCTGCCTCCCGTAGGAGTTTGGACCGTGTCTCAGTTCCAATGTGACTGATCATCCTCTCAGACCAGTTACGCGTCATAGCCTCGGTAGGCCGTTACCCCACCGACTAGCTGATACGATATAGTCTCATCCCTTGCCGAAATTCTTTCCCGATTTATCTTATGGTAAAAAGGAGTATGGAGTATTAGCAGTCATTTCTAACTGTTGTCCTCCAGCAAGGGGCAGATTAGCTATATATTACTCACCCGTGCGCCACTAAATTTAAAAGAGCAAGCTCTTTTAAATTCCGTTCGACTTGCATGTATTAGGCACGCCGCCAGCGTTCACTCTGAGCCAGGATCAAACTCTCCATATTTATACTTCTCGCAACGGCAAAGCCGTTACTGCGAGCGGGAGCTTTCGCTCCCTGCATCCACCTAAAGCTACAAAGATTTGCGAAAAACAAGTTTTTCGCAAATCATAAATTTCTAAGGATAGCATTAAAAAACCGAAGCTTGGCTCAGATCTTACTTATGCGTCTTAAATTTAATCTATGATTTAAACTCTTTATACTTATACAGGTAGATGCCATTATGAAGTTTTTAATCTAAAAACTTTATGTTTTTGTAACATTGTTTTTATGGATAGGTTTAGTTAAAGCTAGATGCTAATTAGATATTCGTTACGGATGTAAAAAATAATCTAAATTCGATCCAGCGATCTAAATCTTAATCCATAGGCTCAATCGATCACTTGTTTAGATTTCAAAGATTGACTAAAGATATTTGTTTTTAACAGTTAAATTTTAAAAAACGCGTTCGCTAAAAGGCTAAAACTACTAGGACTTAAGACTTAAGGAAGCAGGTTCGGCTCGGTGCGAAACAGAATTGTGATTATACAAGAGCGATGCTTAAAGGGGGCTGAATAATTAAGAGAAATTTTAAAAAACGATTTGGAAAATTTTAAATTTTTATAATGAAATTTTATGCTTAACGCGCCTGGCACAAATTTCATCTCCAGCCTCCGTAAAAATTTTATAAATTTCGCAAACGACCGCATCCAAACTAAAATTTGATTATACCGCAATTCGCGACCGCCGACCGCACCCGTTCGCGCATAAAACCTGCTTGCAAAACACTTAAGCGCACGATTATAAGATTTCGCTATAATCACGTCCGATTTAAAATTTATCAAAATTAAAAGGATTTCTATGCGCGCAATTTTTTCTATCTATATCTTCATCATCGCGGCCCTTATCGGCATCGAGCTCTCGCTCGGCGCACTCGTCGCGCCCGTGGTATTTTTCCCGCAGCAGATTATCGGAGAGGGCGTGCTATCGCACTTTCAAAGCGGCAAGCTAATGAGCGAGATCTTCGTAAAATACGGCGGCATCCTCATCGCGGTCTCGATCATCTGCCTCGTTTTTGAGATGATAAATTTCAACAACAACAAATCGCAATCGTTTCGCTTGCGCCTTTCGACCCTGATGCTGACGCTCGTAAATATCATACTTGCCCTACTTTTCGTGCTTTACTTTACCGACTACGTCATAAATGCGCAAAAGATCGGTGCAGAAGCGACGATGACGCCGGAATTTGCCCAAATCCACGCGGCTAGCGAATGGTGCATGAAGCTCATCATCGTGTTCCAAGCGGTGCTGTTTTTCGCAAAAATCCTCCCCGCCCTGGCTGCTAGAGATGTCGCGGCGGCGAAAGACGCGCGGAATGAAGATTAGAATTTACTACGAAGATACCGACGCGCAGGGCATCGTGTATCACGCCAACTACATAAAATTTTGCGAGCGGGCGCGCAGCGAGGCGCTTATGCAGGCAGGAGTGGACTTCGCGCGCGCAGACGCATACTTCGTAGTTAGCGAGCTTTGCGCCAAATTTCTGCGCCCCGCGCGCCTCGGAGACACGCTTGAAATTCGCACGAGCCTAGCCGCGCTCAAAAACGCCAGTGCCCTTTTGCGACAAGAAATTTACAAGATCAAAGATATTAAAAACGCGAATTTTAACGAGCTTTTATACGCGCAGGACGTAAAAATTGCCTTCGTAAAAGACGGCAGACCGATCAAATTTAGCGCCGAAATTTTAGAATTTTTCAAATCTTTGAGATAAATTTATTTCGCGGGTTCAAATTTACCTAGTCGCGTGCGGCACAAACATAGCGCAGATCGATCTTCGGCATAAAATCTAAGAATGCGCAAAGCTCTTGGGCAGTAATAAAATTTGCAGGCGAGATAAAATTTACGACATAAAATTTCGCTCGGTATTGAGGTTTAAATTTTGATGCTACGTCGTGACATAAACCCCTCACGCACCCGAGATAGCTAGATAGAAAACAAAATTTGAAATATCAAAATTTTGCAATGGCGTTAAATTTTGCCCCGCTCCGCCGCTTTATGAAATTTTCTCGCTTTTAAATTTAAACTCGCGCAGATCGAGTCTGTGTTTTACTCCGCTAAAATCCCGCTCGCCTGTAAAATTTAAGCCGATCAAATTCGCCAGCGATCTCATCCGCGTAGGCACAATCCACAAACTAGGCGCCCGCACAAAGCCGCGCGCAAAATCAAAATAGCGCGCAAAGAAAGCGCCAAAACGCGCCTCACAGCAGCCCTTTTATCTTTTGCAAATCCTCTTTGAAAAGCTCCGCCTTGCTCGGATTTTGCGCGATGAATGCGGGATCGAAGCTCGGCACGAAGCTGATACCGTCCTCGTTAAAGACCGAGCCGTGCAGCGCGTCCATGCCCGCTAGATCGCCGTTTCGCAGCACGATTTTACAGCAGAGCTCCCCTAGGCAGAGCACGACTTTGGGTTTTAAAATTTTGATCTCGTCGGTCAGATAGGGCGCGCATTTTAAAATTATTTCCGAGCTTATGCGCCTATTTTGCGGCACTGTGCACCTTATCAGAAAGCTAAAATAGATCTGCTCGGGCGCGCAAATTTGATCTAGCGCCGCTTCAATCTCAGCCTCCAAGCCGCCGCCAAAACCCTCGCTAACGCCCGGCGCAAGAGCTACGATCATAAGTTTTACGCTCGCGGGAGTTTTGAAATTTTTAAAATTTTGCTCGCTAGAGCTCGTGCGCGTTTTGGCAAGCTCGCAGAGATTGCACTCGGCGGTAGCGGATTTTAGCGTATCCAGCGCCTTGAAAAATCGCGCGCCGCCGCTTAAAATTTCAGCGCTTACGTAGCGGTAGCCGAACGCTTTGTAATAAAGCAGTCTGCGTAGTTGCGAGCTTTGCACGGCGCGCCTACGATCTGTTTAAATTTCGCGCGACGAATCCGCGATCAAACTGCGCCAAATCTTTGTAAAATTCCGCCCTAAAGCCCTGCTCGCGCAAAAATGCCGACAAGCTCTGCTTTTGATCGTAGCCCATCTCGCAGACTAGAAATTTTGCGCGCCGTGCGGCGATCAGCACGATGCGTTTTAAAATTTCATCCCCCCTCTCGCCGCCAAACAGCGCCGCCTTCGGCTCTTGCAGCACACGCGCATCCAATGCGTAGGAATTTGCGATGTATGGGGGATTTGAGACGATGAGATCAAACTCGCCCGCGATCTCATCCGCGTAAGCGCAGTGTACGAACTCGACGTCTGCGCCTAAGCTTGCGGCATTTGCGCGCGCCACCTCAAGCGCATCCGCGCTGATGTCGCTAGCCGCGATGCGGCAAGAAGGAAGGAGTTTTTTTAAGCATATAGCGATTATGCCGCTGCCCGTGCCGATCTCGCAAATGCGCGGCTCGCCCAAGCTATGCGCCAAAGCAAGCGCCTTTTTTACTAAAATTTCGGTCTCGCAGCGCGGTATCAGCACCCGCTCATCGACGTAAAATTTAAAGCCCATAAACTCGCGGCTTTGCGTGATGTATTCAAGCGGGCGACCGTCTTTAAATTCAATGATCTTAGCGCGAAACTCCGCTTCATGCGCGAGCTCTTCCGAGCATCTTAGCACGAGTTCTTCGCTGCTAATGCTCTCGCAAAGCTTTAAAATTTCGCGCGCGACGTATTTTGAGCCGCACTGCTCCAGCCCCCATCTTAGCGCCTCAGCGATCCTCATCAAGCTCTCTTATGCGCTCATACAGGCTCGGGTGCGAATGATACACCGCAGCGTAAATTTTATGAGCGAGCGGAAACGCCTTGTTTTCGCTGCCCAGCTTCTTTAGCGCGCCGATCATACTCTTTTTATCCTGCATGCTGGCGCCATGCCGGTCCGCGCTAAATTCGTGCATGCGGCTAAGCTTGGAGATTACGGGCTCAAAAAACGCATGCAAGATCGGCGCAAACAAAATCATAAAAACCAGCGTCGCGCCGCCGTCCGCGTTAAGTCCTAGCGCGCTAAATACGCCTGCGGGGAGGTTTCCGAATACCGCGAACGTCGCGCCCAAAAGCACGAAGCTAAGCGCTAAATTTTTCAAAATATCGCCGTGTTTGAAATGCCCGAGCTCGTGCCCTAAAACGGCCAAAATTTCATCCTCGCTCAGCTTCTCTATGAGCGTGTCGAAAAGCACGACCTTTTTCGTCGCACCGAAGCCGCCGAAATAGGCGTTTAGGCGCTTGTCGCGCTTGCTAGCGTCAATCGTAAAAACGCCGCTACTTTTAAAGCCGCAGCGCTGCAAAAGCCCCTCTATGCGCTCTTTTAGCTCGCCGTGCTCTAGCGGCTGCATCTTATTAAACAGCGGCGCGATAACGGTCGGATAGATTAAATTTATCAGTAAAACTATGCCGAAGCTTAGCAAAAAGCCCCAGACCCACCAGTGCGCGCCCAAGCTATTTACGCAAAAAACGAGCGCAGAGGCTACCGCAAAGCCAAAAACCAGCGTGAGTATGAGCGATTTTAGCGCATCTTTTACGAAAACGGCGGGCGTTATCGTGGAAAAGCCTAGGCGCCTGTCTTTGACGAAGGTTTTGTAAATCTCAAGCGGAAGCGATATCGCGCCGCCGATGATTAAAAACGCCGTTACGAAGCAGCTCTGCGCAAAAATCCCGTCGCCCGCTAGATCATATATCGCGCGCTGTAACGCGCCAGCGCCCGCAAGTATCCAAATAAGCGCCACCGCAAAAGAAAAGCAGTGCGAAAATATATTAAATTTTAAATTTACCGCGCCGACCTCGCCCGCTTTGCGATAATCCTCCTCGCTAAGCACCACTGCAGGCTCTTTTAGCTTGGCGCGGATGAAGCTTAGCTCAAGCAGATCGAGCGAAATTTTATAAATCGTGTAAAGCGCGTATAAAAAGATCAAAAACCAAACCATCGCGCCTACTTTAGGCTCTCGGCGAGCGAAAGCACTTCGTAATATTCATTTTCCATACTGTTTAACGTTCCTCTTTTTTCTTCAAGTTCTTCAAAAAGCCCCTGCATCCCGAGCTTTTGATAAATTTCAGGCGTTGAGAGCGCGTGATTTAGCTCCTTTATGCGCGCCTCGATAGCCTCGATCTTAGCGGGGTACTCCTCTAAAATTTTATTCTGCTTATAGCTAAGCTTCGCGGCGCTCGTTTTCTCCTTTTTGTTTTCGCGACCGCTCTCCTCTGCGCTCGCGCCAGCGTCGGCCTCGATCTGATTAATCTCCGCCATCTCGTCTTCAAACTCCAAATATTGCGAATAGGGCATTTGAATTTGATCGATCGTGCCATTTTTTTCAAAAACCCAAAGCTTATTCGTGATCTTATCGATGAAATAGCGATCGTGGCTTACGATGATTACCGCACCTTCGAAACTTAGCAGATAATCCTCCAAAATATTGATCGTCGCGATATCAAGATCGTTCGTCGGCTCGTCCAAGATCAGACAATCATACTGCTCGGTAAAGAGCTTGGCAAGCGCCAGGCGGTTCTTTTCACCGCCGCTAAGCACGCCCACGGGCTTGTCTAAAAACTCCTTCGGAAATAAGAAATTTTTCAAATACCCATATACATGCATGTAGCTGCCACGGACGCTTATGTGATCGCCGCCGTTGGGGCAGAAAATTTCGATTATGCTTTTATCGTCCGTGATGCCGCTGCGGGTCTGATCGAAGTAGCCGATCCTGATCTCGCCGCGTTTGATCTCGCCCGCATCGATCTTACTGCGGCCGAGTAAAATTTTAAGCAGAGTGCTTTTGCCCGCGCCGTTGGCGCCTACGATACCGATGCGCTCGCCCTGCAAAACCCGTGCCGAAAAGCCCTTAAAAAGCACCTTGCCGTTTAAAATTTTACCGATATTCGTGCATTCAAAAAGCATCTTTTTGCGATTGTCGCCGCCCGTGCCGTTAAAGCTCCTGCTCGCGCGCTCCAGCTCGAGCCGCACGCGACGGATCGCGCCCGGGTTTTTCTTCGCATCCTGCCTCATCTGCATGATACGCGCCTTGCGCCCTTCGTTGCGCTTTAGGCGAGCTTTTACGCCGCGGTGCAGCCACTCCTCCTCGGCGCGCAGCTGTTTAAGCAGCGTCTCGTGGGACTTTTCGAGCGAAGCAAGCATCTCCTGCTTGCGCCTCAGATAGTTCTCATACCCGCCGTCGAAATTTGAAATTTTACCCTCTTCGATCTCGATACTGCGCGTCGCCAAGCGGTCGATGAAGTAGCGATCGTGGCTGATAAAAACGATGGTCTGCTTCGAGCTAAGCAGCATATCTTCTAAGAATTTCACCATATAGACGTCGAGGTGGTTCGTGGGCTCGTCCAGCAGCAGCACGTCGGGCTTTTTAAGCACCAGCGCGCCCAGCGCCACGCGACGAATTTCGCCGCCGCTAAGCGTGCAGACGGAGCGGTTTTCGTAAATTTTAAGCCCGAAATTTTGCAGTACCTGCTCGATCTTATTGTCGATCTGCCAGCCGTCCTTGGCCTCGATAAATTTAATCAATTCGTCTTGGCGCGCTAAAAGTTCCTTGTTTTCGGGCTGTGCGGCGATTTCGCTCGAGATCGTGTCATATTCGCTAAGGGCGGCGTAAATTTCGGCTAGCTCCCTTCGCAACGCGTCTTTGACCGAGAGATTGTCTTCAAATTTCGGCGTTTGAGCGAGCATCTGGATATTTAGCCCGTTTTGAGTGATCACACGCCCCTCGTCGATCTCGCACAGACCCGCAATTATCTTCATCAACGTGGATTTGCCGCCGCCGTTTTTGCCGATCACGGCAACGCGCTCATTGGCGTCCAGTGCGAAATTTACGCCGTCTAAAACGACGTGAGAGCCGAATTTTTTCGTAACATCGATAAGCTCGATCAAAGCCAATTTTAAGTTCCTCTAGTGTTAAATTCGGTGATTTTACACAAAATTCTATTAAATTTTAATAACTTTTAAGGCTTTAGCGATGCAAAGTTTGGAATTTAACGGCCTGCGCGTAGAAATTTTCGCCCCGCACGCGCCGTCTTTTGCGTCAGCCACGCGTGCGCAGCCTCTCAGATCCACGCCGGATACCCCGCCCGATACCTCTGCATCCGCTCATATTGTCTCATTCGAGCTTGGCACGCCTCCCATATTCGCACAGGATGATCCACCCGCCGTTTCGTTCGGTCTGTCTGCGCAGGCTGCTTCATCTGAGCCTCCCGCGTTTGCAGCACCGAACACACCGCTCGTTACGCTCATCGCGCCCGCTTCGCCCTCCTCTCTAGCCGCGCCTAAAGCACAAGCCATTCAACCCGCCGCGTCGTCCACACTAGATACTACACCAAAATTTACGGCAACTACCGACTCGATTTCGCCCGCGTCATCGATGCAGAATACAGTACTCACCGCGTCCGCACAAACCGCCCCGCCCCGCTTGGGTGCCGTGCCGATCATCTACTTGCACGCCTTGGATTTTAGCGCGGCTAGCACGGGCGAAATTTACGAGTTCGTCTCGCGACAAAGCGGCGCGGATTTCGTGCTTGCGGCGATCTATCTAAACGAGGCGCAGTGGGGCGATAAGCTTAGCCCGTGGGCGGCAAAATCGCCGTTTAAGGGGGTGCGCGATTTCGCAGGCGGCGGCGCGGCGCACTTGGAAAAATTTACGAACGAGTTGATCCCGCGTATCGAGCGGCACGTATTCGGCGCGGGAAAGCCTTCGTGGCGAGCGTGCGCGGGATACTCGCTGGCTGGACTTTTTAGCGCGTATGCGGCGTTTGCGAGCGATAAATTTCAAAAGATCGCCTGCGTCTCGGCGTCGTTTTGGTTCGGCGGATTTGACGCCTTCGTCGCCGCACACTCGCCGCAAAGGGGGTTGGCATACGTCTACGCGTCCTTGGGCGAGGCTGAGATGAACCCGAAAAATCCGCGCGGAGCACTCTGCGGCGAGACGGCGCGAAATTTTATCGCAAAATGCCGCAGTGCGGGCGCAAAAGCGGAGTTTGAGCAAAATCCGGGCGGGCATATGCAAGATGAGATCGCAAGAATTTCAAAGGCATTTTTAAGCCTCGTAAATTCTTAAAATTCGTGGAAATTTAAAATTTAACGGGACGGCTGTCAAGCGACAGGCGCGACAGAATAGGAGTAGCGAGAGATTGAAACAAACGAGCCGAGAAGCGGCACGAAGCGTAAATTTAAAGTGAGCTATCGTTGAAATTTCTCGCGCAAAGGTTTTTTGTGCGATGCAATGAAATTTAAAACAAACCTGCGTTGAAATTTTACAGCGTGAGCGGTGCGACAAGAATGGTGTATCGCGATGCAGCGCGAATAGGACAGCGCGTAGTTGGTATTTTAGCGGCTTTGATAAGTGCGATTCGTTTGAACGTAAATCACACGACGCGGCGCCGGTGCGGCACAGGCGGCGCGGTACAATGCAAATTTTAGGCGGGCACCGCTAAATTTTTGCAGGTTGCACTAATGGTTTAAAATTTAAAACGAGCTGTCGTTGTAAAATTTAAAGCAAATCATGTCGCGGCTAGGATTTAACGTGCCTGCAAGCTAAATTTAAACAGCAACTCACCGCCGCGTATGATTTCGCCGTTTCATTTAGTGTAACTGCTAGCTAAATTAAATCACTGAAATTTCAAGATTTGCGCTGCGTCAAAGAGTGCTTTGATACTACGATACGTGCTGCTCGGTTTAAATTTTAATTTAGCGTCGGGCGGGCGGTTAAACGGCGGGCGCAACAAAACAGGCGCGACAAAGTATTCTTAACAACCCTAAAATATCCGCAATAACAGCAAAAATTCTTGCAAAATCTCTGCAGCAACGGTAAAAATTTTTACAAAAATTCCCGCTAAAATTTCATGCAAAACCGCTGTAAAATTTACCTGCGTTTGATGCCGTAGCCGTCACGATCCACGCATATAAAGCCCGTCGTAGCGCCTCCGTCGCGCGCCATCACCATGCCGTCTGCGGCAAATCTATCATCACAGCCGATCTCGTAGTCTTTTTTCACCGCCTCGCTCGCAGAACCCTCGAAAATCTCGTAAAATTCCGAGACAAACCCGTCTTTGTAATAAATAGCGGTTTTACCCTCGCCTTCCCAGATGCTTATGCCCTGGGCATTTGCGCTTTTTGCTTTGGCTTTAAGTTCATTAAAAGTCCCAAAAATCCCAGCCTAGGATTTTTAAAACAGCGCGCTCGTTCGTCTAAAAACTCGCACTTTGGTTTTTGTCTTTATTCACGGCTCTCATACTTGAGACCTCGTCGCCATCAAAACGAACGTCAAAAGAAACTCCTTCGGGCTTATCTCGCGCGCAAAATCGCGCAGGGCTAAAATTTGAACGCGATTTTGCTCGTAATTTTCCGCTAAACCGGCTCCGAAAAGAATAGTTTGTAGATTAAAAACCCCGCAGCTAGCACAAGCGTGGCGCTTACGAGAAGCTTAAATAATCTAAAAATTTCCGAGAAAAAATATTTTATAAAATTCACGCCCGCCTCTTAAATTTCACCGAATTTCACCGTCTATGCAAAGGGCAGAATTTTTTTGTAATTGCTCCACAGCTCGCTCTCCTCGCCGAAATACGCGAGCAGCCCGCGCGCGTTGCGATCGAAAGGGTTGGGCTCTTTATGCAGCGCGATACGCTGCGACAGGCGCAGATCGTAGGTGTTGTATATCGCAGAATACGGCACCGGAAAGTCTGAAGCGTAAAACAGGCGCGAGTGCACGTCCGTTTGGCTCGCCAGATGTGGCAGGGCTTTCGCGCGCACCGGCGTCATCAGCGCCGAAACATCGGCGTAGAGGTTCTTGTGTGTGCGCAGAAGCGCTAAAAGCGCGAAATAATCGTGTCCGAAATTTCGCGGGCGGCGCGAGAGCGCACGAAAAATATGCGAATATTCGTAGTTAATCGCCATGTGCGCACACACCGTCGTGACGCCCAACTCAAGCGGCGCATAGATCATCTCCAGCGCCTCGCAGCGGCGCGTGCTCGGCACCGAGCTTTCGTTGCCGACGTGGATCACCAGCGGCAAGCCGAGCTTGGCGAGCTTTTCAAAATACGGCACGTAGCGAGGCAGCCTCGTATCCAGATCCCAATAATTTTGTAAAAATTTCGCTCCCTTAAATCCGAGCTCGAAGCAGCGATCGATCTCATCTAGCGCGTCCGCTCGCTTCGGATTGATGCTAAAAAACGGCACGATGAGACCTGGGTTTTTTTGATAAATTTCAAACACGCTGTCGTTGTCCGCACAGACGGTCTTATCGCGATGGATTAGCTCGCCCGCGTCGCTAAATTTAGCATCCACGCCGAAAAGCACCGCCTTTTTAACATATTTCGAAGCTCTAAGCCCGCCGAGCAGAGCGTCCACATAGGCCTCGTATGGCTCTTTGATCGCGCGCGATACGTCTATGCCGAAGCGCCTGCCGAAAAGGCGCAGCGCGAGCCTGTCGTAAGGGCGATCGAAGCGCACCTCCTTGCTTAACAGATGGACATGAAAATCAAGCGTTTGCATCGGGGATCCTTGGGAAAATTTTGCCGAGTTTATATCAAATTGCGGTAAATGGTTAGAATTTTAAATTCGAGTTTAAATTTACGCTCCGCGCCCTGCCGCGCATAGAATTTAGCGCGGATGCAGTCCGCCCCTTATAAAGCGTCGTCGGGGGTTAGGTGGGGTTTGTGGGCGAGCAGAGCAATGCGGTGCTGCGGGGCAGCGCCGCCTCCGCGAGAAGTTTGACCTCGCAATT
>NZ_CALIBF010000138.1 GCF_938045465.1 uncultured Campylobacter sp.
CGAACGAAACCTACGTCGGCAGGCTCCGCAGGGACAATTTCGACGATAAAATTCTGCATCTTTGGTGCAGCGCCGATCAGATCCGCGTCGGAGCGGCTACGAACGCCGTGCGCATCGCGCTTCGCTGGATCGATATGCAGCAAGACAAGTAAGATAAATTTAGCAGAGTTGCCGAGACTTTGTGCGCGGATACGGTTGCGCGCGCGGTTTCGGCGCCGAGGTCTGGCGAATAAATTTGCAAATCAGCCTAGTTAAAATTTAACGCCGCGAGCTGAAATTTTGTGCCTTTAACCTGGCGCAAAATTTTAAAGACTCAAACGGACGCGACTAAATGGTGTAAATTTACGCGATTGCAAACGAACGTAAATTTAAACGAACACTTCGGCATAGAGCGGCTTTTAAATTTATACGTCCGCTTGCGGAGCAGCTAATCCTGAATTAAAATTTAAGGAAGAAATGAAAGCTATATTTGAAAAATTTTTGCTTTGCAGCAAATTTTTAACTCTCCTGCCGGTATTTTTTTGCATCGCGGCAGGCGCGGCGATATTTGTGATGGCAAGCTACGAAATCTGTTCGGCGCTCTATAAAATCGTAGAATTTTTCCTAGCCCCGCAGAGCGAGCGAGCGCTTTACATTGATATTTTAAGCGAGATAATAACGGCGATCGATCTGTATCTGGTCGCTATAGTGCTGCTAATCTTCGTATTTGGAATTTATGAGTTGTTTATCGACGAGTTTGTGGATCTAAATTTACAAGTTTTAAAGATCGCCTCGCTGGATGAGCTAAAGCACAAACTCGGCAGCGTCATCATAATGGTGCTGGTAGTGGATTTCTTTAAGCGAATTTTACACACCGATTTTACTACCCCTTTGGATATGCTTTTGCTCGCAGGGGCTATCTTTGCGGTTTGTTTAGCTTTGTATATTTTGAGTAAATTTAAAGGATAAAAATGGTTTTCATCGACGCATGCTTCGGCAAAGAGACCCCATACACGCCCATTTGGATGATGCGCCAGGCGGGGCGCTACCTGCCGCAATACATGGCGGTGCGCGAGAGGGCGGGCGATTTTTTGAGCTTGTGCCGCGACTACCGCGCCGCTAGCGAGGTAACAATCCAGCCCGTGGAGATTTTGGGCGTCGATGCGGCGATACTTTTTAGCGATATTTTGGTCGTGCCGATGCAGATGGGGATGGATCTGCGCTTCGAAGCGGGCGAAGGGCCGCGCTTTAGCAATCCGATCCGCTCTCAGGGCGATTTGGCGCGCCTTGATCCGCAAAAGGCCGCGGCGGAGCTCGGATACGTTTATGATACGATCTCGCTTACTCGCTCGCGCCTTGCCGCGGATAAAGCTCTTATCGGCTTTTGCGGCGCGCCGTGGACTATCGCTACCTATATGATCGAGGGCGGCAGCAGCAAAAATTACGCCGTTTGCAAAAGGATGCTCTACGAAAATCCGCAGCTTCTGCATGAAATTTTGCGCCTCGTTACGGAGGCGACGAAGCTTTATCTGGCGCGCCAGATCAGCTCGGGCGTCGATGCGGTGCAGATTTTCGATAGCTGGGCAGGCGCGCTGGAGCCGAGCGCATACGAGGAGTTCGGCTGGCGATACATCCTAGAAATCACGGAATTTTTAAAGGCGAAATTCCCGCATATCCCGCTCATCGTCTTTGCCAAGGGCACGGGCGCGCAGATGTCGCGGCTGAGCCGTATCGCGGAGCAGCGAGGCGAGGCGAGCTTTGACGTATGGGGCGTGGATTGGAGCACTCCGATTGAGCTTGCGCGCGAGCAGCTCGGGGACAAATTTGTGCTTCAGGGCAACCTGGAGCCGATGCGGCTATACGACCGCGGCGCGATAGAATCGGGCGTGCGCGATATTTTAGCGTCGATGAAGGGTGCCGCGCATATCTTTAATCTAGGACATGGAATTTTGCCCGACGTAAGCGTGCAAAACGCCAAATATCTGGTGGATCTGGTGCACGAGCTAAGCGCGCGCTAAAACCTTATTTTGCGAGAGCTCGCTTGCAGCGCGTCGTTGTAAATTTTATGGAGCCGTAATTTAAAATTTCATTCGCCTGGGTCGCTTGTTTTGCTTCTGTGCAATTTTTCCGCTGTCCATAAATTTTAAATTTCACGCCGCTAAAACAGCGTGCAGAAGACAAAGCTCTAAATTTTAAAATTTAGCCGCAGTTTGAAATTTTATGCCGAGCGAGGATCTGAAATTCTACGTGCTGTGTCCACGGCGGCGTAAAAATACCGCAAGCTTGCGAGTTTAAATTTAGCCCGCACATTAAATTTATGGCTCGCACGCCCTAAATTTAAGGATAAATTCAAAACTCTAAGCTTAAAATTTCGCCGTAGCGGGGCGGCGCGCGGAAGTGGAATTTCACATAAAAGTGGCGCCGAATTTTGGCGCGCGGAAGTTAAATTTCAAGGCATAAATTTGCTACGTAGAATTTTCAAAGCTCGATGCAAAGCGTTATTGGCGCGAGGCTTAAGATCGGTATAAATTTGCTACGTAGAATTTCAAAGCGGGATTTTCTAGCTAAATTTTTAAAAGCAAATTTCAGTAAAATTTCACGACGCGGAATTTCAAATTAAAATTTTGCAAATTAAAATTCCGTAAAGTAAAGTTTTAAAGCGAAATCTGCGCGCAAGCAAACCCCGCAAATCAAACCATGGAGCAAAAATGAGATATATTTTCGGGCCCGTCGCCTCGCGTAGGTTCGGGCGCAGCCTCGGCATCGATCTGAGCCCGCAGCGCAAGCAGTGCAACTTCAACTGCGTCTACTGCGAGCTGGGCGCGGGCAAGCCGGTAAGCGCGATGAGCGAGCCCTGTGAGATCGGCCCGGTCATCGCCGAGCTGAAAACCGCGCTGGCGGTGCATCCTAACATTGACGTCATTACGATCACGGCAAACGGCGAGCCTACGCTGCATCCGCGCTTTGCTGAGCTAGTGGATGCACTAAAAGCGCTGCGCCTGCCGCAGAAGCTACTCGTTTTATCAAACGGCTCACTCGTGCGCGAAAACAGCGCAGCCCTAATGAAACTTGATATCTGCAAATTTTCGCTAGATAGCGTGCTTGCGAGAAGCTTTCGCAAGGTGGACGGTCCGCACGCAGGCATTAGCGCCGAGGATATCGTAAGCGCGATCGCGGATTTTGCGCGCGAGTTTCGCGGCGAGCTTGATATCGAAATCCTAGTCGTGCGCGGCATCAACGATACGCAAGAGGACTTTGTGGCGCTGAATGCGGCTTTAGCTCGCATCAACCCGCACCGCGTCGATCTCGGTACGATCGATCGCCCGCCCGCATACCGCGTGCAGGGTGTGAGCGAAGCACAGCTGCACTATCTAGCCACTTTCATCGAAAATCAAAACGTAAATATAATCTCTGCGCCCAAATACGCAAGCGAGCGGCTGAGCTTTAGCGAGGATGAAATTTTGCGCACTCTCTCGCGCCGTCCGCAGCGCACGAGCGACGTGGAGGCGATGTTTGATGAAGCGAGCGCACAGCTTTTAAAGCGTTTGGTGGGTGCTGGCAAGGTCGTTTTTAAAGACGGTTTTTACGAGATCGCGAAAGGCTAGGGCGTTAAATTTTAAAAGCTCTTTCGCGGCGCAGCGCGGCAAAAAGCGGCTTGCATTTTGGCGTCGTCGCAGGCGATGCCCGCCGTACGCAAGCTAGAGGGCGGCGCAAAGACAGCGCGTTTAAATTTAATGCCGAAGCTGCGTTGCCATAGATAGAGCGCCTACCGCGCGAGCTAAAGGCAGTGCAATGCTAGCTAGCGTTAAATTTAGCGCCGAATTACGCCGCCGCAAAGATGCCGGCGCACCAGGTTTGGGAAGCGATCCTGACGCGCGGGGTGCTGATCTTTAAATAGGCTAAGCTGCGTTCAAAAGCGCCGTTAAATTATGAAATTTATACACACGGCGCAAAAATACAGACCCCAAGCGGCGCTTTTTGTGTGTCAGCGGATTATTGAAGCAGGCCTAATGGATAGCAAAAGCGGGCTTGGAGCCGCGGGAGATCGCGAATGCACGCCTTAAATTTAGCCTGCTTGCCGCGCTCGCTTGGAGTTTTTGCGCTTTAATCATCCGCACGCCGAATGTGCGCCTATTACGTGATACCTGCGTGCTAAAATACCTGCGATCGGATAGTGCATAAACGCCGTGAAATTTTATCGCATACTTCGGTTTTTAAATTTAGCCTGCAGAATTTGATTGTGCCGAAATTTTAGCGCGGATCGCGCTAAAAGCCCGCGCCACAAATCGCCGCGGCTGATAAAATTTAATTCGCGCCATTTTGTCGCGATAAAATTTTATGGAATTTTTTGAATGCTAGCCGTAAAATTTCAAATCGTTATGCGTCTTGCGGCGACGCTAAAATTTTTACGCGATAGAATTTTGCAGCGGAATTTTACGCCGCTCGGCGTATCCACTAGAGCGAGCTTTGGGCGATAAAATTTTACGGCGAAACTGTGGGCAAAATTTTAAATTCTAAGATGAAATTTCGCCCGCTAAGCCTACTGCGCGACCACTTTATCGATCCAGTCAAAAAGCTCCTCAAGATCGTAATCGCCGCCGTGTCCTTGTCCCCAAGGCACCGCAAAATCGACGTTCTTGCCCGCATTTTGCAAGCTAAGCGCCAAAATCGCGGGGATCGCAAGCGCCGTATCGCGATCGCTCGCGCCGTGGCGGATGCGGTAATGCTTCGCGCCGTTTTCGTTGCGCACGAAGCTCATCGCATCCATCATCTCTACGAGCTGGGCGCCTGCGATTAGCACCCCTTTGGCGGGGTCATTCATCGCGCTAAAATCCGTAAAATGCGCCGCGTTAAATTTAGCGCCGCCGAACAGCTCGTTTTCGGGATTTTCAAGCGCGAAGCCGTCGAATGCGGGCGGGGTCTTGGCGCGCGGCTTGGAGGTCGCGTAGCCCCAAAAGAGCATATGCGATTGCGACGCGTCGTCCTTAATCTTGGCGGCGAGGTATAGGGGCGCCTTTGTGCGCGGATTTTTCGCCGCAAAATTAGCAAATGAGGCCGATATGAGCCCGTTTATGTAATCTTTGAAGCTGCCGTCGCCGTTTTTATCCAGGCTTAGCGCGCGGCCGCCCCCATCCCTTAAGCTTAGCGAGTTCAGATAGGCAGGGAATTGCACCTTTAGCTCGTCTGAAATTTTAATCTGTGCTGCGTTTAGCTTGCCGCTTAGCACCTTGCGTGCAGGCTTTGCAGCGATTTGATTTGCGCCTTTTTTGGAATTTTTTTCAGCGCCGCTAGAATTTTCGCCGCGCTCGTTAAATCCCGCCGCATCAAGGCCGCTAAAATCCATCTTTTCATATTCGCTCTGCGCGCCGAACATCCACTCATACGCCGCGTCTGCGTGCTTTAGATTTGTGATCGGGCAGTATGCGGACGCCGCGTAAATTTTATCGCTCGCCTTTGCAGCGCCCAGCTCCTGCAGATACGACTCGTACGCAGCCTCGTCCCCGCTCGTGCCCAAAAGTGCCGAGAGCGCTCCGCCCGCGCTCGTGCCGTTTGAGATTATCTTGTTTGCGTCCCCGGGCATCGCCGCGTCGTTAAATTTCAGATACCGCACGGCCGCCTTTAGATCGACGATCGCTGCGGGCGCCTTGCCGATATAATCGCCGTTTGCGATCTTTAGCGTGCGTCCGCGCGCTGCGGGAGCGGCTACGACGTAACCGCGCGAAAGCGCCGTAGCGATCGCGTTTGGCTTGCCGCTTGCGTCTATTGTGACCTCGCCCGCTTCGCCGGGCATGTAGCCGCCCACGCCGTTTGGCAAAAATATCGGCGCGCTTACGGCGTCAAATTTGCCGCTCTTGCACTCCTCAAAATATTGCTGCGGGATGAAGATATTCATGCTCTGATAGTGCGCGCTTACGGGTTTTGCGACGTAGATTATGTTTTTGTAGGCGCGAAATTTTATCTTTTTGCCGCCTACGATCGCGCTTTCTTGCGTGAAATTTGCGGCGTTAAATTTCAAATCTTCTTGCGCGCTTTGCGCCGAAGCCTCGGCGTTTAGGCTTAGCGCGCCGTAAAGCATCGCAGCAGCGCCTAAGGTAAGGGATTTTTTACTCATTGAAGTATCTTTATATTTTATTAATATTGCCGTTTTTTAGCCCTTTAAGTAGCTTAGTGACAAAGCTAATTTTAGCAAAACTCGGCGAATACTTAAATCCGCTGCGCGCCTAAATTTTGAAATTTAAACGCAAAGGCATCTGCAAGTTGAAAGGAATTTTAAACTCGAAGTGTTATTTTAGTGGGCATTTGCGATCCGCCGGCGTAAATCCGGCTGCATTAAATTTCGCTCGTTAATTCATAAGCTTGAGCTGCGTTTCGAAGGCGGATTTGGGGTAGAGGCCGATGAGCTTTTTAACCGCTTTGCCGTTTTTATCGTAGATCACCGACGTGGGGGTGCCGAAAATGCCGCCTACGATGGATTCAAAGTATTTCACCGAGCTCGCGCCGCTGACGCTTGGGAATTTTATCCCCTTTTCGCGAGCGACCGCGGCGTCGGCTTCCAAGCCTTTACCGTCGCCTAGAATGCCGATGATCAGCGCGTCGCCGCTAGCTTGTAGCTCATTTAGCACGGGTACTTGGGCTTTGCATGCGCCGCAGCTGCTGGTGTAAAAAAACAGCACGAACGGCTTGTCGTTGCCCTCGATCTTTAGCGTGCGCTCGGAGGGGTCAAACTTGGAGGCGAGCGAGGCGCCGTCACTGCTTAGATGGTGCTTCCATCCGTCGCAACCTGCGAGTAGCAACGCAAACACGGCGGTAGCAACTTTTAAATTTAAAAATTTAATCATTTAAAATCCGCCTTCGGGCGCGCTAAACCGGCTTTTAAATCTGCGTTTGAAATTTTAAAATTTATGGCGCGATCTCTGCCGGAGTTTATATCGCTATCCGCGCCTAGGCGTATGTTGCGATCCGCGTCGAAATCTGTGCCCGTAGCGTTTCGGTTTTTAAAATTTAGACTTTTAAAATTTTTACCCACTCCGCTCGGTTTTGCGACGGCGCTTGATATTTCGAGGCAAAGGGCTTCGGCGGGACGTGCGCAGCAAAGAGCCGCACCTGCTCGCGCGAGCTTTGTGTGAACCCAAAAAGAGCGCGAGCAGGCGGTGAAATTTTTAAATTTTAACGTAGCTTTATTTTTCATCATGCGAGCTAAATTTTACGCACCGTCATTTTGCGCGCCCGAATTTTTACCACCTTGATTTTCGCCGCTTAAATTTTCAGCGCTCCGATCTTCGCCACCTAAATTTTGCGAGGCGGGATTTTGTTCGCTCGCAGCTTCGGCGCTAGAGCTTTGTGAGGCGCTTTTGTTTTGATTGCGATCTGAAATTTTATCCTGCGAGCCGAGATTGTGCTTCATCGTGCTTTGATCCAAAAGCTCTATTCGATCGAGCTTGCCGTGTCTTAGGCGCACCACTTTGTCGGCAAATTTGGACGAAAATTCCACTGCGAAATCTCTATAAAATTTTGCCATTAAATTACGAAACGAAATTCTACCTCGCAATTCCGCCGCTATTTCTTGGCGATTTTATAGTAGCCGTCTTTAAAAACGACCTTGTCAGCATCTATAAGGCGC
>NZ_CALIBF010000139.1 GCF_938045465.1 uncultured Campylobacter sp.
CTCCTCCTTAAGAAATTTAAAATTTTAGATCGCTTGCGGGTTGCCGCCATCTTTTGCTCTTGTGACAAATCGTTTAGCCATTTTCGCAAATAGCTAAATATATGCTAAATTTCATCTTACCGCGCCGCGTAAATTTTAAAATTTTGCTTTTATACAGGCGCTGTTTTCTTGCCTATCTCTCGCCGATAACTCGCCGCCTGTAGTTTAGATGAAATTTTAAAATTCCACTACCTAAACGCATGGATAAAATTTTAAAATTTCGTCGTCCACGCGCACGAACGAAATTTTAAAATTCCACGCCGCTTAACACGAGCGGATGAAATTTTATAAAATTTTGCCGCCGCAAATCAAAGCGCAAATAAACGCGCTAGCGCACAGAAATCGCGCGAATTAGTAAAAGTCGCGTTTGAATTTTATCGATAAATTTATGAATCCCGCCTATGCTTCGGCGGTTTCGTTTTCATTGATTACGGCTTGCATCGTGTCTCTGGCGTGCTGCAGCCAATCTTTATCGCTCGTATCGAGCAGGTCTAGGTAGATGATTTTGACATGTCCGCTATGGACGGTGAAATCGTGAGAGTTTGCGATATGCTGCGTGCCGATGAGCACCACTGGCTGGACGCGCAGACCAAGCTTGCTAACGATCGCTTTGGCGCCGCTTTGGAATTGCAAAAGCTGCGTGCCGCGATGTCTGGTGCCCTCTGGAAACATCGTGATGACGCGCCCTTCGCTCACGCGCTGCTGCACTTCGTGCACGATCCGCACCAGATCGCGCGGATTTGAGCGATCGACTTGGATCATCTTCGGAAGAGTGATGATTTTACCGATGATAGGGATGTCTGCGATCTCCTTTTTAGCGATCCAGCAGATATCGGCGGGATGGGTCTCTTCGAGCACGACGATATCCATTATGCTTTGGTGGTTGGCGATTACTAGCTGCGCGCGCGGATCGGGGGTACCTATGATCTGGATATCGTATCCAATGCCGTAGCGCTGGAAGCGCCCCCAAATGCGACGAAAGCGGCGATGAGAGGAGTTTTTCACCGCCATAGCAATCACGACGCAAACGACGGTAAAAATAAACCAAATCGCGTAAAATAGCGCTCTAATCCTTGCTAAGCTCATCTTTTTTAACCCAGCCGATCTTGTTGCCGCCCAGCATGATTTTATAAAATTCCTTATTCGTACCCAAAATTTCGACCTTTTCGGGATTTTTAGTCACGTAAAACACGGTGGAGCTTTGCATAGGCAGAATTCTAACCGGAGAATTTTGCGCGATACTGCCCGTGCCGTAAGGCCTTTGCGCGTAGAAATTTACCGCCAAAATCAGCACCGCAAAGATAAGCGGCGTGATATTTTTGCTAAGCAGAAACATCACCAAAAGCCCGGCTGCAAGGGTATAGATCGCGATCTGCTTGTAAGCTTCGAACTTGCTCTCTTTCGGATTTAGCCCGATCTGCGTGCTAAGATCCTCAGCGCGCGGATTAAGCTCAAGCCCGAAATTTTCAAATTTTTTAGTATTAAGATTGAAATAGCTGAAGTCTAAATTTGTGATATTTTTATCCACGACGGCGAAATAATATCCACTCTGACTTGCGTATGTGCCGCGCACGGAGTCCACACCCTGCTTAATAATGGCTGGATTATCGATACTAAAAGCGCTGATTGCGCCGTTTCGGATACCAAGATCGAGCGTGAGTAGATTTGAAGCGTCGTCAAATTTGGTAGTTTTGTAGTTTTTAAGTTTCAGCTCGTCGGCTACGATATGCGAAAAATTAGGCTTCGTGTCAAGCTTCATAAATTCCGGATTATCAGGTTTGATAGAGCTTTTTTCAAAGAATTCTCCATTGCGCTGCAGTGTCAAAACGAGCTCATTTATCTTATCGCTCTTATCGCTTGCCGCAAACCACAGCGTCGTCTCAAACATCTCGTCACCCTCAATCCACGTAAGATTGTCAGCATTAAGCCACTTCATACCATTGGTGCGGCTGATCTCTAGCTTTGGCTTGACGGTGATTTTCTGCCCCAAATATACGGCGAAGTCAATCTTAAAAATTTGATTGCAATATACCTTCCTAGGCATCCCGCTAGCTTTTAGCGTAAGCTCCTTAGGCTTAATGTCCTGATAGACCTTATCGTCGGATACGTCAAGATCGACTTCGTTAGTAGGCGCCAAAGCCTTAAGATCGTCGATGCTTAAATTATCCATCGACATAACCTCTTTTTTATTGTATTTCAGCATTACCTTAGAATTATCGCGCGTCTGCGGCTCGTCGGGCTTATCCTCAGCTTTTTTCGGCGCATATTTACTTAGATCGTCAAGCGAATCGATCTCAATCTCCGGCGCAGCAAACGCAAGCGTGCAGACACCTAAAATAGTAAGAATTTTTTTTAGCAAATTAAGCCTTTTAGCATTTTCTCTCCATCCGTGCCGCCCAAAATAGGCTCTATCGCGCGCTCAGGATGCGGCATCAGTCCGAAAATCTTTTTGTTTTTATCGCAAATCCCGGCAATTGCGTCTACTGAGCCGTTCGGATTTAGATCCGCGCCATTTTCGTCGCAATATTTTAGCAACACGCAATCCTCGTCGTATAGCGACTTTAGCGTATCCGCAGGCGCATAGTAGTTGCCCTCGCCATGCGCGATCGGGATATTTAAAATTTCGCCCTTATCGCAACAGCGTAGAAATTTATTATCGTTTGAAACGACGCGCAAATTATGAAATTTTGAGATAAAGCTTAAATTTATATTTTTATTCATCGCGCCTGCGAGCAAGCCTAGCTCCAAAAGCATCTGAAAGCCATTACAGATGCCTAGGATATAGCCGCCGTGCGCAGCATGAGCAAGAACCGCCTTCATCACCGGACTAAATTTAGCAATCGCCGCGGTTCGCAGATAATCTCCGTGGCTAAAGCCGCCGGGAAGCACGATCAGATCGGCGTTTATGTCGGTTTCTTTATGCCAGATTATCTGCGTTTCGCAACCCAGCGCGTCAAAGGCGTATTTGCTGTCGCGCTCGCAGTTGGTGCCGGGGAAATTGACGATCGCTACCTTCATATCACGATCTCATAGTCTTCGATGACGGTGTTTGCCAAAATTTCATCGCACATCCTGGCGACGTCGGCATAAATTTTATCCCTATCCTCGCCATCTATATCAAGGACGATCTGTTTGGCTACGCGCACGTCCTCTACTCCGCTAAAACCAAGCGAAGCGAGGGCGTGTTTGACCGCCTTGCCCTGCGGATCGAGCACGCCCTGTTTAAGCCTTACGTTTACGATTACCCTCATCGCTTATCCTAAAATTCTACGCAAGACCTCTTCGTAGGCCACTTTTACGCTACCAAGATCCTGTCTGAATACATCCTTGTCGAGCTTTTTATCGGTCTGTTTGTCCCAAAAGCGGCAGCTATCGGGGCTGATCTCATCTGCAAGCAGGATATTGCCGTCCTTATCTCTGCCAAGCTCGATTTTGAAATCCACGAGCTTTAAATTTCGCTCATCAAAAAATTTAATCAAAATTTCATTGATCTTGCGCGCGATCTTTTTGAGCTCGTCAAGCTCGCTTTGGCTCTTTACGGCGCCAAGCAGCAAGCAATGCTCGTCGTTTAGGATCGGATCGCCCAGCTCGTCGTCTTTGTAGCAAAACTCCACCAGAGCAAACGGAAGCTTCGTGCCCTCTTTGATGCCCAGGCGCTTTGTAAGCGAGCCAGTGGCGATATTACGAGCAATAATCTCAAGAGGGAAAATCTTGCATTTTTTTACGAGCTGCTCGGTTGGGCTGATCGTCTCTACGAGCGCAGTGGCGATGCCATGCTTTTTAAGCAGATCAAAAATAAGCGTCGAAATTTTGCAATTCAACGCACCTTTGCCGCTCTCTTCGGCTTTTTTGACGCCGTTAAACGCCGTCAGCGAATCTTTAAATTCCGAGATCAAAAGGTCGTCACTTTCGTTAACCGACCACATCTTTTTGCCCTTGCCTTCGTAGATGAGCTCTTTTTTGGTAGCTTGCATCACACTCTCCTTACTTGATGTTTAGAATTTTTATCGCGTCTATTGCGGTTTTCAACTGGATATCGTTATTAATCTGCTCTGCTGTGATGAAATTTTTCTCATCCTTTTTCTGAGCATCTTTTTTCTTGGTCTCGACCTTGGCTAACTCGCCTTGCAAATGCTTTTTAAGATCAGCTTCTTTTAGCGAGAATTCATCCTCGTCGCGGCTCGGCACCTTGCCCGGCGCCACTATGAGATCAGGCGTCACGCCCACCGCTTGGATGGTGCGACCACTTGATAGATAGTATCGCGCTATGGTAAGCCGCAGAGCTTCTTTATCCTCTATCGGCAGGATCACCTGCACGCTTCCCTTGCCAAAAGTTTTTTCACCAACTAACACGGCGCGCTTTAGATCCTGAAGCGAGCCGCTTACGATCTCGCTTGCGCTTGCGCTGCCGCCGTTTACTAGCACTACCAGAGGCAAATCGGTGATCTTCTTTTTAGGATCGGCGTTATGCGCTTCGGTTTCGTTTTTCGCGCGCCCTTTTTGTGAAACGATTAGGCCCTTATCCACGAACAAATTTACCAGCCCGATCGCCTGATCCAAAAGCCCGCCCGGGTTGTTTCGCAGATCCAAAATAATGCCCTTGGCGTCTCTATGCTCTTTTATAAATTTGCTCGCATCCGGAACTACGTGCTGATCGAAATTTGTAACGCGCAGATATAAAATTTTGTCATCCTCGATCATCTTGGCATAAACCGATTCCACTTTGATTATGTCGCGTATGATCTCGACGTCGAAAGGCTTGCTAACGCCTTTACGCACGATCGTTAGAGTGATTTTAGTTTTTGGCTTGCCGCGCATCTTTGAGACCGCATCGTCGATCGTGATGCCGAAGGTCGCGTTGCCGTCGATACGCAATATCACGTCATTGGCCTGAATGCCTTTCTTATCTGCAGGAGTCCCCTCGATAGGCGAGATGACTGTCAGAGCGCCGTCTTTCATACCCACCTGAATTCCAAGCCCGCCGAACTCGCCCTCGGTTTGCACTTTCGTGTCGTTAAACGCCTTTTCGTCCATATAGCTTGAGTGCGCGTCGAGGTTATTCATAAGCCCCGAGATCGTCTTGTCCACAAGCTCCGAGAAGCTCATCTCATCGACATAATTGTTTTCGACGATCGCAAGCGTTTTGGTAAGCTTAGCTAGCGCCTCCAGACGAGTTTTTTCGCTGTCTGGCTTTTTGGTCGCGTTGACCTCTCTGGCTTGTAAATTTCCGGTAAAAAAACTGACGCCTAAAAATAGAGAAAATATGAATCCCAAGCCGAAGAAGAGGTGTTTTTGTCGCAAAGTTTATCCTTGAAAGTAAAATGGAGTGAATTTTATAGAAAATTGGCTAAAAATAAGGTAAATTTCATACGAAATTTGCGCGTTTACGGATAAATTTAAGGCGAAAATTTTAAAATATCACTAAAAAACCTTGACATAAACACACTAAAGTTATATAATGCAACCAACTTCAACTTTAGGAGAAAATTTATGAACGAAACTATTGAAATTTTAACCGATAAAATGCGCTCTTTGCTCGAAAGCAGCGTTTCTTTGGCGATCCATTCCAAAAATAGCGAAGTGGGCGTATTGCACATGCTCTGGGCGTTGGTAGCCGATAGCGGCTCGGTTCTAAATCAAATTTTTAATAAATTTAGCATCGAAAAGACCGCGGTCGAGCTTGAGATCAAAAGCGAAATTTCAAATTTGCCTACGAGCTCAAACGTCACGAAGGAAAACGTGCGAATCTCGCGCGAGCTGATGAACTCGCTTGAGATCGCAAAAGGGCTGATGACGAGCTCGGGCGATAAATTTATCGCCGTAGATACCTGGCTGATTGCGAATTTAAACGCAGATCCGCTAAAGAAAATTCTATCTAAATTTGCAGATCTTAGCGAGATCAAAAAGGAGCTAGAGGCGCTTCGCGGCGGCAAAAGCATCGATTCGCAAACCGCCGACGAGACGCTTGAGGCGCTTAGTAAATTCGGCGTCGATCTCACCGCCAAGGCGATCGCGGGCGAGCTCGATCCGGTCATCGGTCGCGACGAGGTGATCTCGCGAATGATGCAAATTTTAATCCGCAAGACGAAAAACAACCCGATCCTACTGGGCGAGCCGGGCGTCGGAAAAACCGCTGTCGTCGAGGGTCTTGCTCAGCTGATTGCAAAAAAAGAGGTGCCGCTCAGCCTGCAAAACAAATGCGTCATCGCACTTGATATGAGTGCGCTGATTGCGGGCGCGAAGTATCGCGGCGAGTTTGAAGATAGGCTCAAAGCCGTCATCAACGAGGTCCTAAAAGCCGCAAACGTCGTGCTTTTCATCGATGAAATTCACACCATCGTAGGCGCGGGCGCAAGCGAAGGCTCTATGGATGCCGCAAACATCCTAAAGCCCGCTCTTGCGCGCGGCGAGCTGCACGCTATCGGCGCTACGACGCTGAAAGAGTACCGAAAGTATTTTGAAAAAGACGCCGCGCTTCAACGCCGCTTCCAGCCCGTAACGGTCGCAGAACCTAGCGTGAGCGAGGCTACGGCGATCCTGCGCGGCATAAAGGAGCGGCTAGAGGTGCATCACAACGTCACTATCACAGATAGCGCGCTTGTGGCGGCCGCAAGGCTAAGTGACCGCTACATCAGCGATAGGTTCTTGCCCGATAAGGCGATCGATCTCATTGACGAAGCGGCGGCGGAGCTTAAAATGCAGATCGAAAGCGAGCCAAACGAGCTTGCCAAGGCCAAGCGCGACATCCTCACGCTTCAGGTCGAAAAGGAAGCCCTTAAGATGGAGGATGACGGCAAAAACGACGAGCGGCTCGCGCAGATCGATAAAGAGATCGAAAATTTAACCGAGCAGAAAAACGCGCTTCAGGCTAAATTTGAAAACGAAAAGTCCGTATTCGGTGGCATCAGCGAGGAGAAAAAAGCGATCGACAGCCTTAAAAACGAAGCGAGCTTAGCAAGACGCAACGGCGATCTTAGCAAGGCTGCCGAGATCGAATACGGCAAGATCCCCGCCGCGCAGGCGAAGGTTAAGGAACTTGAGGCGAAGTGGGACGCGATGAAAGAAAACGGCGTGCTTTTGCGAAACCGCGTGGACGAGGAGAGCGTGGCTGAAATTTTAAGCAAGTGGACGGGCATCTCGGTAAGCAAAATGCTCTCCTCCGAAAAGGAGAAATTCCTTCACATTGAGGAGCATCTAAAAGAGAGCGTCGTGGGGCAGGATGAGGCGTTGCACGCCATCGCTCGCGCCGTCAAGCGCAATAAGGCGGGGCTTGTGAATGAAAATCGCCCGATCGGAAGCTTTTTGTTTTTGGGCCCTACCGGCGTCGGCAAGACCGAGAGCGCGAAGAGCTTAGCGAGGTTTTTATTCGACGACGAGCGGGCGATGATCCGCTTTGATATGAGCGAGTATATGGAAAAACACAGCGTCTCGCGCCTGCTCGGCGCGCCTCCTGGATACGTGGGCTACGACGAGGGCGGACAGCTTACCGAAGCCGTACGCCGCAAGCCCTACAGCGTGGTGTTGTTCGACGAGATTGAGAAGGCACACCCCGCCGTATTCA
>NZ_CALIBF010000140.1 GCF_938045465.1 uncultured Campylobacter sp.
CGACATAATCGACCACTATCTCCTTTGCTAGTTCTTTAAAATGCCCTTTTGTGGCGTAAACCTTCGCACCTGTTATATGTTCTATCTTGTCGCATTTATTTGGACTTTCAATAATGATTATCGCATTTTGCATTTTACATACCTGCTGCATTATAAGCTATTTTTATTATGCTTTGTATCTGCATAATTTGTTCTTCCGTCAAATTGTCATAAATTTTTTGAATATCAGAAACGTTAACATCATTTCCATCATAGGCTATTATAAAAAACGATTCAAGCACATGTTTCATTACTTCATTTTCTTTAAACTCCCTTGTAAGTCTTTCTTGCAAAATTACAATTTTTGCCGTTTTGTTAAGCTGCGAGAATGGGACATTGTCGTATGTACCTGTTATGTAATTTAGGTTCATTTTTTACTCCTTCAAAAATTTATTAGTCGAATGGCGCGTCTTGCGCGTTATCTGTATATTCGTTTTCTATCTGCGGCGCAGGATGAGCTTGCTCGTTTTGCCCAGCTTCTTGCCTATCTTTGGTATCAATCATTATCATTTTATCGACGATTACGCTATGCTTGCTTCTGTTTTGTCCGCTATTGTCCGTCCATCGGTCAAATTTTAGTCTACCTTCGATGAATATCCTTGAGCCTTTGGACAGGTATTGGTTGGCTATTTCCGCGCTTTTACCCATAAAAGTGACATCTATAAAGCACGTTTCTTCCCGCTTCTCGCCGTTTGCCGCGTTAAATTTGTGCGACGCGGCTATTGCAGTACTACCTATGGCCATACCGCTTGCCGTGTATCTAAGCTCAATGCCTTTGGTCAAATTTCCTATGATCGTAGCTTGTGCAAACATTTTTACCCCTTTTAAAAAATTTTCTAAATTTTAGCCTTACGGCACCGCGTATCCGCCGCGAAACGTTTTATATACGTCGTAGGCGCCCTTCGCTAGCATTTTTGAGCCCTTGCCTATATCTTTTCCAAGATTTACGCTTGCATCTATTCCTGCTTTTGTAATTTGCCCTACTGCTCTTCCGCCGGTTGCTCTACCAAAGCTTTGCAGTGCCCCACCGATAAAGCTACCGCCGGTTGCTTTTCTAGCTAGCCCGCCCAGTAAAGTTTTTCCAAGTATACCACCAGCTACCGCGCCTGCGACTACTCCGCCCGCTCCACTTTCCATCTGTGTTCCCAGTACCGCATTTATCCAATTTGGTATTTTTCTGATTATGAAAAGCGCAGTTATGCAAGTAATTGCTCCAGTAATCAAATATTCAAACTGCTTTATAAATAATTCGCCTATGACGTTTTGATATTTCTCAAGCTCTATGATCGGATTCATTGCTAAATTTAGGGCTATAAATGCCAAAGGAGCGATGATGGCGTATGATAGGTATAGCTTGTACCAGCTCCATAAATACGGCAAAAAGCGCGGCGTTATCAAAAATGGCAGCACCAATGGCAGCGTGCTTAATATCAAAAATGCCACGAATTTGCTAAAAAATATAACGATCGTGATGCCGATTAGTAGAATAAAAAATACTAGGTAAAATATCCAAAACGGGATCATTAAAAATGCCGTTACAACCCCTGCCATTATATAATCACTCGGACCATTAAAGCTTAATCCCAAAAATGACCATTCTTGTGATTTTAAATAAGTTTTTGTTCCATAGTCCCACATTAAAGCTCTTAAATTATCCACCCTATTGGCCGATTCCGTTACAATCGTTCCGAAATCTTGACTCTGAAAAATCGAGCTCACCGTCGCAGTTATCGTATTTTCAGGTATAGTTAGGAAGTATAAAGCGCCCGTATATGCTTCAAATGAACTAAGAACTGCAAAAATAAAGCAAAGCCTGATTATGTATTTTATAGCATTAAATGTCTCCTCTCGCGTTGGATATCCATTTTTTAGCCTATTTAATAGCCAAAATACAACTATTAAAATTATGATCGTCGTCGAGGCGGTTGAATAAACTAAATCGTGCGCCCCTTGATAAAATTTTTCAAATAAACTCATCACGTTTTCTTGCATAACGGCCTGAGTCTTATTTATCCAGTTACTATCTGTTAAAAGCACTTTTGCTACTTGCTGCTGAGCCATTTTACATCCTTGTTATATCTTTTTCATATGTTTTTATTGATATTAATGCCTTGTTGTTATTTATTGGTTCTGAAGTTTTTATCTTTTTGATTTCTATTTTTTTATCGTCTTTTATTACCGTCTCGGTCGTAATCTCCTCTTGAAAATACGGGCTTTGCATCTCAACGATAAACTCTTCCGCTGTCTTTTTCGTATTGTCTGCGATTATGGGCCGCTTTTTGGCAGTCGCCCCGCCGCTGACGCCTAAAAAATTCAAAAAATCAAGTAACATTTTAATTCCTTAAATTCGGGGGCTTTCGCCCCGATCTACCCTAAGTTTGACTTAACCTATCTA
>NZ_CALIBF010000141.1 GCF_938045465.1 uncultured Campylobacter sp.
GATCTTAAACTATTTCTATCCAAAAAGGACGAATACGATAAAATCCTATCCAATTCCTCTAAAATTTCAAAAGATATCCTAACTATGCAAAAAAGATTAAATGCCGGTAACGAAAGCTCAAAGATAGATGTTTTAAACTCTCTAATAGCCTCTTTAAAAAAGGAGTTGGCCCTTAAAGATCATGCGCAAAAAGCGAGCTTTAATATCAAAAAGGCAGAACTAATGTCTAGATACGGAAGGTGTGAGTAGGACGTTTGGTAGCCAAGTAGATGGTTTCGCGGCTAGTCGGATAGTTTGAGCGGCTATGGCGTTTTAACATAGCGTCTTGCATTCGGCTTTAGGCTTTGTATCTTGCAACGCTGCGAAGTGAAATTTTAAAATTTATAGCTTTGGTTTTTAGGTCGCGCGTTAAATTTAGATGGAATTTCGTCTAAACTTAGAGCTAAAAGCGATAAAATTTTATAAAATTTATCGCCATGCGAGGGCTAAAATTTTAAGGCGTAAAATTTGCTGCAGCGAAATTTTAAAATTTCAAAAAATTTTAAAGCGGCGCAAAAGCTCGATATAGCGCAAGCAAGCACAAAATGAAAGGACATAAATGATAGAGTGGATACAAAATTTTTTTAGCGGAGTGATTCCGAAGCTGCTGCTAAACGCGACGCTGGAGACGCTGTATATGACCTTCGTAAGCACGGCTTTGGCGTTTATTTTGGGGCTCGTGCTTGCGATCGTGCTTATCCTTACGCGTCGCGGCGGGCTGTGCGAAAACCGCCTCGTTTACGCCGTGCTGGACGTCGCGATAAATACGCTGCGAAGCTTTCCGTTTATAATTTTGCTAATCGTACTCTTTCCGCTTACGAAGCTTCTTGTCGGCACGAGCATCGGCACCACCGCGGCGATCGTGCCGCTTACTATCGGCTCGGCGCCCTTCATCGCTCGCCTAATCGAAAGCGCGCTGCTGGAGGTCGATAGCGGCGTGATCGAGGCGGCGAAGAGCTTCGGCGCGAGCAAGACGCAGATTATCTTTCGCGTGATGTTCGTCGAGGCGCTACCTAGCATCATCGGTGCGATTACGCTCACGCTCATCGTCATCATCGGATTTACGGCGATGGCGGGCACGGTCGGCGGTGGTGGGCTCGGCGACGTGGCGATCCGCTACGGCTTTCAGCGCTTTCGCCCCGATATAATGGCATACACCGTCGTGATCCTGATCGTACTCGTGCAGATAATCCAAAGCATCGGAAATTTACTCTATAAAATCACAAAAAAGTAGGCTCAAACCCATAGCTTAACGAGATATCAAATATTTTCTATTAGTATCAAATTGCGAAAAAGCAGATCTTAAACTTATAGACCGTTCGTTTGTATAACCCGTTTACCAAACTATAAAATTATAACAAATGTAGGTTTACAACGCTATGAATACCGCTTGAAATTCTATATCGTAAGCAGTTAGATTTTTGCCTGCCGTCAAGGTCTAAATTTAAGGCTTTGTGTAGCTAAAGCAAAGCTTGTGCCGGGACTTATTTTGCGTAGAGTAAACTTTTATTTTTATAACAGGTCGCCTCTTTGAAGCGAACGATCGAAACTATGCTGGATAATTTTAAAATTCGCAGGCAAGATTTAGGCGCAGAATTTTAAAATTTAATTGCCTAAAATTTAGCCCAAACCTTAATGAGAAGCGTAAGTTGAAATTTGAAATTCTAAGGCACGGAATTTTAAAATTTTAAAAATTTAGATCTTACGAAATTTTGCTTATAAATTCTAAGACAAACAGTTTTAAAATTTTATAATTTTAAGTTTTGCAAGATCTTTCTTATATAATTTCACTTTTACTTCGAAATTTCGTAGCTTACTTTTAAAATATAAAGCGCAGGATATAAATAAAAGCCAATAATGATGGTATTGCCGCTTTGACAAGCTTTTTGGCTTTGATAAAAGAACCTAAGATTGCGCCAGTTCTTTAAAGATAAAGTAGACTATGAAATTCCTCTGCGAATTGAGCCTAAATTCTTTAGTATCGCAGAATTTTAAAGCGGTATAGAATTTTATGAATTATCTTGCGGCGCTTGCGGTAAAATTTCACGCGGGCGGATACGGCGCGTTTAATAAGATCGTTATCGCATAAGAGTGAAGCTATGAAATTTATCCCGTTTTGCATTGCAAGATCGATGGTTTCTTCATGCGCCACAAACGGGATCATCTGCATAGCATCTAAATTTAAAAAGGGGCGAGAAATCTATCGCCCCTGAAATTTTAAGTATAGGATTTGATTTTATAGATGTGCAAGCTATGGCTTACACATCTCTTATTTAAAACATAATCTCAAACCCTGCATTGATAGCGCCGCCTCTTGTTTTGCCTATGTAGCCCTTGCCGCCTAGGCTAAGGATAAGGTTTTTGCTATCGTATTTATAGCCGGCTTCAAATACTCCGGTTGAACCTTTTAAGCTAGGCTTAGGAGCGTCAAGTCCCATAGTAGATGCTTTAGCATCTCCGCTAAACTCATACTCATAAGCGCCTCCTACATATAGATTATGCTCATCTTTTAGATTTATAGTATCTCTAAGACCCGCTCTTACTCTATTAGATGTAACGCTATCAAAGTGATATCTCTCGCCAGAGCTTATAGTAGCATCGGCATCATCCGTGTAAGCATATAGCCATTTAGTATAAACGTCTAGCTTGTTTCTTTCGCTTAGATCAAAGATCTGACCTATTCCTATATGAGTAGCCATATAGGTTGAGCTGATATCAAACTTCTCATTATGAGCTAATACTCCAGGAGCTATGGCATAGGTCCAGTCGTTACTATTGTAGTCGCTGCTTATCTTACCTACGTGAAAGCTTGCATCAAGGTAGGTGCCGCTAGTAAAGTTTTGCTTTAGCATCAAGCCTCCGCCTATATACTCGCTATCTCCGTCTGCATGTAGACCGCTATCTAAGTAGCTATCGTAGTTGGCTTTTCCATATTCAACGAATACTCCGCTTAAGATATCTCCTGCGAAATTCTCAGTTAAGCTGGCAAGGCCTGCTGCTACTCCATAGCCTTTGGAATTTACGTGCGAGCCCGTCTCATACCTTAGATCATAAGCTTCGCTTATAGCAAAAGGAAATAGCTCTAAATGACCGTCAGGTATTAGTTTATCTAGGTAGTTAGTGATTAACTCGCTTCCGCTCTTTAAGCTAGCTAAGCTTGCGGCACGGGTTTCGGCGAAGGATTTAGCGTCATCCTTTACTTTTTTCTTGCCGCTAAATTTAAGATCCAATGCTTTTCCGTTTGCATCTACCATAGCATATGTTTCATAATCTATGGTAGCTCCTTGTTGTACTTTGGTTTGCAAGTGATCTGCGTTAGGAAGAAGTAATCGTCCGCTTCCTTGCTTATCTATCAGATGGATCGTGCTGGTATCTCCTACATCGGTATTGCCACTAACGTAAGCAGTGATCTTGCCTCTCATATTGCTTAGATCAGTATTAGCCGTAGGATCGGTAAGCTTAATCATCGAATCGCCGTCTTTAACGGTAGGAGGCATAAAGATATTGATATCGTCAAACCCTCCGATATTCTTAGCGGTTATAGAGTTAGGAGCTGCCGGATTGGTAGTATCTTTACCTACATTTAGAGTGCTTCCAGCTCCGCCGGTAATATTTCCGATATTATTGCCGCCGGTTAAATTTACGGTAGAGTTGTTGCCGCCGTCGATATCTAAGCCGTTAAAATCTGTAGGATTAGAAGGATTTTCGTTAACTACGTTTATTACAGGATTTGGGATATTTCCGTATTTATTGATCTCTCCGCCGTCGAATTTGCCGTCATTGGAAATTTTTCTTGAAGTAAGCTTATTTCCTTGAATCAAGATAGACTGATCGTCGCTGCTTTGGATCAAACCTTTTAACATTATGTCGTAAGAGGTAGAATTTTTAAGAGTAAACTCATTGGTTGTTTGCTTCGCCTTCTCGGTAAAATTCGAAAAGGTATTGCCTGCATTATGGACTAGATAATACTCTTTACCCTCTTCGATATTAAGTGAGCCATAGGTATCTTTATTTACGTCATACTCTTCGCCGTTTAGCTTAAATTTAGCATTATTAATGTCCGTATCGGCATTAGTAGTTAAATTTAAAGCCGCAGTGGCTGCGCTTCCGTTAGCGCTTGCAGAAATTCCATCAAAGTTAAGATTGTTGAAATTCTTAATATCGCCTGCGGTTTTTTGAGTGTGAGCGTTATTTACGTTAAGAGTGTTGCCGCTATTATTGCCTCTTGCGTTAGATGCATCGTCTGAGCCATTAATAGCATTTACTACGCTTCCTGCATTGAAATTTACTACGTTGTCGTAAACTTTGCCACTACCTTTAGAAGCACCGGCGAAAATCTCTTTAGTATTAGCACCGTTAATGTTTACGGTATTGTTAAATACGTCATCCGTGCTACCGCTTAGTGTCGCACCGCCGTAAACGGATTTAGTGCTTAGATCGCCTGCAGTAGATACGATATTTACGGTATTGCCTTTATTATCAAATAGAGGCGTTCCGCCTTGAGCTGCATTATCTGCTTTATTCTTAGTTAGCTCGTTGCTATCAAAGTCGTTGTCGTTCCAAGCATCGGTAATGGTGCCTTCTCTATAGATAAGCTCTTTATTGTTATTTTGCTTTCTAAAGGTCTCGCCGTCATATTGATAGTGAGCGTTGTCTATAATGTTATAGACTTGCTCTTTTTGAGTGGTTTTATCTTGGAAATTTATAGCAGCGTTGCCTTTAATTAGGGTATAGTCTTTATCTTTTTGAGCATTATTTATCTTAACGTCGGTACCGATTAGATTTGTAGGGGTATTGCCAGTTAGTTTAAGAGCCGGATCGCCGTTGTAACCATTAGGCATATTGAAATTTAACTTGCCAACGCCTACGATATTTTTAGCTTCTATAGTGCCCGGTACTAAAGAGCCATCAGTTTTACCAACATTTATCTCGTCGTTGCCATCAGC
>NZ_CALIBF010000142.1 GCF_938045465.1 uncultured Campylobacter sp.
AAATTTTATTCAACCAAGAATTCCTTCTTATCGATCGTGCCATGATAAAAAATCCCGAGCGTATCATCAAAGGTCTTATCCAAAAATCCATCTTTTTTTAGTCCTGCTAAAGATGTATTGATTAGCTCTAGCAGCGCATTATTGCCCTTCTGCACGGCGATTGCGTTGTAAGTTTGCTTACCTAGACCATCCAAAGCAACCTGCGTTTTATTATCGATGATCGCGTATGCGTGCAGGATTAGGTTATCATCGACATGCACGGCGTTTTTCGCCCTTTTGAAAGCGCGGTAACATTTAGCCGAACTGGCGCAAAAGTTTAAATTCTTTCTAAAGCCCGCTTTGCGTAAGAAATTGTGAATAGGAGAGTGTTTGATGACGAAAATCCTCTTTTTGCGCAGCTGATCGAAGCTCGTGATATTTTCGTCTTTTTTGGCTAGCACACCTACCTGTACCTTAAAATAAGGCTCCGAAAAATCTACTTTTTTCGCTCGCGTGGGCGTAGGAGTAAAGGTCGCAATCACCATATCCGCTTCATTGCGCTGTAAAGCGCTAATGCGTCTTGAAGCCGTGATCGGGATAAATTTTACCTTGCCGGGATTATCGCCGAAAATCTCCTTACCGAGCTTTTCGCCAAGAGCAATCTCAAATCCCCTATATTTGCCGTCTACGAGCGCACTAAACGGCGGCTGATCGTTATATACACCTATGCGAACGAGCCTATCCTTTTTGATCTGATCCAAAGAATTTGCAGATAGAAAACCAAGTAGTAGAGCCGCCAAAACAAATACTTTCATTTGCTCCCCTTTTAGTTGAAATAAGGCGCAATTATAATAAAAAGAAATTATAGCCAGCTAAAATTCTGCGATTTATGGCGCATTTTCATCGAAATTTATGAAAAGATAAAATTTGCGGAGAAATTTTATGTCCAATTTACAAACGAAATCTCATAAAAAACTTGCACGAGCGAAATAAGGCGTTTTTAATTAAATTTATAAACAAAATTTTACGGATGGATTTCACGTTAGAAAACCTTAGCGAAATTTGCGATATTCTTAAAAGTAAACGGCGAAATTCTACGCAGATTTAGCGTCTAATTGCGAATTTAGCTAAGGGGCAAAATTTAGCACTGCATCAATCGCGAAAAAGCCCAAGCTCTTAAAATTTCGCTAAAAACTATGCCAAGATGCAAACCGTAGCAGTATAGCCCTAGATCGGCATTACGCGGATGTTCGGGCTAAGGTTTTCTTGCAAAACATTTTCGATCGCGTATAATGTGCCGCTCGCACCACTGGCGCAGCCGCTACAAGCGCCTAGGTAGCGGATGTAGATATCGGTTTTGCCGTCGTCTGCGGGCCTGATGTCGATGACGTCGAGATTGCCGCCGTCCATCTGAAGCATCGGACGAATATCCTCGTCAAGCACCCCTTCGACCGCTTTAAATTTACCGATCAAATTTAACTGCTCAAAGCTCATCTCCGCTCCCGCTTTCGCGCTAGTAGCGGCACTCGCCTCGGCTTGAGCTTGAAGCCTCTCTCGCTCCATCTCCTCTCTGGTTTGCTTTAAAATATCGACCAGATAGTAGTCCTTCTCCTCGTGTCCGCCCGGGCGCACGCAGGATTTGCAAAACGCACCCGCTTTAGTGTATTGCGTGATCTCTTCGACCGTATGAAGATCGTTTAATCGGATCACCTCTTTGATCGTGCCGAGGCTCACGCGCGCGCAGTCGCACACGATGATCTCGTCCTCGAAATGCGCGGGATCGACGCCCTTATAATTCGCCGCAGCCTGCTTGATGACGTCGTATGCCATGACCGAGCAGTGCATCTTTTGCGGTGGCACGGCGGGCTCATCTGGAGTATCGCGCATCGCGTGCTCTACGTCTAAATTTGTAATCTTCACCGCTTGATCGACCGTCTTTCCGATGCAAAGCTCAGCCATCGTATCCGAACTCGCAATCGCCGTGCCGCAGCCGAAGCTTTTAAATTTAGCGTCCAAAATTCTATCAGTCTTAGGATCAATCAGCCAATATAGCCGCACCGCATCGCCGCAGCTCTCGGCGCCGAAGTCCGCGACCACGAGCTTGCCGCCCCTAGCCTTCGCCTCCTCCTCGGTGATCTCGCCCATATAGCGAGGATTATTCATACGTTCCTGCACTTTTTGCGAGTACTGCTCCCAGATCGAGCCGTTTATTAAACTATTTTTTGCCATTTTTTATCCTTTATTTCTTCTCATAACCTTGCGGCGCGTAAGCAAACGTGCTTGAAATCCCGCGCAGACGAGCGATAGCTTTACCTATATGTTCGATCGCGTAATCGATCTCCGCCTCCGTCGTAAAGCGCGACAGCGAAAGCCTTAGCGCCGTATGCGCCAGCTCCTTATCTGCGCCGATCGCTTCCATTATCGGGTTATTCTCAAGCGCCTCGCTCGCACATGCAGAGCCAGTAGAAGCGGCTATGCCCGCTTTATTTAGATCCCACAGCATCGCCTCTCCCTCGACGCCTTGGATCGAGGCGAGGATGGTATTTGGCACGCGAATGCTGCGATCACCCACGACGCTGACGTTTGAAATTTGCAAAAGCGCATCCTCCAGCTTATCGCGAAGTCTACTTACCTGAGTGCGCTCAAAATCTATAAATTTATTCGCTAGCTCCAAGGCTTTGCCGAGCCCCACGATGCCCGCGACATTTAGCGTGCCGCTACGGCGCCCGCCCATCTGCTCGCCGCCGTGAAGCAAGCTCGTAAGCGGCTTGCTATCTTTAATATAGAGTGCGCCGACGCCCTTTGGAGCGTGAAATTTATGCCCCGAAAGGCTTAAAAAATCCACGTCCGCATCGCGCACGTTCACCTTTATCTTACCTATCGCTTGCACCGCGTCGGCATGATATAGCGCGCCATGCTCGTGTGCGATTTGTGCGATTTTTTTTACGGGGAAGATCGTGCCGGTTTCGTTATTTGCCCACATCACGCTAACGAGCGCAGTTTTGTCGTCGATCTTTTCGCTAAGCTCGTCAAGATCGATTAGTCCGTTTTTATCGACGCCGAGGCGCGTGATCTTTACGCCGCAAATTTTTTCTAAAAAAGCACAGGTCGCGCTGATTGCGGGGTGCTCGACGGAGCTTATGACGATATTATCCTTCTCGCCGGTTAGAATTTTATCGTAGTAAATTCCTTTTAAAACCCAGTTGTTGCTCTCAGTCGCACAGCTCGTGATGACTATATCGTCCGCATCCGCAGCGCCGAGTCCCGCATAGAGCCTATCCATCGCAGTTCTTAGAGCAGGGTGGGTCTCGCTGCCGAAGTTGTGAAGGGAGTTTGGATTGCCGTATTTATCGCAAAAAAACGGCTTCATCTCCTCAAAAACTTCGGGATCGACCATAGTAGTGGCGTTATTATCTAAATAAACGCGCTGCATAAAATTCCTTTCTAAAATTTGTCTGAAATTTAATCAGACAATTTCGCTCTTTTATCAATTTCGCACGATAATATAACATAATTGCTAAATTTTTCTTTAACGCTTACCGTTTTAAAAACCAAAAGTTTTCGGAGAATTTATTAGATCGAAAAATTCCTTGCGCGTGTCGTTTCGGCTGATAAAAAGCCCCCGCAGTGCCGACGTAGTTGTGGTCGAGTTGATCTTTTGCACGCCGCGCATCTCCATGCACATGTGCCGCGCTTGAAGCACCACGCCCACGCCGAGCGGATGGATCACCTCTTGGATTGCGCTTGCGATCTGCTCGGTAAGCTGCTCTTGGATCTGCAGCCTGCGCGCAAAAATATTTACCATACGCGGAATTTTGCTAAGCCCTACGACCTTTTTGTTCGGGATATACGCGACGTGCGCGCGCCCTATAATCGGCAGCAGATGGTGCTCGCAGAGGCTATAAAATTCTATATCTTTTATCAAAACCATCTCATTGTTGCTGCTCTCAAACAGCGCGTCGTTTAAAATTTCTTTTGGATCCAGCTCGTAGCCGCTAGTCAGAAACTCATAGGCTTTAGCCACGCGCTCGGGCGTCTTTGCAAGCCCATCGCGCTTCGGATCCTCGCCTAAAATTTCAAGCATCTGCGACACGCAGCTTTCAAATTTCGCTCGGCTCTTTTCGTCCATTTTTAGCAATTCCTTAAAAATCAATGCGCGATATTACTCAAAAACGCCTTTTATAACGCTGATAAATTTTAAAATTCCGCGCGAAATTTTATCAATCTCATTATGTTAATGATAATATATTTAAATTTAAGAAATTTTTGTTTAAAATCCACCGTTTTGATAAGCTTTATCTATAAGGAGTTTGGCGATGAAATTTAAGATGAGTTTTGGCGCGGCTTTGGCGCTTTTTTCTTTTGCTTGCGCCGAACAAAACGCCGCAACAAACTCCGCCTCGGGCGAAAACCTAGGCGATATCGAGGTCGTAGAATGGGCGAATAACGACGACGGCTACCGTGCCGTACGCAGCGAGATCGGCAAGACGACTAAGAGAATTTTAGAAATTCCGCAGACCGTAAATATCGTAACGCAGCAGCATCTAAAGGACAAAAAGCCAGAGACCCTAGCGGAATCGCTGCAAAACGTAAGCGGCATAAGCTATGCAAATACGACGGGAAATATTTTCGATGCGATCATCAAGCGTGGCTTCGGCGAGGGTCGCGACGGCTCGATTATGCGCAACGGCGTGCCGGGCGCCGTGATGCACAACTACAATAAAACTATTCAATCCGTCGAGGTTCTAAAAGGACCCGCGAGCATGCTCTACGGCGCGCAGCAACCGGGTGGTGTCATAAACATGGTAACCAAAAAGCCGCAGTATGAGTTTGTAAATGAGCTTTGGGGCGGGCTAGGCAACCGCAACTATTGGGACGCGGGATTTGATACTACAGGGCCGATTGTAGATAGCGGCTTTGCGTATAGATTTATATTCGATTACTACGCGAAGGATTATTGGCGAAATTTCGGCGGTGTAAAAAACACGCTCTTTGCGCCGTCGCTTGCGTATCAAGGAGACGATTATTCGATAAGCTTAGGCTACACCCATAGCCGCTCTACCGATCCGGTGGATCGCGGTGCGTTTTTAGTGCCGAGTACGGGTAAAATTTACGGCAGCGGCAAAGTCCGCTTCGACGAGCCGGTAAATAAACTACAAAGCAAACTCGATACGGTTGATTTCGGCTTTGAGAAGGAATTTAACGAGGATTGGATATTAAAAGGCGCCTATGCTTTCTCGCGCAGCAAGCACGAATACGGCTACGTCCGTCCGAACAATCCATTCACGCCCCAAGGCCTTACCGGCACGACGCGATCGTATAACTACTACGATAATTTCATACACCGCACGCACGCAGCAAGCGTCACGCTAAATGGCAAATTTGAAATGGGCCCGCTTAAGCACGACGTCCTTTTCGGCACGGATTACAAAAACTACTACAGATACCGCCCGGGCGCACTAAAAGGCACCGCAGGACGCATCAATATGCTTACCGGACAGACCGCTTCGGGCGCCGTCCTAACAAACGATAGAGAGCCAAAAATACAATATCAAAAGCTAAGAACGATAGGACTTTACATGCAAGATAATATAAATTTAACCGACGAGTTGATACTTTCTTTGGGCGTGCGTAGGGAATTTTACGATCAAGTAGCCAAACAAAGCTGGCAAGGACCGAACAGCACCGATCAGAAAAAGGCCGCTACGACCTATCAGGGCGGGCTTTTGTACCTGTTGAGCCCGCAGTGGTCGGTATATACTAACTACTCGCAAAGCTTCACGCCACAGATGTCCATAGGCGAGGCGATAGGCGGCGATCTAAAGCCGGAGGAAGGCAAATCCGTGGAGCTCGGCACTAAATTTCAAAACGATCGCGTCACTGCGGGCGCGGCGGTGTTTAATATCGATAAAAGAAACATCCTGCGAACGGTAAATAATATAAGTGAGACGATCGGCAAGGCTCGCTCGCGAGGATTTGAACTCGATATAAACGGGCGCGTGACGCAGGGGCTTAGCATGTCGGCAAGCTACGCATACACCAAAACGAGGGTGCGCGAGGACGACGGCGCTTTTGCGGTGCTAATCGGCAAACCGCTGGAAGCGACGCCAAAGCATCAAGCAAGCCTATTTGCCAACTACGATTTCGCGCATCTAGGCGCAAAGGGGCTTAGGCTGGGCGGCGGCGCGCGATACTTCGGTTCGTGGTACACCTACTATATGCGCACGAACCTACCGAGCGTGCCCGCAGGAACGGCATTTAAGCTGCCTCACGCCGTAGTTTATGACGCCTTCGTGAGCTACGATACTAAAATTTCGGGCTATGATACGAATTTTTCGTTCAACGTCAAAAATTTGACCGACAAAAAATACTACACCTCATCCTCAACCGGCACGACTACGAGCGTGATACCTATTCAAATGGGTTACGCGCGGCAGTTTATGTTTAACGTATCGGTAAAATTTTAGCCTCAGCCCGCTTTAAATTTCAAGGCGGGCTCTTAAAAATTTTAAAATTTAAAAGCTGCGAGCCGCTTAGGCTCGGCAAATTTTAGGAATTTATACTTTAAATAAGAAATTTTTTGATATATTACGAGCTATTTTTAAATTTTCTAAAGGAATTTTATGGAAGTAAAAGCAAAAATGAAAGACGCCGCGAATGCGGTAGCTGCGAGCAAGATCGAAGCAAAGCAGATCGCAGCCAAAGTAGAAGAGCTAGCCAAAAAGGCCTCCAAGCAGCTAAGAATCGACGGATTTAGACAGGGCAAAGTGCCTACCGCAGTGGTTTTGAAGCGATACGGCAAACAGCTTGAGGGCGACGCAAAGCAGGAGCTTCTTAAAAATATGATCGATCAGTCTCTTAAAATTTTAAAGAAAAAGCAGGAGGAAATTTTATCCGAGCCGGTCTTTTCTAAATTTGACGAAAACAAAGGCGACATCGACGTGGAGATCGAAATTTCTTTCAGGCCCGAGGTTAGCGTTGAGGGGTACGAGGAGCTGATCCCTAAATTTAGCAGCCCGCGCGTTACTCAAAAAGAGATCGACGAGAAAGTAGCGGAATTTTTGCAGATGATCGCTCCGCTTTCTAAAACCAACAAAAAAATTCTAGCCAAAGACGATTTTGCAAAATTTGACTTCGAAGGCTTCGTGGACGGCAAGCCATTCGACGGCGGCAAGGCCGAGGGCTACGTCCTTCAGATCGGCTCAAATCAATTTATCCCGGGCTTTGAAGACGGAATGATCGGACTTAGAGTGGGCGAGGAGCGCGATGTGGCGGTTAAATTTCCGCAGAATTACGGCGCGAAAAGCTTAGCCGGCAAGGACGCGATTTTTAAAGTCAAGCTTCATGAAATTCAGGCTAAAAAACCTGCCAAAGAGCTCGGCGAGGAGGAGCTAAAGCAAGCGCTTCCGGGAGAAAAAGAGCCGAGCAAGGAGAAATTTGAAGCGCGTATCAAAGAGCGCATCAAAAACGATAAGCTTCAAAAGCTGATAAACGAGGATTTAAAGCCTAAATTTGCCGACGCGCTCGCCGAGAAATTTAACTTCGCGCTTCCAAAAGCGATCGTTGAGCAGGAGATAAATTTGCAGTTTAACAACGCCTGGAGCGGCTTTTCAAAAGAGCAGATCGAGGAATTTAAAAATAACAAAGATGCTCTGGATAAAAAGCGCGAAGAGTTTAGAAAGGCTGCCGAAAACAGCGTAAAACTTACCTTCTTAATCGACGAGCTAGCCAAAAAACGCAAGATCGACGTGAGCGATCAGGAGCTAGTCCAAGCGGTCTATATGGAGGCCTACACATACGGCGCCGATCCGAAGGAGCATCTAAATAGATACCGCGACAACGGCATGCTGCCGGCCGTCAAAATGGCGCTGATCGAGGAGAAGTTATTTAACGACATCTTCACGAAGCAAGGCAAAAAGAGTGGTGAAGAGAAAGGCGAATGATGGTGATTCCTTACGTTATCGAACAAACTAGTCGCGGAGAGCGCAGCTACGACATCTACTCGAGGCTGCTAAAAGACCGTATCGTAATGCTTAGCGGTGAGATCGACGACACAGTGGCAAGCTCGATCGTCGCGCAGCTTCTGTTTTTGGAGGCGGAGGATCCGGATAAGGATATCTATCTATACATCAACTCCCCGGGCGGCGTAGTTACGAGCGGATTTAGCATTTATGACACGATGAATTATATCAAACCCGACGTAAGCACGATCTGTATCGGTCAAGCGGCGTCGATGGGGGCGTTTTTGCTAAGCTGCGGCACCAAAGGCAAACGCTACGCGCTTCCAAACTCGCGCATAATGATCCACCAGCCACTCGGCGGCGCGCAAGGCCAGGCTACCGACATCGAGATCCAAGCCAAAGAAATTTTACGAATGAAAGAAATTTTAAATGGCATCCTTTCGCAAAATTCCGGCAAAGATCTCGCGCAGGTCGAAAAGGACACCGATCGCGACTTTTTCATGAGCGCCGAGGATGCCGTGCAATACGGACTGATCGATCAAGTACTTCAAAAGAGCTTTAAATAGATGATCCTGGACGTCCTTACCTATCCGAATAAAAAGCTTTATCAAAGATCGACCGAGGTCGTGAAATTCGACGCGGCGCTGGACAAGCTTTTAGACGATATGTATGAGACGATGATCGCAAAAAACGGCATAGGCCTTGCCGCCATCCAGGTAGGCAAGCCCGTGCGCGCTTTGATTATAAATTTAGCTAATGAGGAAAAAATCCAAGACAAAAAGGACCTCATCGAGATCATCAATCCGCAAATTTTAAAAAAGGAAGGCGAGGTCGTTTACCAGGAGGGCTGCCTCTCGGTGCCTGGCTTTTACGAGGACGTCACGCGCGCCGAGTTTATCACGGTGCAGTTTCAAGACCGCGCCGGAAATACCCAGCAAATGGACGCTAGCGAGCTGCTAGCCGTCTGTATCCAGCACGAGATGGATCACCTCGACGGACATCTTTTCATCGAGCGCATCGGATACAACAAACGCAAAAAATTTGATAAAGAATTCAAAAAAAGCCTAAAAGAAAAATCGAAATGAAATCCCTAAAATGCGCTGCCTTCACGGATGCTCTGATCCCCGTAGAGGTCGAGTCGACATTCGTGCGGGGGCTGCCGGGATTTAATATCGTCGGTCTTGCGGGAGCTACGATAAAAGAGAGCGAAAGCCGCGTAAAAGCCGCGCTTGTGAGCCTAAATTTTAAATTTCCCGCATCCAAAATCATCATAAATCTCTCCCCCTCCGACACGCCCAAAAACGGCTCGCACTTCGATCTTGCGATCGCGCTTCTCATCGCGCTGCAAAAAGAGCGCATCGACGGCGATTTCTTCGTCTTCGGCGAGCTCGGTTTAGACGGCAGTTTAAAGAGCACGGCGAGCCTCTTTTCGATCCTGCTTTTTTTAAGCACGAAGGTGAAGCGCGCTAAAATTTTAGTGCCGCAAAGCATAGCTCTAAAGGCCTGCACGATCCCAAACTACGACGTGTATGCGGTGGGTAGCCTAAACGACGCGGTCAGATTTTTTTTAGACGAGGAGTTCGCCGCAAGCAGGCTCATGCGAGAAACCCATCCGCTTTTTAAAAACGTCGTGGAGATTGACGGGCAAATTTACGTCCCCAACCGCGATTTTTCGCTAAATTTCAAAGACGTCAAAGGGCAAAAACGCGCCAAGCGCGCGAGCCTGATCGCCGCGTGCGGTATGCACAATATCCTATTTGAGGGCAGCCCAGGCTGCGGCAAAAGTATGTGCGCCAAGCGAATAGCCAGAATTCTGCCTCCGCAGAGTCTGGGCGAAGTGCTGCTCTCGTGCGCCTACGAGTCGTTAAATAACAAAGACGTCGATTTTAGCGCACTGCGCCCCTTCCGATCGCCGCATCACACCAGCACGCGCAGCTCGATTTTCGGCGGCGGCAGTAGCGGCGCAAAGATCGGCGAGGTCGCGCTCGCAAACGGCGGCGAGCTGTTTTTCGACGAGCTGCCGCACTTCGGCAAACAAATTTTAGAAAGCCTGCGCGAGCCGTTAGAAGATAATAGAATTTTGATTTCGCGCGTAAATTCCAAGGTCGAATACCAAACGAAATTTATCTTCGTCGCGGCGCAAAACCCCTGCCCGTGCGGAAATCTATTCTCCAAAAACCTCACCTGCACCTGCTCGCTAAACGACATCAGGCGCTACAAAAACACGATCTCCGCGCCGCTGCTCGATCGCATCGACATATACGTCGCGATGGACGAGACCGGCGCGGACGACAGAAGCGACGTTTGCAGCGAAGAGATGGCTGATGCGGTGCTGCGGGCGTTTCGCGCACAAAAGGCTCGCGGACAGAGCGAGCTAAACGCAAAGCTGCGCGACGAGGAAACTGAAAAATTTTGCGTCTGCGAAAGCGCTGCGCGGGATGTTTTGCAAACGGCGATTACCCGCTACGATCTTTCGCAGCGCGGCGTGAATAAGACGCTAAAGCTCGCGCGCACGATCGCCGATCTAGCAGGCGCCGAAATCATCGCCAAGGCGCATATTTTGGAGGCTCTTAGCTTTCGCATAAGGAGCGAAATTTGAAAAAAATTTTCTTTAGCACCGAGGAGCTCGACGCGCGAGCGAGCGCAAAATTTGGACTTGGCGAGCAAATTTTAATGGAAAATGCCGCCGGTAGGATCGAGGGCGAGATCAGAAAGCGGCTCAAAAAGGGCTCGCGCATTTTGGCGCTTTGCGGCGGCGGAAATAACGGCGCGGACGCGATGGCGGCGCTGCGAAAGCTAAGCGGCGATTTTAACTGCACGGCGCTTTGCGTGCTTCAAAACAGAAGCGCGGCGGGCAAATTTCAAGCTGATGCGGCGCGGGCTGCGGGCGTTAAGCTTATCGACATCGCAAGCGCAAAAGACGCTTACGGGCACGCAGACAGCGCGTCTAGCAGGGATGTCTGCGCGCATGAAAGTGCAAGCGGCTCCTATTTAAAAGACGCTGGCGCGAGCGAGCCGCAGCGCGAGCGCGAAAGCCTAAGCGGCGCGGACATTTCGGGCGGCGGCGATAAACTATGCGTAAAATTTAAGGACTTAAAATTTACGAGCGCTAAATTTAAAACCACGGAGCACGGCAGCGATTTCGGCAAGCTAGGCAACGAATGCGGCAAACCGAGCGTCCTGCGCGATGAAATTATAAGCGCAGACTGCATAATCGACGGGATTTTCGGCAGCGGTTTGAACAAAGCCTTAAGCGCTGAAATTTGTGAAATTTTATCTCTCGCAAATAGCGCAAAATCGCTAAAAATCGCCATAGATATCCCAAGCGGTATCGATAAGAGCGGGCGCATTTTAGGCGGTGCATTTTGCGCGGATCTGACGATCACGATGGGCGCGTTAAAGCTCGCGCTGTTTTCGGACGGCGCGAAGGATTATGTAGGGCGTATCAAGGTCGCAAATCTTGGAATTTCGCGCCAAAATTTTGAGGAGCGGAGCGAATATTTTCTACTTCAAAAAAGCGATCTGAAGCTGCCGCTACGCAGGAAGCAAAACACCAACAAGGGCGACTTCGGGCACACCTACGTCGTAAGCGGGCAGATGAGCGGAGCGGCGCAGATGGCAGCCCTAGCGGCTCACGCGATCGGCAGCGGGCTTGTTAGCGTCGTTAGCGATGAGCCGTTAAATCTAAGCCCAATTTTGATGCAAAAAAACTCATTTGATGCCGCGCGGGTCGTGGTTTGCGGCTGCGGGCTGGGGGAGCGGAAGATCGATCTTGCCGCACTACGGGGCAAAAGCTGCGTCATCGACGCCGATCTGTGCTACGAACACGAAATTTTAAGCCTACTTAGCGACAACTCAAATTTAGTCATAACGCCCCATCCGAAGGAGTTCTGCTCTCTTTTAAAGATCGCGGGCATCGCGGATCTTAGCGTGAGCGAGCTGCAAGAGCGGCGCTTCGAGTTTGCGCGGGCGTGGAGCGAAAAATTTAGCGGTGTGCTCGTGCTAAAGGGCGCAAACACGCTCATCGCGCAAGCTGGCGTCATCTACGTCTGCGACAAAGGTAGCGCCGCGCTCGCAAAGGGCGGCAGCGGCGACGTACTCGCAGGACTCATCAGCGGACTGCTCGCGCAAGGCTACTCACCTCTGCAAGCCTCGATCTGCGGCGTCCTAGCCCACGCACTCGCCGCGCGAGCCTTCGCCAAAAACTCCTACGCGCTAAATCCGCTCGATCTCATCGAGGAGGTAAAATGGTTGTGAAAAAGCTCGCTGTGCTTTTTAGCGGTAGCGGCTCAAATTTGGAGGCGATCCTGCAGAAGCTGCACGGCAAAATTTTCGGCGAAACCAAGATCGAAGTCGCGCTAACGCTAAGCAACAAAGCGAACGCGGGAGGCATCGCAAAAGCCGCGAAATTTGGTCTAAAAAGCGTGATCCTAAATCACAAAGATTTTGCTAGCCGCGAGGAATTCGACGCCGCACTCGTGCGCGAGATCGAAAAAAGTGGCGCGGAGCTTACCGTGCTTGCGGGCTTTATGCGAATTCTCACACCCGTTTTTACAAGCAGAGTTCGCGCGATAAACCTGCACCCGTCGCTGCTGCCGCTTTTTAAGGGCGCGCACGCGATAAAGCAGAGCTTTGAGAGCGATATGAAGGTTGGCGGCGTGAGCGTACACTGGGTCAGCGAGGAGCTTGACGGCGGCGCGATCATCGCTCAGCGCGCGTTTGAAAAGAGCGCAGGAATGAGCCTTGAAGCTTATGAGGCCAAAATCCACGAGATCGAGCATGAGCTATTGCCGCAGGTGATCGTAGAAATTTTGTGCCAAAACTAAATTTAGCGCAGAGATTCGCGCTAAATTTAAAGAGCGAAGTTCCGCGGAATTTTATAAATTTAAAGCTCAGTTCTTTAAATTTAGGGGCGGTTCGAGGCTAAGCTTTAAAATTTTCTAGCTAAATTTAGAAAGAGAAAGATGACCGCAAACGAACTGGAAAAACTAAGACTAGGCATCCTAGATGAGGCGGAGCAGCGCAAAGGCACGGCGTTTTCGATAATAGCACTGGCAGTGCTGGCCTCGGCGCTGTGGCTATTTTTCAATTTTAGAGATCAAAATGCAGCAATGGGCCTCTGCTGGATCATAGTGGTATTTAGCTGCGGCAGTATCTCTTATAGAGTAGTAAATAAAGATGCAAATATAGTGCGCGTATTTATCTTTTGCATCTTGCTGTGGATGCTTGCCAAAGGCGTAGAAATGTGCGAGAATGATACCTTGCGCTTCGTCATCGCACTCGTAACCATCTGCCTTTCTTTGTTTAATATCGCGGGTGCCGCGCTGGAGCGGATCAAATACAACAGATCCAAAAAATTCGTCCGCGCCTTTAAACACCAATATATCGCGCCCTATATCGCAAGCCTAGGTTATCGCTACGAAATTTCGGGCTCGTTTCGGCCGGCGTATCTGCGCGCTAGCGGCCTATTTGTGGACGGCATAAGCTATTTTGATTGCGAAGATAAAATTTCCGGCGTCTATGACGGAGTATTCTTTAGCTTTGCGGATGTTTGCGTGACTCACACCGACGAACGACGTAGCAGCAGGGGGATATTTTTCTACGCGGAATTTAAAAAGCGCATAAACTCGGTGGCCGTGATCCTGCCTTCGCTCGGCGCGAAGCCAACGCTCGGCGGACTTAAGAAGATCGCGATGGATGATAGCGAGTTTAGCTCCGCATTCAGCGTGTACAGCGCCGATGCGGTATCTGCAATGTATGCCCTCACACCCGCCTTTATGCGGCGCTTGCTTCGCTTTAGAAGCGGTGCCGGCGGACCGATCAGATTAAGCTTTTCGGGCAGAAACGTCTATATTTTCATCCGCACGGGACACGATAGCTTCGAGCCTAGCGTAGATCGCAGCGTA
>NZ_CALIBF010000143.1 GCF_938045465.1 uncultured Campylobacter sp.
AATCTCGGCTCGCAGGATAAAATTTCAGATCGCGATCCAAACAAAAGCGCTTCGCAGAGCTCTGGCGCCGAAGCTACAAGCGAGCAAAATCCCGCCTCGCAAAGCTCTGGCGGCGAAGATCGGGGCGCTAAAAATTTAAGTGGCGAAAAACAAGGTGCCAAAAATTCGAGTGCGTAAAATTTGGCTCGCATGATGAAAAATAAAGCTACGCTAAAATTTAAAAATTTCACTGCTCGCGCGCGCTCTTTTTGGGTTCGCACAAAGCTCGCGCGAGCAGGCGCGGCTCTTTGCTACTCACTCCCGCCAAAGCCGTTTGTCTCGAAAGATCAAGCATCGTCGCAAAACCGAGCGAAGTGGGTAAAAATTTAAAAAATCAAAATTTTAAAATCGTGCAGGTTTGCTTCGTAGCGTAAATTTCGATATCGTTTTTACACGCTTAAATTTAAAATCGCGCGGCGCGGCGTAAATTTATCCGCAGCGAGCGTTATTCTGTGATTTTGGTGGGCTCGCCGAATAGCCTATTTATCTCGGAGATCAAAATTTCCTTGCCATCCTGCGCGCCGTTTGCGAGCTCGGCGAGACCTGCCTTTGCGGCGCGCACGCTCTTGCTTGTATCGCGAGGCTTTGCGGCGTAGTTTTGCGGATCGGTGGATCTTAACAGATCATCCTTTTCCCCGCCGTCATCCCCTGCAGAAATTTCGGAATTTTGCAGCTTGGAATTTGAAGCGGAATTTTGTAAATTGGAATTCGTTGCGGAATTTCGCTGCGCAGAATTTTGCATCGTAGAATTTTTCGAATTTTGCTGCTCGGAATTTTTTCCCGCATCAGTTTGCAATTTTGCGGCTTGCGCCTCATCTGCGGCGGAATTTATTTGCGGTGCACAGCTCTGCTCGCTCTCTTGCGCGCCGGTTAAATTCCTATGATCTTGCTCGCCCGTTTGCGTAGATTCGGGATTTTCTTGCACGCTGCTAGAGGTGGGGCTTTCATTAAAATTTTGCGACGCGAAATTTACAGGGCTTTGTGAGGTCGAATTTCTCGGGCGCGCAGTATCGGCACTGGATTCGGAAGTCGCGCCTTGCGTAGAATTCTTGCTTTGTGTAGCGGTTGTGCCACCTGCGGAATTCCGATCGCGCTCGCTTTGGGCGGGATCATCGCCGTTTTGCGGCACGCTTTGCTCGATCTTGATGGCCGCGCTCTCGCCGAAGAGCGATTTTAGCACGCTATTGATCGCTCGCGAGCCCTTGCGTAGGTACTCTCTGTCCTGCCCCTGCGCGCGCGAGAGCAGATACAGCGTGCCGCGCTCGAACTTTAAAAATTCCACGCACTTGCTAAATTTCTCGCCCAGATCATAATCGCGGTCGTAAATTTTGGCTAAAAAATTCTCGTAAATTTCATTTTGAGCGCCCGTTTTAGCGGATGGGCTAGAATTTTTAGTCTGCGCGTCGCTGCCTGCGTTTGGTTTTATTTCGTCGCTCGCGTCAGAGCTTTGTTTTGCCGCAGCGCTTGCGACAGAGTTTTGCGCCGAGTTTGCGGGACGTTTCGCGCTCGCAGTAAAGCTCGGCACTCCGCTTATCGCGCTATCCGCCTCACTCGGCGCAAAAGTCGTGCCGCCAGACTCGCTATTTGGCGCAAATGCCGCGCTTTGGTTGGAATTTGACCTAAAATTCGGCGCGGAGCTTTGCGCGTTTAAATTAGGCACCGAAGCGGAAGCATAGCCCTCGCCTTGATCCAGCGATCTGCCGACCTCTATGAGCTCGTCGATTTCGCGCAGATTGACCGCCTCCATCATCATAAAAATCATCATAGAAATTGCGTAAGTGTTGTCCGGGCTGATGGCGAGCATGCTCTTGGCGCCCGCTAAAATGCGGAAAAACCGCTCATACATCAGCAGGCTAAATTTCGCGTCGCGGCGCAGAAATTTGTCCTTTAAATTTGCGATCATCTCGTCGATTATCGTCTCGGCGTTGTAGTTTTCGACCTCTTTGATGATCTCGATCGCGCCCGCGCGGTCTTGGCGCAGCACGACGTCTAAAATTTCGCCAATTTTAACGGGATCAAGCAAGCCCAGCATATCGGCGATCGCGTGCTGCGTGATGCCTTCGCGGCTAAAGATAATCGCTTGATCGAGGAGCGTGAGCGTGTCTCGTAGCGAGCCCGAGCCGCTGCGTGCTAGAATTTCGAGCGCGCCCTCTTCGTAAGCGATGTTTTCGGTTTTTAAAATTTGCTCTAGATGCGCTACGACGGCGCTTTTAGCGATCGGTTTAAAGCGAAAGTGCTGCGTGCGTGATAGCACCGTGACGGGAAGCTTGAGCGGATCGGTGGTCGCAAGGATAAATTTTACGTAGCTAGGCGGCTCCTCAAGCGTCTTTAAAAGCGCGTTGGAGGCCTCTTTGGTGAGCATATGCACCTCGTCGATTATGAAAATTTTAAAGCGCGCGCTCGCGGGATGATACTTCGTCTGCTCGATGAGCTCGCGGATATCGTCGATCTTGCGGTGGCTGGCGGCGTCCATCTCGATGATGTCGATGTGGCGCCCCTCATTTGCCATTACGCAGTTATCGCAGATCTCGCACGGCTTGCCGGTGGGGCCTTTATCGCATAAAAGCGCTTTGGCAAAAATCCTAGCCGTCGAGGTTTTGCCGCTGCCGCGAAGTCCGCTGAAAAGATATGCGTGGCTCAGCCTGCCCGAATCCAGCGCGTGCGCGAGGCTTTTGGCGACGGCGTCTTGACCGATGAGCTGCTCGAAGCTTTTGGGTCTGTATTTTAAAGCGAGTGCTTGCAAAATTTCTCCTTTGATCTTACAATGATACAAAAAAATCTATAAATTTTAAATTTAGTGCTACAATGCGCCCGAATTTCAGAAAAAGGATAAAAATGAAAAAATTTTTAATCGGCGTATTCGCGCTATTTTTTGTCGCCTGCTCGCAAACCAGCAGCGTCATCAGCCTAAATCCGTATCTTTCTAAGGCCGATCAGACCGTAAGCGGCAAGTCGGTAAATATCAACGCGATCAACGACCAGCGTAAAAATCAGATGGTAATCGCCGTTATAAACGACAACGACGGCAAACTCGTCGATGAGGTGCTTTTAAAAAATAATCTCTCGGCGTGGTTCGACAAGGCTTTGCGCGCGGAGCTTGAGGCTCGCGGCGTAAGGATCGATCCGGCAAGCCCGAATATCGTAACCGTAAATATTAGAAGCATCTCGGCAGCGATCAACGGCTACTCGAAGGAAAATATGAGCGCAAGAGGCGAGGTCGCGATCTCTATCGTGCAGGGCAACAAAACTACGACCAAGCGCGTTTCGCAGGATCAGAGCCAATTTACGGCGCTTCGCACGGCTAGATCGCTTAATCCTTTTGTGCAAAGCTTGCTTGGCGACATCGTCAAAAAATCCGCCGATCAAATCATCTCTACGCTTTAGATGCGCTGCGTAAATTGCGGCGCGTTTAGCCTGCGCACGATCTGCGCTGCCTGCGCCGCAAATTTAGCCGAATGCCGCCTAAGTATGCGGCAGGTGGAGGACTTTAGCGTATTTTACTACTATGGCTACTCCGAAATTCGAGAGCTTATACTTTCTAAACATCACGAATACGGCGCTGCGGTGCTTGCGCGCATAGCTTCTTTAAGCCTAGCGAAATTCCCGCTTCATCTGCAGCGCGAAATTTCTACAAATCCGCAAAATTACGAAACGTTTAAAACGGGCGGGGTTTTTAAATTTAACGCCGTGCCGCTGGATGATGACGCTCGCAGCGGATATTCGCACACGGCGATCTTAGCCCGCGCTCTAAAAAGCGAACTCGTGGAGCCGAAATTTCACTGCCTACGCGCGCAAAACCGCGTCAAATACACGGGGCAGAGTTTGGAATTTCGCCTAAAACACAAGCGAAATTTTAAAATTTTAACCCCGCCGAAATTCCCCGTAATCCTGGTAGATGACATCATCACCTCGGGCCTTAGCATGCTGCAAGCGCGCGAGAGTTTGATCGATGGCGGCTTTATGCCCGTGTGCGGCTTGGTTTTAGCTAATGCAAAAGAATAATTCGCTATAATCGCGCTTTAAAATTTAAAAGGATATTTATGCAATCAAATATGTTTGAAAATCAGGAGATCATCGATATCGACGTCGAAGAATCGATCAAGACGAGCTATCTTGATTACTCGATGAGCGTTATCATCGGTCGTGCGCTGCCGGATGCCAGGGACGGCCTAAAGCCGGTGCATAGGCGAATTTTATATGCGATGAACGATCTTGGCGTGGGCTCTCGCCAGCCTTACAAAAAATCCGCTCGTATCGTAGGCGACGTCATCGGTAAATACCATCCGCACGGCGATACCGCCGTTTACGACGCGCTCGTGCGAATGGCGCAGAGCTTTTCGATGAGAATTCCTTCCGTGGACGGGCAGGGAAACTTCGGATCGATCGACGGCGACGGCGCGGCGGCGATGAGATACACCGAAGCGCGTATGACGCCGCTAGCCGAGGAGCTGCTAAAAGACCTGGACAAAGAGACGGTCGATTTCGTACCGAACTATGACGAGAGCTTAAACGAGCCCGATGTCTTGCCTGCGCGCGTGCCGAATTTGCTGCTTAACGGCTCAAGCGGAATCGCCGTTGGAATGGCGACGAATATCCCGCCGCACAGCCTAGATGAGCTTGTGGGCGGTCTTTTGATACTGCTTGAGAATAAAAACGCAAGCCTAGAGGAGATTATGGGCGAGATCAAAGGTCCCGATTTTCCGACCGGCGGCATAATCTACGGCAAAAAAGGAATCATCGAGGCGTATAAAACGGGCAGAGGGCGCGTTAAAATTCGCGCTAAAACCCATATCGAAAAAAAGGCTAGTAAAGATGTCATCGTAATCGACGAGCTACCGTATCAAACCAATAAAGCTCGCCTGATCGAGCAGATCGCAGATCTCGTAAAAGAAAAGCAGATCGAAGGCATCTCCGAGGTGCGCGACGAGAGCGATCGCGACGGAATTCGCGTAGTAATCGAGCTTAAGCGCGACGCGATGAGCGAGATCGTGCTGAATAATCTATTTAAGCAAACTACGATGGAGGCGACCTTCGGCGTGATAATGCTCGCAATCGACGGCAAGGAGCCGAAGATTTTCACGCTGATAGAGCTTTTGAAGCTGTTTTTGAACCACAGAAAAACCGTCATCATCCGCCGCACAATTTTTGAGCTTCAAAAAGCGCGCGCTAGAGCGCACATCTTAGAGGGCTTAAAGATCGCGCTAGATAATATCGACGAAGTGATCGACGTAATTAGAAATTCCGCCGACACCAACGTCGCGCGCGAAAATTTAATGAGCAGATTCGGCCTCAGCGAGGCGCAATCGGGCGCGATTTTGGATATGAGGCTAAGCCGCCTAACGGGGCTTGAGCGCGAAAAGATCGAGGAGGAGCTAAAAGAAATTTTAGCCGAGATAAAGCGGCTTGACGCGATCCTAAAGAGCGAGGAGCTGATTGAGGGGATCATCAAAGATGAGCTTTTGGAGATCAAGGATAAATTTAAATGCCCGCGCATCACCGAAATCGTCGATGACTACGAGGATATCGACATCGAAGATTTAATCGCGAATGAAAATATGGTCGTTACGATCACTCACCGCGGCTACATCAAGCGCGTGCCTAGCAAGACTTACGAAAAGCAAAAGCGCGGCGGCAAGGGGCGCGTGGCGGTTACGACGTACGATGACGACTTCATCGAGAGCTTTTTTACGTCCAACACCCACGATACGCTTATGTTTATCACCGACCGCGGGCAGCTTTACTGGCTTAAGGTCTATAAAATCCCGGAGGGCTCGCGCACCGCAAAGGGCAAAGCGGTAGTAAATTTAATCCAGCTCGGCGCGGACGAAAAGATAATGGCGATCATCCCTACGACCGATTTTGATCCGAGCAAGTCGCTCATATTTTTCACTCGCAACGGCATCGTAAAACGCACGAATTTAAGCGAATTTAAAAACATCCGCTCACTCGGCATCCGCGCTATCAGCCTAGATGATGACGACACTCTCGTAACCGCTCTCATCGCTCCAAACAGCGCCGAGGAGATGCAAAACTACAAAGGAGGCGCTCTAAGCGGCGATGATCTGGACGGCGGTGAGGCTGAGGAAGTTTTAGAGCAGACCGAGCAAGATATTTTGGAAGGAAGCGAGAATGAAATTTCAGATGAAATTTCGCAAGGTGAGGGCGCTCAAGATGGCGAGCCGCAAAGCGCGAACGAAAATATGCTCTTCATCGCTACGAAAAAGGGAATGTGCCTTAAATTTAATCTAAATAAAATTCGCCAGATGGGGCGCATAGCTCGCGGCGTAAAGGGTATTAAATTTAAAGAAAAAGGCGACGAGGTCATCGGCGCCGCGTTTATTTTAAGCGATATGCAAGAAATTTTAAGCGTGAGCCAAAAGGGTATCGGCAAGCGCACGACCGCGAGCGAGTATCGCCTCACAAACCGCGGCGGCAAGGGCGTCATCTGCATGAAGCTCACCAACCGCACGGGCGAGCTCATCGGCGTCGTGATGGTCGATGAGGAGATGGATCTTATGGCGCTAACCACCAGCGGCAAGATGATCCGCGTCGATATGCAAAGCATCCGCAAAGCGGGCCGTAACACCAGCGGCGTCATCGTCGTAAATGTCGAGGGCGACGACGTCGTGAGCATCGCGACCTGCCCGAAAGCCGAGGAGGGCGATGAAGGCGATGAAGGCGAGCTTGCGCAGGATGAAAATTTATTAAATTCAAATTTAGATAGCAAAGATTCGCAGAGCGACGGCCCTAGCGATGAAATTTTAAAAGGAGGAGAGGATGAGTAGTTACAATATCGCCATCGTAGGCGCTACCGGCGCCGTAGGCGAGGAGATTTTGCGCGTCTTAGACGAGATGAACTTTCCCGTAAAGGACATACTGCCGCTTGCAAGCGCAAAGAGCGCGGGCGAGAAGGTGGAATTCCGCGGCAAAGAATACGTCGTGAGGGAGCTAACGGACAGCACCTTCGACGAAAACGAGATCGACATCGCGTTTTTTAGCGCGGGCGGCTCCATTTCGGCGCATTACGTGCCATTTGCTGCGGCAAGCGGCGCGGTGGTGATCGACAACACGAGCCACTTTCGCATGCAAGAGGACGTCCCGCTCGTCGTGCCTGAGTGCAACCCGCAGGATATAAAGCTATGGGAAGAGACAGGCATAATCGCTAATCCGAACTGCTCTACCATCCAGATGGTTCAAATTCTTAAGCCGCTTGATGACGCGTTTGATATCGAGCGCGTGGACGTAAGCACCTACCAAGCCGCCAGCGGCGCGGGCAAAGAGGGTATGGAAGAGCTCGTGTTTCAGCTGCAAAAATTCTTTGAATTTAAGCTTGATGAGTGCAAACCTAAAGTTTTCGCGCACCAGCTAGCATTTAACGTCATCCCGCACATCGACGTATTTTTGGACAACGACTACACCAAAGAAGAGATGAAGATGGTGAACGAAACGCAGAAAATTTTGCATAAAAACTTCGCCGTTTCGGCTACCTGCGTGCGCGTGCCGGTACTTCGCAGCCACAGCGAGGCGATCACGATAAAATTTAAAAAGGATTTCGAGATTAGCCGCGTGCGCGAAATTTTAAGAAACGCGCCTAGCATCGTGCTTGTAGACGATCCGAGCAAAAACGAATATCCGATGCCGCTGCTTTCGAGCGACACGAATGAAACCTACGTCGGCAGGCTTCGCAGGGACAATTTCGACGATAAAATTCTGCATCTTTGGTGCAGCGCCGATCAAATCCGCGTCGGAGCGGCTACGAACGCCGTGCGCATCGCGCTT
>NZ_CALIBF010000144.1 GCF_938045465.1 uncultured Campylobacter sp.
CAAGACGAAATTTTCGCCCTGCTTGCAAGGCTTATCGTTGCAGCCGTCCTTTGCCATCTTAGGCGCATACATCGCGCTAGCCGCAATAAATCCGACGTCGGAAGCTTTAAGCGCTTGCGAAAGAGCCTCGCCGATCGATTTTGCTTCTACGATTTTGCCTTTAATCTCATCGTAAACTCCTGCTTTTTGGAAGGCCTGTACGCTTGCGGTGCCGTAAGGAGCGGTCTTTGGATTTGCTATGGAAATCGTTTTAACGCTAGGGTCTTTTAAAATTTCAAGCCCCTTGCTAAGATCTACGCCGCGCACGCTAAACATCGCCACTTTGCCTTTGGCGTAAGTTTTGGCAGGCGCCGTCGCAAAGCCCTCTTTATGCAGATCGTCTGCAAATTTCATATCCGCCGCCATAAAAATATCAAACGGAGCGCCGTTTTTGATCTGCGTGCTAAGCGCTCCGCTTGCGCCCAAGCTCACGTTTAGCGTAGTTTGCGGATGTAGCTTGGCAAATTCCGCCTTGATCTCGTCAAACGCATACGTCGTGTTCGCAGCGGCTGCTACGCTGACCTCTCCCGCGCTAAGCGCGCCTGCGGTTAAAATTCCTAAAAGCACTGCTTTTAACTTCATTTTATGCCTTTCGTTTCGGCTTTCGCCGAGAATTGAATTGTATCTAAAATTTTAAATTTACGCCTTAAATTTTAAAATTTTGCGCACCCAATTTCACCCTATTACGCGCCAATAATGATCTCGCTAGGCTCGATGATCGCCGTTACTTCATCTCCTACTCCTAGAGCCATCGCGGTGGCAGATTCTCGCGTGATGATCGCGGTGATGTTTTGGTGCGAGCTTGTGCCTAGACAGATCTCTGCGTTTACCGCGCCGATTTTGACCTCGCTAATCGTGCCTTTGATTTGATTCATCGTGCTAAGTTTTAGCTTCTCCGAGGCTCCTTTAGCGATGATGACGCTTGGAGCTTTGAATAAAAACAGCACATCCTTGCCCGCCTTTAGCCCTAAATTCTTTTCGCTCTCTACGGTTACCGTCGCGCATAAAATTTCACCACCTGCGAGTTTAGCCGTGATTTGAGAATTTACAGCGCCTGTTTGAACATCCGTAATCTCAACACTTAGCTGATTGCGCGCAGAAAGCTTCATGCCGATCTTCTCTAAGCTTAGAAGGCTCTCTTCGGTGATCTCGTCAAGCTTTAAAATTTCACTCAAAAACGTCTCGCCCGCGTGGCTGATAGCATCATAAGCGCGAATTAGTTTGTGAGCGTAAGGGGTAAGCTCGGAGCCGCTATTTTTCTTAGTGCCTTGAGTGCGGACGATGAGCGGCTTTTTGCTCGCGTTGTTGATTAAATTTAGTGCGTCCCAGCCGTTTTTATACGACACTCCTACGATCTCTGCGGCCTTTGTAATACTTTTAGTCTCATCTACGGCCTTAAGCAGCTTAATGTGCTTGGCTAGAAGCGATGTTTCCTTGCCAAGTAGGAATTCCAAAGCAAATTTTGCGTCCATTTTCATCCTTTCTTATTTACTTTCACGTGATTTTATAATATATCCTCTGATATATTTCTTAAAGAGCTGCAGGCTTTATTCTGCGATATAAAGAGGGAAATTCTATATGAAATTTTACCTTTATTGACAAAATTTCTTTAAACTTGTAAAATCGCCACTTTGATTTATAAAGAAGGGTCACATTTGAAATTTATAAAACTTATATTCTTAGCCGCGGCATTGGCACTCTGCGGTTGCTCGCAAAAGCAAGACGTAGCGCCTAGCGATACGGATGGTTTTGACGAGGAGTTCGCGCAACGTGAGGTTTTCGATCCGCTTAGCGGCTATAACCGCGTTATGACGAGCTTCAACGACGTATTTTACTCATACATATTAACCCCCGTAGCCAGCGGTTACGACTATGTAATGCCCGATCCGATCCAGGGCGCGTTTTCAAATTTTTTCTATAATATTTTATATCCGATGAGGCTCGTAAACAACCTGTTGCAGGGTAAATTTGAAAATTCTTGGGACGAGACGAAACGGTTTTTGATCAACTCGACCGTTGGCTTCGGCGGGCTTAACGATATGGCGGGCAAATACTACGGGATTCCGCGCCACGACGAGGATTTCGGGCAGACACTCGGGTATTGGGGCGTGCCGGCAGGTCCTCACATCGTCTGGCCGATCTTAGGACAGAGCAATCTGCGCGATACAGCGGGACTTGTCGGAGATTATTTTTCAAATCCGATAAATTATATTAAAGATGGCACGGTGCGAAACTCCGTCAATGGATTTAGAATATTTAACGACTACTCGCGCGATCCGAAATTTTATGAAAAAATGACCAAAGATGCGGTGGATCTGTATCCATTTTTACGCGATGCTTACGAGCAAAATCGCGAGAAACTAATAAAGGAATAACAATGAAAATTTTAAAAGTTCTAGCGCTTTGCGGAGCGCTTTTGATTTCGGCGCACGCTATTAGCGATGCGGATATCGAGCCCGTGATGAGCCAGAAGGTCGCCGAGGCCGTAGGCATTATGCGAAGCAGCGCACCAAAAGACGCAAAGCCTGCAAAAATTTTTGCGCTTTTTGACGGCTACTTTGACTACAAGATGATGGCAAAGCTCTCACTTGCTAAACATTATGCGAGCCTTAGCCCCGCGCAGATCGCGGAATTTAATAAAGCTTTCGAGGCGCATCTAAAGCGCTCGTTTATCGAAAAACTTTCGCTTTATACCGATCAGGATATGAAGGTGCTAAGCAAACAAAGCCCGAGCGATAAGCGCCGCGTGCTAAAAACGCAGGTCATCGGCGAGCAGAAAAACTACGACATAGATTTTAAATTTTATCCTAACGGCTCTGATTGGCGCATCTACGATGTCGATATCGTGGGCGTTAGCCTAATCCAAACCTATCGCTCGCAGCTAGGCGACGTAACGCAAAGCTTGGGCTTTGACGAGCTTATAAAGCGGCTAAATTCCACCGTCATCAATAGCGGCGAATAACGACACGCCCAAAAGAGCGGTATTTGAAAAAAATTTTTCGCCTAATCGTCACGTTTCCGAAAATCACGCTTGCGCTGTTTACGGCGCTGGCGCTCTTTTTCGGATATTACTCCACAAAGCTCGAGATCGACGCTTCGACCCAGACGCTACTGCTTGATAACGACGAGGATCTTCAAATTTGGCGCGAAGTATCCAAGCGCTACGAAACGCCGAATTTCTTAGTCGTCGCCTACACTCCTGCAGGCGATCTTTTAGCGCCCGAGACGATCCGCAAGATAGCGCAGATGGATGCCGCTTTTTCTAAGCTGGATTTCGTCGCCGGCGTCACGGACATCACGAACGTGCCGCTTTTGCTAAACAAAAGCGAGGGCATGAGCGAGCTGCTTAAGCACATACCCACCCTTACCGACGCGGACGTAAATTTAACCGCGGCTAGGCGCGAGTTTGCCACAAGCCCCTTTTACGCGTCAAATTTAGTAAGCGCCGATCTTCGCACTACCGCAATTTTAATAAATTTAAAACCGCAGAGCCGCTACGAGGAGCTTTTGCGCCTAAGAGACGGAGCCAAAAGCGCTCTAAAGCAAGCGGAGCATGAGGGCAATAGTTCCAAAGCTCAAATTTCACAGCTCAAAGATGCGCTTAAAGCTTCGGAGCAAAATTTCAAATCCTATCGCGACGAGCTTCGCGAAAAAGATCACCGCGACATTGTGGCTTTGCGCGCGTTGATCGCGGGTTTTGAGAAGGAATTTGCGGGCGATAGACTGTTTTTGGGCGGATTAAATATGATCGCCGACGATATGGTAGGCTACGTCCGCTCGGATCTGGCGACCTACGGACTCGGCGCCTTGGTGCTTCTGTTGGCGTGCTTTTGGCTCTTTTTTAGACAGGCGAAATTTATCCTGCTACCGCTTATCATCTGCGCGTATTCGGTCGTGCTTGCAGCGGGATTATTCGGCTTTTTGAGCTTTGAGGTCACGGTGATTAGCTCAAATTTCATAGCGCTTCAGCTCATCATCACGGTTTCGGTCTGTATCCACCTAATCGTCGCCTACCGCGAGTTTAGCGCGCGCTTTCACGCCTTTTCGCAGCGCCAGCTCGTTTATGCCGTGCTGCGCGAGCGTGCAAGACCCTGCTTTTTCGCGATCTTTACGACCGTTATCGGCTTTATGTCGCTAATTTTTTGCGATATAAAACCCGTAATTTCTCTGGGAATTATGATGAGCGTAGGCATCAGTATCTCGCTAGTTACGGCATTTGGAGTATTCGGCGCGGTTATGTCGCTTCTAAGGCGCACGCACAATAACCGCAGCTTCGAGCAGCACTTTAAATTTACGCTTTGGTGCGCCGAAACGGCGCTACGTAGCAGAGGCGCGGTCTACGGCGTGTGCGCTGCGGCGGTGATCTTTGGACTATACGGTATCTCGCAGCTGCGCGTCGAAAACAGCTTCATCGGCTACTTCAAAAAAAGCACCGACATCCGCGCGGGCATGGAGGTTATCGACACAAATCTCGGCGGAACGATCCCTCTTGATATCATCGTTAAATTTAAAAGCGCAGGCGGCGCAAATCCTGCTAGCGGGAGTGAAAATTCCGTAAGCGGCAGCGCAAATTTTAAGAGCGGCGAAAATTCTAATCCCGCGGGGCGAAATTTTGCGGCAAATTCTACTCGGCAAAATTCTATCGCGCAAAATTCCGCCACTCAGAATTCTACCGCCGCGGCGCAAAATTTAAATGATAAAAATTTGTCCGAGCAAGGCCCCGCTGCGGCAACACAGCCAAGCGACGCCGCAAATTCGGATCAAACCCGCGCCGCAAATTTAGAGCAGAATTCCACCGCGAGCGACGATTTTAGCGATTTCGAAGCCGAATACGCCGCCAACGAAAACAAGCCGCAGTATTGGTTCACATCCGAAAAGATGCGCATCATCGGCAAAATAGACGATTTTTTGAAGGACAAAAACGTCACGGGGCACGAGTTTATCGGCAACGTAAGCTCGCTCGCATCACTTTTAAAGCTCGGCAAACAGATTAATCAGGGGCGCGATCTGGACGATCTAAGCCTTGCTTTGATCTACTCTGAAATGCCCGCAAACTACCGCGAATTGGTGCTTTCGCCCTTTGTAAATATCGAAGCGAACGAGGCGCACTTTAGCATCCGCACGATAGATAGCGATCCGAATCTCCGCAGAGCGCAATTCCTAGCCGATCTTAAGCGCGATCTGGACTCCCTACTCGCCAAAGATAACGTCACGGCACAGATCAGCGGCATAATGGTGCTTTATAACAATATGCTTCAAAGCCTGATGAGCTCGCAGATAGACACCCTGGGTATCACCGTGCTCGTGCTTTTCGTGCTTTTCGTGATCATCTTTCGCTCGTTTTCATACGCGCTTATCGCGATCGTCGTAAATTTAATCCCGCTTTGCGCTTGCTTCGGCATCATGGGCGTTGCGGGCATTCCGCTGGATATCATGAGTATTACGATAGCGGCGATTAGCATCGGTATCGGCGTGGATGATGTTATCCACTATATCTATCGCTACAAGCGCGAGTTTGCGCGCCTTGGCGACGAGGCCGCGGCGATCCGCGCGAGCCACGCAAGTATCGGATACGCGATGTATTATACGTCGTTTGCGATCATTTTGGGCTTTAGCGTGATGATGATGAGTAATTTCTGGCCTACGATCTACTTCGGGCTGCTGATATGTTTGGTGATGAGCCTGCTGCTTTTGGGCGCGCTCATAATCCTACCGTCGCTAATAATGAGCCGAAAAGGCTTAAAATTTAGCCTCTTTAAAGCTAAATAAATTTTATCTCGCTATAATTCCCGTATTTGGAGAGGATGGCGACCTGGCGGCGTCTGCGGACTTCAAATCCGATAGGAGGGCGGTTGACCGTTTTCCGGGGGGTTCGATTCCCTCCCTCTCTCGCCGAATTCTTTCATAAAATTTCACTTTTGCATTCTTGATCTCTAGCGCTTTGCGAATTTATTTCAAATTTAAGCTCTAAATTTATACGTTTTTAAGTAGGGGGGGGTAGCATTATTTTCAGAATTTATCTCAAAGGAGCGAAGATGAAATATGTACTAAGCGCTGCGCTAGCGGCATTGATTTTAGTAGGATGCGGCGAGGATGAGGTAGGGCTCGTGAAAAACTACACCTTGCCAGATTCTAAATCTATGAGTATCGGCGCGGCGATCGAGGGTTCAAAAATCTGCAAAAATATCACCTGGAGCAAAGAGGAAAACGGCGGATTAAAGACGATTAAGATGGTCTGCGACGTGGATGTAGAGCATAGGCTTAAATCATATAAACAAGAGATGTTAGACTCATCTTTAAAAATGGTTATGACTTTTTATGAGGGCAAGGCTTACGGCGCGCAGGGTTTGTTTAAGCTGGCAAAAGAACACTGTAAATTAAACGAAGCTAAATTTCAAGAAACGCTTAAAAACCAAAGGCAAAATAGAATTTTTGAGGAGGAATGGAAGTCGGTCGATTGCGACGACAAATTAAAAGGGGAGATACTAAAAGAAAGCAATACCGAAATCTACATAGACTTTATTATGGAGTGCTTAAAAGCAGCCGTTTATTACTCGCAAATAACGGCAGAGCAGTTGGACGCGAGCTTCGGACATAAAGAAGGTGGATCATCAAAGCTTGCTATCGAGCTAAATTTTATCGTAAATGAGGGTAAAAGCGTGAGTCTGTCTGATAAATTTAAACTTATCACGAACGGCAAAGAAGATCCCGTAAATAAAATGAAGTCAAAAGATGTTATAGCGGGCTTCTACGAAAGACAATAAGCGCCCTATCTCGCGGCTAAATTTGATGAAATTTTAAAATTTAGCCGCTTTTCTTATAATAAAATTTCATTCAAAATTTCAGGTGCGGTTTTAAATTTAAAGCGCGGCGGAAGCAGTTTCGCCCGCCGCGCCGTGAAATTTTACGCCGGATACAAGCTTATTTGTCGTGTCCTTGCAGATACGCGATCGCGCTAAGTGCAGCAACTGCGCCGTCGCCTGCCGCGCAAACGACCTGCTTAGGCGCATCCTGCCTCATATCGCCCGCCGCGAACAGCCCGTGTACGCTTGTTTGCATCTTTAAATTTACCGCGACCTGCCCGCCCGGCGTGACGTCGCAGATGAACTTGCCACTTTCGTCTTTTAGCACCTCGTTTCGCACGTCAAGCCCCACGAATACGAAGATCCCCGGCAGCTGCAGCTCGCGCGTGGCACCGCTTGTTTTATCTTTGACGACGACGCCCGTTACGCCGCTTGCATCGCCCTTGATCTGCTCTACGAGCGCGCTTGTAATGAGCTCGATATTCTCACTTTCGCGCACCTTTTGCACGGTCGAAGGCGCGGCGCGAAACTCGTCTCGACGGTGGATTAGGTATACTTTGGAGCAAATTTTAGCTAGATACAGAGCCTCCTCTAGCGCAGTATCGCCGCCGCCGAGGACGGCAACCTCTTTGCCCTTGTAAAAAAACCCGTCGCAGGTCGCGCAGGTACTGACGCCGCGACCGAAAAACTCATCCTCGCCCTCGATCCCCGCGCGGCGCGGAGTAGAGCCCGTAGCTACGATAACGGCACGCGCGCGTCGTGTTTGATCGCCCTCGAGATAGATCGTAAAATTTCCGTCGCCGTCTTTTGAGATGCGTAGCACGCGCACCATCTCATGCTTCAGCCCGAAGCGGAAGCACTGTTCCTGCCAAGGCGCCATAAAGCTCATCCCGTCGGTTACCGCAGCAACGCCAGGATAGTTTTCCATCTCGGAGCTTGAGGTGATCTGCCCACCAGGCATACCCATCTCAAACATCACGACGTCTTTTAAACCGCCTCTAGTAGCATAAAGCCCCGCCGCTAGCCCTGCAGGGCCGCCGCCGATAATTGCTAAATCTAACATTTTTTCTCCTTAATTATTTTATTAAGTAAAGCCGCGAGCGTTAAATTTACGAATTTAATTAATAAAACGATGAGTGGAAGGAAAAAGGGCGAAGCCGCCCTTTTAAAATTTACAGAAGCGAGTTTAGTTTGTCGGCTATGATCTGCTTAGATTGCGCGCCAATGAGCTGAGCTTTTAGCTCGCCGTCTTTGAAAAATAGAATCGTAGGGATCGAGCGCACGCCGAACCGCACCGCCAAATCCTGCGCTTCGTCGGTATTTACTTTGCAAATTTTAGCCTTGCCCTCGTAATCGTTCGCAAGCTCCTCGATGATCGGGGCGATCATACGGCACGGTCCGCACCAAGGCGCCCAAAAATCGACTAGCGCGACACCCTCTTTAGTAACATCGAAATTCTCCGAAGTAAGCTCTATATACTTTCCCATAATGTTCTCCTTGTGTTAAAATTCCGCGGATTATAGTTCATTATCTTAAATAAATAATAAAAATTCTAATTCAAAAAGATATGTTGGCGATAAATTTTATCTGCTTTGGATAAACTTCCACTACGTCGATCTGCCACGGCTCGTCCGTATCGTAGCTCATCAGATAAAATTCCGCCGCCTTTAAAATTTTAGCCATCTTGGCGCCCGTCACGCGCTCTGCGGCGTCGTAATCGCCGCTCGTGGCCTTTACTTCTACGAAGTGCAAAATTCCGCCCTTGCGCGCGACGATATCGATCTCGCCAAAGCGGCAGCGGAAATTTCGCTTTAAAATTTCAAACCCTTCGCCGCGTAAAAATTCTGCCGCACGGTCCTCGCAGGCAAAGCCGAAAAGATATTCTTTTAAGCTCAACTTAACTTTCGATCCTGATCATAAAAGGCTTTTGCGTGATGAAATTTTCGCCGCCGATCACGCTTATTGCGCGCTTGATATTCTTCTCGCAGCACGTATGCGTCGTAAAAAACAGCGTTACCTCCTCGTCCGTTTTGAGCTTAGGCTTTTGCAAAAAGCTGTCGATCGAAAGATCGTTTAAGCTCATAATGTTCGTAAGCTTCGCAAGTACGCCCTTCTCGTCGCGCACGCGCAGCCTGAAATAGTACTTCGTGCGGATCTGCTCGCTAGGCAAAATTTGCATAAAATTTTCGCTCGGCAAAATTTTATATCCGAGCATCGGATTTTTGTTATCGCGCGCAATGTCGATGAGATCGCTTATAACCGCACTTGCCGTAGCGCTTCCGCCCGCGCCAGGGCCGTAATACATACTCTCGCCGACGCAGTCTCCGTAGATGCTCACGCCGTTCATCACGCCGTCTACTTTTGAAAGCATTTGATCCTTTGAAATGAGCGCAGGATGAACGCGCAGCTCGACTTTGTTGTCGCTCGCGCGCTTAGCTACCGCAAGCAGCTTGATTATGAAATCAAATTCGCGCGCAAAATAGATATCCTCCTGCGTGATCTCCTCGATCCCCTCGATTAGGATATCTTCAGGATCTCCGTGCACGCCGTATGCGATGCTAGCTAAGATCAAAAGCTTATGCGCCGCATCGAACCCGCCGATGTCAAAGCTTGGATCGGCTTCGGCGTATCCGAGTTCTTGAGCTCGCTTTAGCGCGTCTTCAAATTTCTCGTTTTTTTGCATCATATTCGTAAGAATAAAGTTGCTCGTGCCGTTTACGATGCCGATTATTTTTTCGATACGATTGGCGCTTAGCCCCTCGCGCAGGGTTTTGATGATCGGAATTCCGCCCGCCACGCTCGCTTCAAAGCCAAAAGGCGTATCGCCCGCAAGCGTCTGAAGCTTGTAGCGATGATAAGCCAAAAGCGCCTTATTTGCGGTAACGACCGCCTTTTTACGCTTTAAAATTTCGCTTACGATCTCATAGGGCTTTTCTACCCCGCCCATAAGCTCTACAAAAACGTCAATATCGTCGCGCTCGATGATACTCCCAGCGTCGCTGCTAAGCGGAATTTGCACATCGCGCTTTTTACTCGTATCGCGCACGAGTCCGATTACGGGCTCTATGCTAACGCCTGCGCGCGCAAGGATGATATCTTTGTTTTTGATCAAAATGTTTGCAACTTCGCTACCTACGGTGCCGACGCCTAAAATCGCTACTTTCATCAGATCTCTTTCAAATATTTTTTTATATTTCTAGCGGCTTGACGGGTCCTATTTTCATTTTCGATAAAGGCGATCCGCACGTAATCGTCTCCCGCCGCGCCAAAACCCACGCCTGGGCTTACGGCGACGCGCGCCTTGGTAAGAAGCTGTTTGGAAAACTCCATGCTTCTTAGATGAGCCGCCGCTGGCGGTAATTTCGCCCACGCAAACATCGACGCGCTAGGTTTAGCGATCACCCAGCCCGCGTCCGCAAAAGCGTCAATCAAAAAATTCCTACGCTTCTCATAGGTCGCGCGGATCTCCTCTACGCACTCTTGCGGCCCGTCCAACGCGATCGTTGCGGCTACTTGGATCGGCGTAAACATACCGTAATCAAACCACGATTTGATCTTTTTAAGCGCGGCGACTAGCTTTTTGTTTCCGCTAACAAAACCCACGCGCCAGCCCGCCATATTGTAGCTTTTAGAGAGCGTGTACGCCTCGACTGCGACGTCCTTCGCACCCTGAACCTCAAAAATGGACGGCGTTTTGTAATCGTCAAAAGCGATCTCTGCGTAAGCGATGTCGCTGATGATATAAAACCGCTCCTGCCGCGCCATCGCCACGAGCCGCTCGTAGAAGCTCTTTTGCACGACAACGGTGGTGGGATTGTGCGGGAAATTTACGACGACGTATTTTGGACGCGGAATGCTCTCGTCGAAGGTTCTTTGCAGATCGATGAAAAATTTATTCTCGTTAAAATTTAAATTTTCATCATAGGCAAGCGGGATTTTAACGACATTACCGCCTGCGATGATGAAGGCTTGGGTATGGATCGGATACGCAGGATCGGGCACCACCGCGACATCGCCCGGATTTACGATCGCGCTAGTTAAATGCACGAAGCCCTCTTTAGAGCCCATCACGGCGACGATCTCGCTTTCAGGATCCAAGATCACGCCGTATTTACGCTTATACCAATTCGCGCACGCAAGTCGCAGCTTGTAGATGCCCTGGCTTACAGAGTAGCCGTGCGTCTTGTCCTTTTGCGCGCTTTCGCAAAGCTTGTCGATTATATGCTGCGGCGTCCTGCCGTCGGGATTGCCCATCGAAAAATCGATTATGTCCTCGCCCGCCCTGCGCGCCGCCATTTTTATGGCATTGACCTCGGCAAAAACGTAATTTGGCAAACGCTCAATTTTTGAAAAACGAATTTCGTCAAACATCTCAAACCTCTTATCTTAAAGTAATTTTCAAGCCATGTTTAAAATTTCGCGCCTTAAACGCAGCGATCCGCTCGTGCTGCACGAAGGCTAAATTTCAAGCCTTCGTATCGATGCAGCGGCGCTTTTTATATTGCTCGAGCAATTTAAACTTTTACCTCGCTAAAATTTTAAAACCGCGGGGGCATTGATTGTTTAAATTTAGAGCATCACGACCCTTTGCGGCGCTGTTTAAATTTACGTCCGCTCTAAATGACCGAGACCTTCGTTTTGCAGAGCGCCATGGACGACGCCTCTTAAATTTAGCGCTCTACCGCAAGTGCCCGCACCGCTTAAAATTTTATATACACCACTTGAAATTTTATCCAAGGCAGCGCATTTTAAAACTCTTTAAATTTACGCTCCTAGGTTTAATTTAGGTCGCACTCGCCGCAGAAAGCCAAAATTTTACTCTCGGTGGCGGCAAAAGCCCTACGAGCGAGAGCTTTACCACTTCTTGCCCTTGTTTAGGCGCAGAAACTCATCGGCTGAGATTTTAGTGATATT
>NZ_CALIBF010000145.1 GCF_938045465.1 uncultured Campylobacter sp.
GCGCATGTCGGCTAAACTTGAAATTTTCATCTCCGCCAAAACCTCGGCTTCGCGCACGTTGGGCGTGATGATCTCCGCGGCGGGGGCGAGCTCGTATTTTAGCGCATGCAGCGCGCTTTGTTTCATCAAAACTCCGCCGCTGGTGGCGACCATCACGGGATCTAAGACGACGTTTTTCGCGTCGTGCCTGCTCAGGCTCTTTGCGATAGCCTCGGCAACCCCCTCATTGGAGATCATTCCGATTTTAACGGCATCCGGAAAGATGTCGCTAAAAATCGCATCGAGCTGCGCCTCCACAAAATCTGGCAAAACGTCTAGTACGCCGAATACGCCGCGAGAATTTTGCGCCGTAAGCGCCGTAATAGCGCTCATAGCAAACATCTTATGCGCGCTAATCGTCTTGATATCGGCTTGGATGCCGGCACCGCCGCCGCTATCCGAACCCGCGATAGTAAGAATTCTTTTCATAAAAAGCCTTTAAAATTTTAGCGCGATTATATCGAAATTCCGCTATAATTCCACTCGGTAGATTATTTTACGGGCTAAATTTAAGTTTTCTTTATGTAGTTTTTATTATAATCTACGTTCGTTTCGTAATAACTATTACAAATACAAAATTTTAACCCAATTAGAGGAAATTACATGAAAAAAGTCGCCAGTTTGATTTTCGCAGCGTTTTTAGTTTCGGGCTGCTCCTATTTTGAAAAAAAGGAAGATAAAGGCGCGAAGCAAGGCGGCGAGGCTCCCGCGCTGCCGGTAGGCGTATTTACCGCCAAATCCGCCGACGTGCCGATAATTTTAAAATTTAACGGACAGACCGTGAGCGAGCTTGAGATAATGCTAAAGCCGCAGGTTTCGGGCACCATCGAAAAGCAGCTTTTCGAGCCTGGTCGTAGCGTTAAAAAGGGCGACGTGCTCTACGAGATCGACCGCTCGCGCTACCAAGCGGCGTTTGACAGCGCAAACGCTAATCTGCAAAACGCCTCGGCGGACTACAAAAGAGCCAAGGCGCTAAAAGCTAGCAATACGATCTCTCAAAAGGATTTCGACACCGCAAAGGCCGCGTTTATGGTGGCTGAAGCAAATTTTAAAAGTGCAAAGATCGATCTTGATCACTCGCTCGTAACCGCGCCTTTTGACGGCATGGCTGGCGATACGCAAAAAGACGTAGGCGCATACGTAAACGTGGGCGAGGATCTGGTTAGGCTTTCTAAATTTGATCCGATCGACGTGGAATTCGGTATCGCGGACGTCGATAGGCTGGAGCTTGATGTAAATTTAAAAAACGGGCAGTGGAAGCAGCTGGGTCGCCAGGTAAGCATAAATCTCGGCGGCAAGGACTACAACGGCACGCTAAGCTTCATCGATAGCGTTATCAATACAAACACCGCGTCCGTCAGCGCCAAAGCTCAAATTCCAAATCCAAGCTTAGAAATTCGCCCGGGAATTTTTACTAAAGTAAGCGTCGATGGCTTTTATCAGAAAAACGGCTTTAAAATTCCGCAAGTTGCGCTCAAGCAAGATCTTAGCAACACTATAGTCTATGTCGTACAAGACGGCAAGGTCGCTAAAAAAGTAGTCAAAATTTCGGCGCAAGATACCCGCACGGCGACGATCTCAAGCGGACTGCAGGACGGCGATCAGATCATTTTGGATAATTTTAAAAAGATCAACGTTGGCTCCAAGGTCACTCCCGTACCCGCAAGCGCCGATCCTTACGTAGCGGGGCAGCCTGAAGCATCTCAGAGCAATGCGGAAAGCGGGAAATAATGTTTTCTAAATTTTTCATCAACCGCCCCGTTTTTGCCTGCGTCGTTTCGATCATCATCGTAATCGCGGGCGTTTTGGCTCTTAAAAATTCCTCCGTCGAGGAGTATCCGCAACTCACGCCGCCGCAAATCGTCGTTAGCGCTACATATAGCGGCGCGGATGCGCAGACGATCGCTGACGTCGTCGCAGCCCCTCTTGAAAACGCGATCAATGGCGTTGAAAATATGATCTATATGGAAAGCTCAGCAAGCTCCTCCGGCGACGTTCGTATCAACGTATATTTTCAAATCGGCACAAATCCAGCAGATGCGAAAGTCAATGTAAACAACCGCGTCACGCCAGCTCTTACGCTACTTCCCGACGAAGTGCGCCGCTACGGCGTAACCGTCACCGAGCGTAGCAGTACGATGCTCGAAGTGCTTGCATTTTACGATCCTAGCGAACAGATGGATGTTGTAGAGATGCAAAACTACGTGGCTATCAACGTCGTAGATGAGCTAAAGCGCGTGCCGGGCGTCGGCGAAGCTCAAGCGCTGGGTACGAAAGACTATGCTATGAGGATCTGGGTTAAGCCTGAGCTACTTAAGAAATTTAACGTTACGACTGCCGAGATAATCGCCGCAATAAGCGAGCAAAACAGCCAATACGCCGCGGGTAAGATGGGCGAGCAGCCGATGAACTTAGGCAATCCCTACGTATATGCGATCAAGCCTGAGGGTCGTTTAAAAACCGTCGAAGAGTTTGAAAATATCATCATACGCGCGCAAAAAGATGGGAATTTCTTGCGCGTAAAAGATGTCGCCGAGGTCAAACTTGGCGGCGCAAGCTACAATATCTCGGCGAAATTTAACGGTAAAGAGATGGTGCCTGTGCTTATCTTTATGCAAAGTGGCGCCAACGCCCTAGCCGTAGTTGAAGCGGTAAATAAGCGCATAGACGAGCTTAAACCAAATTTCCCAGGCGAGCTGACCTACGACGTCGCCTACGATACGACTAGCTTCGTAAAAGTATCGATCGAAGAGGTCATTCATACTTTTATTGAAGCGTTAATCCTCGTCATCATCGTTATGTATATGTTCTTAGGCAATCTTAGAGCGACGATCATTCCGACACTTGCCGCGCCCGTATCGATCTGCGGCGCGTTTATCGGAATTTATGCCTTTGGATTTTCTATAAATTTAATCACTCTTTTTGCGCTTATTTTAGCTATCGGCATCGTCGTGGACGACGCCATTATCGTGATCGAAAACGTAGAGAGAATTTTGCACGAGGAGCCGGATCTTAGCGTCAAAGAAGCTACCACGAAAGCGATGGGCGAGATCGTAGCGCCCGTCATCTCTATCGTGCTCGTGCTCTCAGCGGTTTTCGTGCCGGTTGCGTTTATGGAGGGCTTTACCGGGGTTATGCAGAGGCAATTTGCATTAACGCTCGTAGCCTCGGTATGTTTTTCAGGCTTCGTAGCCCTTACACTAACACCCGCGCTTTGCGCTCTAATCTTGCAAAAAAAGGAATCTGAGCCTTTTTTCTTTATAAGATGGTTTAATAATCTTTTTAGCATCTCAACTAAAATTTACGCCGCAGGCGTCGGCATGGTTCTTCGCCACGTACTAATCAGCCTCGTTTTTGTAGGCATCATCATCTATGCGATGGTGAAGCTTCTTGTGCTCACTCCTAGCGGCCTGGTACCTAATGAGGACAAAGGCTCGATTATGGCGATGACTACGCTTCCCTCGGCATCTACTCTGCCTAGGACGGAAGCCGATCAAAATTTCATCGCAAGTATCGCTAAAAAGTATCCAAACGTAAAAGATATAACCCAAATCACGGGATACGATATGCTAGCCGGAGCGCTTAGAGAAAATGCGGGAGCTTTTTTTATGAAGCTAAAAGACTGGAAGGAGCGCCCCGGCGATGAAAATTCCAACTTCGCCTTAGCTGCCGCGCTAAACGGGCAGCTCTACGGCGCGGATCGCAACTCGATGACCTACGTCGTCACGCCGCCGCCTATTATGGGTCTTTCGCTTACGGGCGGATTTGAGCTCTACGCGCAAAGCACGACGGGCAAGAGCTACGATGAAATTCGCGCCGATATGGATCGTATAACCGCCAAAGCCAATCAGCACCCCGCTTTAAAGCTCGTGCGAACGACGCTGGATACCGATTTCCCGCAGTATAAGCTCTATCTCGATAAAGAGAAAATAAAGATGCTAGGCGTTAAGATATCAGATATCTTTACCGTGCTAAATTCCACCATCGGGCAGTATTATATCAACGACTTTAACTTAATGGGTCGCACATTCAAGGTCTATATCCGCGCTACGCAAAACTACAGAGACGATCCTAACGATCTAAAATCGCTCTACGTCCGCAGCGGCAGCGGCGATCTGATACCGTTAAATTCTTTAGTGAGGCTTGAGCGCTCGCTGGGTCCTGATTCCGTTAATAGATTTAACGCCTTCCCAGCAGCGCAGATTATGGGCGAGCCAAATACGGGTTATACCTCGGGTCAGGCGATTGCAGCGATCCAAGAGGTTATAAAAGAGGAGCTTCCTAGCGGATATTCTATCGGCTGGGCGGGCTCCGCGTATCAAGAGGTCAGCGAGACCGGCAAAGGCTCGCAGGCATTTGTATTTGGAATGATCTTCGTGTTTTTGATCCTAGCGGCTCAATATGAAAGGTGGCTCATGCCGCTTGCCGTGCTTACCGCCGTGCCGTTTTCGGTATTCGGCGCGCTCGTGTTTACATATTTCCGTGGGCTGAATAACGACATATATTTTCAGATCGGCTTGCTGCTTCTAATCGGTCTGGCGGCGAAAAACGCGATTTTGATCGTAGAATTTGCGATGAACGAGCACCTAAACAACCACCGCCCGATCGCGGAAGCTGCCGTCGAGGCCGCCAAGATGAGGTTTCGCCCTATCGTGATGACGAGCCTTGCATTCGGTCTTGGCGTGCTTCCGATGGTTATCGCCACCGGCGCGGGCGCTGCTAGCCGCCACGCGCTGGGAACCGGCGTCGTAGGCGGAATGCTCGCGGCATCTACAATCGCGATCTTTTTCGTGCCGCTGTTTTTCTACCTGCTCGAAAGCTTCAACGCTTGGCTTGATAGACGCGGCAAAAAAGTCCAAACTAACGAGGTGAACGATGAAAATAAATAACGCTCTCTTAAGCGCCTTGACGCTTGGAATTTTACTCTGCGGCTGCAACTTCAAGCCCGTCACGCCGCAAAAGCAAACTGGCTTTAAGGCGGATTACGCGAGCACAAACGTTAGTACGCAGTGGTGGAAAAGCTTCAACGATCCGCAGCTAAACGCCCTGATCCAAAGCGCGCTGGAGCAAAATTCCGACTTGCAAACCGCACTGAATAACGTCGAGTATGCGCGCGTAAATTTGGGACTGAATAAGCTAGAATATTTGCCGAACGTAAATTTAAGCGGCAGCGCGGTGCGTCAAAATAATTTCGGCAACCAGCCCGATCGCAACTCTCACGGCTCGTATCAGATCGGCGCCGTGCTAAGCTACGAGATCGATTTTTGGGGGCGCGTGCGCAACAGCGTAGATTCGGCGCGATCACGATTTAATGCGACGAAATACGACTACGAAACCGCCAAAAACACGATTACTAGTACGGTTGCGACGACTTATTTTACGCTACTAGCACTAAAGCAGCAGGAGAAAATTTTAAAAGACAGTCTAAAAAGCTATCAAGATACGCAAAACTACCGCAAAAAGCAGCTCGACGCGGGCGCGGTTAGCGAGATCGTATTTTATCAGGCCAAAGCCGCGGTGCAAAGCGCCGAGGCAAGCCTGATAAGCGTGCAAAATCAGCTCTCCGCAGCTCAAACTTCGCTAAATATCCTAACGGGTAAGAGCTACGATGAAATTTTACGCGGCACGGCGCAGACCGCCGCGAAAATGCCTAGCGCGCCGCAGATCCCAAGCGGAATCCCAAGCGACGTGATCCTACACCGCCCCGACGTCGCAAGCTCGCTCGAAAATCTGCGCTCGAGCAACTTCTTAGTGGGCGTCGCCAAGGCGGGCTACTTCCCTACCTTCTCGCTTACGGGCTCGGCAGGATATGCAAGCGGCGAGTTTGACAGGCTGTTTACCGCAAGCGCGAGCACGTGGAGTATCGGCGGCTCGCTCGTAGGGCCGCTACTTGACTTCGGCCGCCAAAAAAGGCGCGTAGAGCTTGCAAATTTAGAGCAAAACGCAAGCTTCATCGCATACGACAAAGCTCTTAAAACCGCTTTCGGCGACGTTCGCGACGCGCTTATCGGCGTGCAAAACGCCAAATTAAGACAGGCAAGCCTCGCCGATCTCGTCGCTTCGCAGAGCAAAATTTATTCAAACGCCTCAAGCAGGTATCAGGCGGGCTACAGCGATCATCTGGAGTTTTTGGATTCGCAGCGAAACCTACTTAGCGCGCAGCTAAATAAAGTGCAGGCAGATCTTGACGTGCTAAGCGCGACGGTAAACGTCTACAAGGCGCTTGGCGGTGGCTTTAGCATCGAGGATAGCGAAATAAAGGCGCTTCTTGGCGCGGAGAAGGACGTGCAGCCCGATATGTCCGCCTTCCCGAAGGATAGAATTTTTAATTAGCTTTAAATTTACAGGCGGCGCAAAATTTTAAAATACCCATAAATTTAAAGCACAGCTCGACTTTTACGGCGCAAGCGGATGTATGAAAGAAAAATCTGCTTGCGCTTTTTAAATTTAGCCCTGCGGCGGGCGGCAAATCCAAATTTCAAAGATAATCTAAATTTTAAAATGGCCGCAGCGAGGTAAAATCGCCGCTCGGCTAGGAAGCGCAAAGCGGCTTGGCTTAGTGGCGCGGTAGAATTTCTAAGCGGCACGGCGAAATTCCAAGCAGCGCGATAAAATTCCAAGCGCTGCGGTAAAATTCTAAGCGCCGAGTTTTAAATTTAAAGGCGAGCGGTTGCGCGCCGAAACGGAATTTGGCAAAATTTTAGATTTTCGCTATAATCGCGACTTTTAATTTAGATGGGTGTCCGAGCGGTTGAAGGAGCACGCCTGGAACGCGTGTAAAGTGCAAGCTTTCGAGGGTTCGAATCCCTTCCCATCTGCCACTACTTTAAAATTTCGTCCTCGCAAAACTCTAAAATTTCGCTTTCCCACTCGGCGCAAATTTTATAAATTTAAAGCCAAATTCCACCCTCGCCGTAAATTTAACGATAAAAGACAAAATTTCCTCCGCCGAAATCAAACCCGAAAGCCGCCTAAATTCTATCTCTACGCCCGCCGTTTACCGATATTGCGCTAAAATTCCTTTTAAAATTTCACTTTAAAGGAGAGAAAAATGAGTGAAGAAAAAAGTTGTGCCTGTGCGCATGTCAAATCCCAAAACGTAACCGACGCGCCCGGCAATAACACCGTATTTATGACCTGGCGCTTTAGTGCGGGCAAGACCGCCTGTAAAAAGGCTTTCGAGAGCCTTTGCGCTCTGGTGATAAATTTAAACAAAACCGCCGTTACAAGATTCGGCGTGGCTAGCGAAACGAGCTGCGTGCTGGGCGTGGGCTTTGAGGCGTGGAAAATGCTCGGCTTGCCGAAGCCTTTGCCGAAGGAGCTAAAAAATTTCGAAGAAATTAAGGGCGATAAACACGCTGCGCCCGCCACCGGAGGCGATATTCATATCCATATCAGAGCCGCAAATCAAGCCGTTTGCTACGATATGGCAAGCGAGATCAGAGCCGCGCTGAAGGATGTCGCGACGTGCGAGGAGGAGATCTGCGGCTTTAAATACTACGACGGGCGCGCTATCATCGGCTTTGTGGACGGCACCGAAAATCCGCAAGGCGCAGATCGCGACTTTTTCGCCAAGGTAGGCGACGAGGATGCAGCGTACAAGGGCGGCAGCTATCTTTTCGTGCAAAAATATATCCACGATATGAGCGCGTGGAACGCCGCGGGCGTCGCCGAGCAGGAGCGCGTCATCGGTAGATCCAAGCAAAACGATATCGAAATGAGCGAGGAGATAAAACCCAGCAACTCGCACTCCGCCGCAGCCAACGTCGGCGACGATAAAAAGGTCGTGCGCGGCAATATGCCGTTTGTGCAAGGCGGCGAGACGGGAACCTACTTCATCGCCTACGCAAGCACGTTTAGCACGCTGGAGTTGATGCTTGAGAGTATGTTTATCGGTCGCCCGCGAGGCAACTACGACCGCCTGCTAGATTTTAGCACGGCAAAGACGGGCGCGCTGTTTTTCGCTCCGACCTTCGATATGCTCGAGGTTTACGATGTGGGCTAAATTTAAATCACTTTAAATTTAAAGGCGCGCGATGTTTTGCGATCTAAGCCCGTATCAAAGCAGGCGCTGCAAAGAGACCATAGAGGGCAAAGTCAAAAATAGTGAAAACGTCAGGGGTCTGATAGAGTTCATAGACGCTAAATTTAAAACTCGAGCGATCAGCGCGTTTTACGGCGCGGGCAAGAACTCGGCGTGTCTTAAGATCGTGCTTCGCTTCGATAAAGACGCCGCAAAAATCACCGATAAAAAGTGCATCGAGCGCTACCTCGCCCGTACGCCGCTTTACGCGAAGCTAAACGAGCTAAAGAATTTTTATACCTCGGTCGAGTCCTTCGAGTCGCAGATCCGCACCGATCTGATCCAAGGCGCCGTAGAGGATCTGCTGCGAAACCGAAGCGAGCTTTTAGCGCCGCTTAAAATTTGGTATATCGCAGCGGTGTCCGACGCGCCCGTAGTTTTTTATTTCACGAGGCGGGACGCGGCGCGCCGCGAAGGGGGCGGAAAGATAGAGCGGCTGATAAGAAATTTTATAGAGAAAGCGCAGGACGCTAAATATCTGAGCCACATGGAATTTAAGCTGTTTTTTGACAGCAAGGAGTTCGTGGATCTTGAGTGCGGCGGAAATTTGTTCTATTATTTTAAATAAAATTTTGCAAAGGAGCGAAAATGGATGCGAAGCTTTACAGAAGGTAACGCAGCTCTCGCGAGGGCTTGAGGAGGGCGGCGTGCAGAGCCTAAAAGCAGCACTTGAGGGCGATAGCGACGAGGTTAGCAAGACGCAAGCTCGCGTGATCTTAGGCGAATACTTCGTGATGAAGGGCGAGCCCGCGCAGGCTAGGGAATATCTAGGGCTCGTGGCGCAAGACGCCGAGCGACTGCGAGATCAATACAATGACCTACTGGATGATGAAATTTGCAGAGCCGATATGCTTTTGGATATGATCGAGCGCTTCGGGTTTTTGGCGGAATAAAACGGCTCGCGATATGCGGCGGCACAATAAGCGTCGCGGCGGCGATAGAATTTTAAGATCGGAGCGAAATGTCAGACTACTCATTTGAAACTATAGAGCAAATGCTGCTAAAATGCGTAGCCGAGGGCGGCGAACCATAGCCCAGCTTTCGCCTGCGCGGCACGGAATACATGATCATCGCCTATGCGGATCGCTGCTCGTTTCAAAGATGCGCAGATGAGGCGGGCGCAAACGCGAGCGGCGAGCGGTATTTCGCCACGTTGCGAGAGCTCTACGGTGCGCCGCAAATAGACGGACGCTCGCTAAAAGAGCTCTGGAGTGAGGCGGATGATTTTTACTACTTTGATTCCGAGCTGTGAGGTCTCGAAATTTTATGCGGCGATACGGTAAGCGCACGCAGTGCTGATACGCGGCGCTGATAAAATTGACGAAATAAAATTTTGAAAGGACGCAAACGGGTCTGCTTGGGATTGCGTCGCTAAGGCGTGCGGCGAGGTCGACAAATTTAGCACGGAATTCAAAGGATGTAAGATGGCGATGGGCACGCCGCCGAGCCTAGGCAGGCTGCGGCTTTGTGCGAGCGCGGAGCTTTTGCGAGAGGGCAATTTAATTTTCGCAGCGGCTTTGATGGCGATACAGAGGTATAAGTGCTGCCGAATGATTTAAAATTTCAAGCGCAACGGAAGCGATAACGCGAATGAAAGCGCGCTGTTTGACGATGAAATC
>NZ_CALIBF010000146.1 GCF_938045465.1 uncultured Campylobacter sp.
AGAGCGTGCGCGCCGCAAAGGCAGGTCTCGCCGAGCTCGCAAACGGCGCGCAGGACGGCAAGGAAATTTTGATCTCCGAGATGAATAGGCTATTCGGCGAGCCCACCAAAATCACAGAATAACGCTTTATGCGGATTAAATTTACCTCCGTGCGATTTTAAAATTTAAACGTGCAAAAGCGATTCCGAAATTTACGCTACGAAGCAAACCTGCACGATTTTAAAATTTAAGCGGCAAAGGCAGTATCCAAATTTACGCGGCGAATGGAGCTCGCACGATAAATTTTAAATTTCGCGGCGCACAATCAAGCTCTAAAGAGCGATTTTTAAATTTGATCGTCAAAGCGAGTTTTAAATTTTCGCCAAAGCAAAGCACATTTTAAATTTAACCGCCTAAGAAATATAAAATTTATGCGCCGCGGCAGTCTAAATTTAGCGCGCTGCAGGTATCCGCGCAGTCTGTCCCGTGCGAACTTAAATTTAAATTTAAACGCACTCTCCGCAGCTCTAAAGATAGAATTTTGCGCGTTTGCATAGCGAATATAAAATTCCGCGCCTATCGGCACCGTGCCCTCCGCGATACGACTTTAGCCGTACCGTGCTCCCGCCTGATGCGCTCTCTCAGACTTTCATCAAACTTTACGATACGGTTTTGCCCGCAATCTGCGCGGCTGCTCGTAAAAAAACGCAGGCTACGATCGCTCGCGGACGCTGCAACCCACAGCCAAAATTTCACCGGGGTAAAGCCACGGCGAGCCGAACCGCTCTTAAATTTCAAAGAATTTATCCAGCAAATGGACGGCGGTCCGCGATGCTCGCTTATGAATTTTACGCAAGCGCGGCGAGCGAATTAGCTAAAATTTAGCGCTTTTGGTGTAGAATTCTAGCAAATTTCAATCCAAAGGTCATTAAAATGCGCGGATATAAAATTTTCTCCGGCACCGCAAATCCCGAATTTGCCAAAAAAATCTCCAAATATCTCTCGCTGCCGCTTAGCGAGTGCGCGATCAAAACCTTCAGCGACGGCGAAATCAGCGTCCAGATCGGCGAGAGCGTGCGCGGCAAGGACGTCTTCGTCATTCAACCGACCTGCGCGCCCGCAAACTCCAATCTGATGGAGCTTCTGATCCTAACCGACGCACTGAAGCGCTCCAGCGCGAACTCGATCACGGCGGTCGTGCCCTACTTCGGCTACGCTCGCCAAGACCGCAAGGCAGCCCCGCGCGTACCGATCAGCGCGAAGCTCGTGGCGAATATGATGCAGACGGCAGGCATCGACCGCGTCGTCACGATGGATCTGCACGCGGGGCAGATACAGGGCTTTTTCGACGTGCCGGTCGATAACCTCTACGGCTCGCTGATATTTTTGGACTACCTGAAAGAGAAAAATTTAAAAAATCCGATCATCGCTAGCCCCGATGTTGGCGGCGTCGCGCGCGCCAGAAGCTTCGCCAAAAAGCTCTCGCTCGATCTGGTGATCGTCGATAAGCGCCGCGAGGAGGCGAACAAAAGCGAAGTGATGAATATCATCGGCGACGTCGCGGGCAAGGACGTGATCCTAATCGACGATATGATCGATACTGCGGGCACCATCGTCAAGGCCGCGGGCGCGTTTAAGGAACAGGGCGCGAAGAGCGTCAGCGCGTTTTGCACGCACGCCGTGCTAAGCGGCCCGGCATATGAGCGCATCGAAAGCGGCGCGCTAGACGGCCTCGTCGTGACCGACACGATCCCGCTAAAGCAGGAAAGCGACCGCATCAAGGTAATCAGCGTCGCTCCGCTTTTCGGCGAGGTTATCAGGCGCGTATATCACGACGAGAGCGTAAACAGCTTATTCAAATAAAATTTTAAAATTTAAAACTCGGCGCGGTTTGTTTTATACAGCCGCGCAAATACGAACTAGGCGCTTTGTAGTAAGAGGCCGCGGCATAGCTGCAAGCCAAATGGTTACGCTTTAGGCTCTGAATTTGCAGCGTTGAGCTCGCTGTGATTTGACTATTGTCGATTTAACTGCGACGCAAAATTTAGCTTCTAGGCGGCAAATTTAACTCTGCGCGACATTTACTCCGAGCGGCGGAAATTTTAACTGCAACTGCGAAGTAAATTTACCGCACTAACCGCTACAAGCCGCATTTTAACGCTTGAAAAATTAGTATTAAAAATACGCTGCTTTAAATTCACCGTAAAAATTTAATTGCCGTTCGCTTCTGTGCGCATCGGCTACGCTTCGCAAAGTCTCTTTCTCCGCAAAAACCCACGGCGCACACTAATGACAGATATCCCGAGCTCACTGCATTTAAATTTTGATATTTACAACGCGGCGTAAATTTTTAAAGCTCATTAGCCTTTAAATTTATCATTCGCTCCTTAAACTGCCAAGAGCAAATAAAATTTTATTCATCAATGCCTATAACTAGCGATTGCACGGAAAAATAAAATATGCTTGATAGCGATAACGCCTTTTAATATTTCATAAATATTTAATCTTTTCGGAGCTATAATTTCGTCCGTGAATTTCATTCGCAAAATTTTATCAAAAGGATATAATAATGCGCAGTTTGCATTTATCACTCGTGGCAGCTTCGGTTTTAACCGCACAACTATGGGGGGGGGCAAGAGGCCGATTTAGGAGAGATCGTCGTAAGCGCCACCGCCTTTGAGCAAGATATCAAAGAAGCGCCGGCGTCGATCTCGGTAATACCTCAAAAAGAGATCGAAAAGAGAAATCACAAAGACGTAGCCGACATCGTAAAGGATATACCAGGCGTATATTCCGCGCCTAGATTTAGCTCAATGAAGGGTAAAAGCGATATCAGAATGCGTGGTATGGATTCAAAATATACTAAAATTTTAATCGACGGTCGTCCTGTTTCCAGCGAGAGCGCATTTCCGGGTTTCGGCTCGCAAGGAAGCATCCAAAGCTTCATCCCGCCCGCAAATGCTATAGAGCGCGTGGAAGTCATCCGCGGACCGATGAGCTCTCTATACGGCACGGACGCTATGGGCGGCGTGATAAACATCATCACCAAAGGCTTTTCAAACGAGCCTAGCGCCAATATAAACGGCTACTACGACATCGCGCAGCACAAAGACATAGGCAATGGCTACTCTACGGGATTTTATGCAAGCGGCGCGATAGTGCCCGATGCGCTCGGAATTTCACTTTACGGGCGATATTTTCATAAATTTGAAGACGCCAAAGACTATGGCAATCCAAAAGATGCGGATAAGAATTTTGGCGCAAAGCTGATGTTTAAGCCGACCGAAAACGACGATCTCGCGCTTGATTACAAACACACGAAAAATTTGACCTCAAGAACTTTAGGCAAAACGGCATATCTAGGATATAACACTCACGAAGACGACAAAGACGATCAAATTTCGCTCTCGCATAGCGGAAGATACGATAAATTTCTAACCGATACCTATCTATCGCACGAGGTTACAAAAACCTTTTCCGATCAAGCCGCAAGCGACATCAGGCTAAGATCTACGATATTTAATACTCAAGGCTCGTATCTTTTTGACTCAAATACCTTAACGCTGGGCGCGCAGTATCGCCATGAGAAGCTGGATTCATCACAAAATGAGCCGGGCTTTAGCGATGATGCGCATCTAAAAAGATGGGATGTGTCGGTATTTGGAGAGGATAATTTTTATGTCACGGACGCGCTTGCACTGACTGCGGGCTTAAGATACAACTACGACAAAGACTACGGCGGACACTTTGCGCCGCGCGGCTACATCGTTTATCATCTAAATGAAAATTTATCGTTTAAGGGAGGCGTATCGGCGGGCTATACGACGCCTAATATCGACGATAGATCCGAAGGGCTAAAAATTCCGATAAATCACGGACGCGGTATCAGACTGGGGCGAAGCAGCCTCAAGCCCGAAACTAGCGTAAATTACGAGGTCGGAACGATGTATGACAATAACGATAATCTAAGCCTTTCGGCGACCGTTTTTCACACCGACTTCAAAGACAAGATCGATAGCGTCGTAAGATGCGGCGGCTGGGGATCGGGAGCGGATTTTAATAATCCCGCTACTTGGACTTGTGTTTATCAAGGCAAAACCTATTTTGGAATTTATGAAAACGTAAATGTCGGCAGAGCTTCCATAGACGGACTTGAGCTTAGCGGCGAGTGGAAAATTTTATCAAATTTAGCATTTCACGCAAACTATACCTATGCTAAATCAAAACAAAAATCAGGCGAAAACGAGGGCAAAGCGCTGACCGACACCCCGCGCTATATGATAAAAACGGGACTTGATTACGACTTTAATAGCGATCTGAGCTTCTGGACGCAGGTAAATTATATAAGCAGGGTAAAAAATGGCGTATATGTAAACACTAAGGGCTACGCCGTTACCGACGTCGGGACTAACTATAAAATCACGAAAAACGCTAGCGTAAATTTTAGCGTATATAACGTATTTAACGAAAGAGTAATAGACGATAAACCGACCAGGGCCCTCATAGCTGAGGGTCGTAAATTTCAGCTCGGCTTCAACGTAAATTTTTAATTCGAGCAAAATTTAAAGATGAAATTTAAACGATGAGGAGAGTTTTAAAGAAAAACTTTTGGTTCAACGTCCATTTAATTTTGTCTCTGCTTTGTGCACTACCGCTGCTCGTAGTCGCCTTGTCGGGCTGTTTCATCTCGTATCACGATGAAATTTTTGACGCGATTAACGAGCGGCAGTCTTTCCCCGTCCAAAAAGATGCGCCTCGCCTAAAAATTTCTGAAATTTTAAAAATTTTCGGCGAGAAGCAAAGCAGCTTCACGCCGGAGTTAATCGGCATAAAAGACGGCGGCGCAAGCATCGAAGTCGCAGGCAAAGACGGCAAAGGACGAGCAAGAGCGTATTTTTTGAGCCCTTATGACGGACAAATCGTCGGCGAGAACTATGAAGAGAGGATAATGAACGTTGCGCTAAGCCTGCATACAAATCTAGGCTTTGAGCTTGCCTTTGGCGAGGGGGCTCGCGAGATCGGCAGGCAAATCGTGGCACTTAGCACGCTAGGGCTCATTTTGCTTTTGCTAAGCGGGATTTTGATATATTATCCGTTTTTTAGACGCAAGCTTACAAAAGCGCTGAAGATCAACTTCAAAACTCGCGGCTACGCGCTGCTTTATCAGATCCACGGATGCACGGGCATCTATGCGGCTGTAATACTTTTTGCTATAAGCGCGAGCGGGCTATATTTTTCTTATGACTGGTTAGCAAGACTAACGAATAAAATTTTGGGCGAAGAGCAAATTTATAAAGCTGAAAAATTTGAACCTAGCCAAAAGTTGGAGTTTAAGGATGCAGGCAAACTACGGGAGATCGATGCTGTGTTTGAAATTTTTACCCGAAAGCATGGTGAAAATTTTAAATTTTTTAACATAATGCTCAATCCGAAAGACGGAGTATATAACGCGATATACGGGATTGCGAGCGACGAGAGCGATGAATTTAATAGGATCGCGATCAATGCTACGAGCGGCGAAATTTTAAGGGATGTTAAATTTGCCGATATGAAAGCGCAAATGCCGCGTTTTATGACGATACGCACGGCGGTTTTAGATATTCATTCGGGAGAAATTTTCGGGCAGATCGGCAAGCTTATATTTTGCCTATCTTCGCTTTCATTTTTGTTTTTAGCCGCGAGCGGTTTTTGGATGAGCTTAAAAAGGCTTATAAGATAGATTACGCAAAACACGCAGTACTCTACATAAATACTTTGCAAAAGAGGCTGCGCTCATAGCCTATAAACAGGTGCTTTGTACCGCAGAATTTCAAATTTATAGCATTTAAAATTGGGTTATAACGCAGAATTTGACTGCAAGGAAGCAGAATTTGTCTCAGCAAAACTACCATTTGCAATTTAAATTGATTTCTTAATTTCTACGAAACTGCACTTTAATTTACCGCGTAAATTTGCAGCTGTTTTTGTAAATTCCGCGTTTTAGAAACCCGCAAGACGCCGAAAACTATTTATGATGGTTTAGATCATGCGAACCGCCACATACGCCCGCCAGTCGTGCTTTAAAATTTTACTGCAGTTTAGTTTGCAATACAAAGCCCTTGAGCCGCTAAAAGCCCTTTATAATCTCCATCAAATGCTTGACAAGAGCCGTAATTGCGGCATTTTCATAGCTATCATCCGTATTTTGTAACGCTATGGTTTTCATATTGCCGAAAAATCCCGGATCGTAATGCTCGATGTCATTTTGTACGTAGCTTCTTAAAATTTGGCCGTTTCTTACTAGTTTAACCTCATAAATAAACTCTATGCCACCGATTCTATCGCTAGGAAACGGAGTAGCTTCGCCCGTAAAGCCCCTGTGGTGCTTTATTGTAATTTTAAGCTCATCGGTAGAGTTTTGATCCAGCAGGTTCGCCTCTTTTAGCGCCGCTAAAAGCTGCTCGTTGTACTTTTTCTCGACCGCTTCCGGCGGTTGATAGACAAATTTTTTCGGATTATGGTTTTGGATGTGGTAGTAGGTAATCCCCTTGAATTTATACGCGCTTGCGATTGGTACTTTCGGTTGAGACTGCCCGCAACCGACAAAAAATAGCGCCGCAAGAAGCAAAGCAAAAAATTTTTTCATTTTTTCTCCTTTAAAATTTTGTGCAATTATATAAAAACGGGGTTTAGCCCGGGCTAAATTTACGATCTTTCGGCGCCTATGCACGTCGAATTTTTTATAAATTTGAGCGAAAGCGCAAAAATTTTAAGCGCAGCTAGACGGCTAAATTTCAATTCCTTTAAATTTGAAATCCATTGAAATTTCAAAGCCTCTTCAAATTTAAAATTTAATCCGAATTTGATCTGAAATTTTATAAAATTCCGCTGTTTTAAACGGGCTTTAAAAGCGCGCGCAAGCTGTTTTGAAACCCTGAAATAAAGGAAGCTAATGCCTACTTTTAGCACCAAAGACTACAAAGCCGCCCTTCGCAACCGCAGCGCACGAACCACGAGCGCAGGCGGATTTAGCGTCAAAAACGACAACTCCTTCATCGTGATCTTCGTCATTGCGATGATGGTCTTTATATTTTTTTACGGCGTGTCGGCCGGACTTGATTTAGATGAATTTTTTTTAGGAAACAGTCACGGACGCGGCGGAGGCGGGATTTTAGGGCTTTTGATTGCCGGCGTAACTTGGTATCAAGGGCGCGATGGTGGCGGGCTGTTTAAATTTAACGACCACGCGATTACCTTCGTTTCAAACGAGCGCAAGAGCGAAATTTTGCTCTTTAACATCGACTACGTTAGGCTCACGCCGGGCTTTTTGCGCACCTGCACCGGCTACACGGCGCTTAGCCACTCCCGCTACGTAAAATACGAGCAGTTCTTTACATTTGGAATCGGATCGATCATCGTGCTGTGGCTAGTCGGTATCGCCATGAGCGAGCGCGTGGGGATGGCATTCGTGATAATGGTCGTTGGCGTCGTGATCTTTATCTTCGCCAAGGCGCTCTCGTCATGGCGGCTAAACGGCGACTTTCACGACATCTTGCTGCGCGACACCGTGCTGATCCGCGGCAAGGATCTGAACGACCGCGTGCTGTGGTTTGCGATCACGCCCGGTCGCAACGACCGCCGCAGGCTGCGCGCCTACTTCAAAGAGCATCTTGACTTCGACATCGACGGCGGCTGATTTTGATTTAAAATTTAAAGGCTCAGGCACGGACCCGGTAGCGGAATTTTACGGCGTAAAATTTAAGACAGAATTTCATGAGACGGAATTCAGCGATGCAAATTCTGCCCAGCAAAATTCCAAGGCGCAAAATTCTACGATATAAAATTTGCAGGGCAAAATTTGGCGGCGTAAATTTCAAAGCCGCGAATGCACGGCACGATATTTGCGGCTCTATATGGCAAACTCCACCTCGCTTAGCCGCCCCAAATTATCAAACGAAAAGAGCGCATCATTTTTAAAATTCGCTACGATCTTGCCCGCCGCTTCGCTAAATTTCGTGCCGTTTCTAAGTAAAAGTGCCCCCGATAAAACGGCGTGATTTAGCTGAAATGCACCTATGTAGTCGCGCGCCAAAGAGATGAGATCGCTTGCGTCCATACTACCTCTGACGTACCATCTGGCGCCACGCACTCGCCTGCCGCGAACGCCACAAACACCGCTCAGCCAGCGTGCGGGCAGCAGTAGTAACATAACGGCTCCTGCGATAATCCGCACGCGATCGTGCTTAGAACGTGCCCATTTATCTCCGCACTTAGTGCAAGCTTAGGCGTACTAAGCTCCACTAGCCCGTGCCGCAAGCCAAAATCGCGCACATCTCGCGCAAGGACAAGCAGCCGCTCATCGAGGCGATTTATGTTCTCGTACCCCCACAGCCACGTGCGGCTACCGCTCGCTTCGCTACCGATATACCAAATGGCGTGCGGCGCATCATCGCCGAAACTGATTTTGCCGTGCTCAAATCCACAGAGCGACGCCTGCCCTTTACAATCAGCTTCGAGCCCATCTCTTGCACCCTTGCGCCGCAGCCCAAACATACCGAAAACAGATCAGTAAAGCTGCTCCTATCCGCGCCTAAGCGGTCTAAAAATTTCATCTTTCTCCTTTTTTTACGCCGATAAATTTAGCGCTTTTGCTGAATTTATCGGCGCGCCCCTTTATACGCCGCTCGCGCCGTTTTGCTATAAAACACTCGCGCTATGGAATTTAACGCGGCGCGCAGTAAAATTTAATCAAATTTTATAAAGTCGCAGCGGATAAAATTTCATAGTGGGCACCGCCCGGATAGAATTTTGCAGAAGGCGACGGGCACGGCGAGTGCAACTGCAGGAGATAACGGACGCGACCGCAATGATCGGCTGGCGGGCATAAAAATTAAA
>NZ_CALIBF010000147.1 GCF_938045465.1 uncultured Campylobacter sp.
GAGCCTGCGCCTTTTTGCTGGCAAGCGCCGCTTCGTATTCGCTCAAGCTCACGCCTGCAGCATCCAGCGCGGTTTTGATGAACCTTTGTTTATCACTGCCGCTGCCAAAATCGTCCTTTTTGTCGTGGATCGCTTTGTAAATCGCGAATTTCGCCTTTTTAAATTTCGACTCGTCGCTTAGTAAGCTAACGTCGTCCTTCTCATCAAGCACGATAAGGGCTGCGAATACGCCGCTTGCGGTCTGTCCGAACACGCCCTTGGTCTTTAGATGCCACGGCAGAAACTCCGTCCCCTCAAGCTTTTTCATTAGCTGCGGCGTGACCGTCCTGTCGAACGTATAGCAGTGCGGGCACTCGTAGTTAAAAATTTTAACGACACTGTTTTTCGGCACATTTAGCGGCTTTTGCAGCACTTGATAATTAACGCCCTCCTCTAGCGCGTTTGCACCTACGCTAAGCAAGCAAACGGCGGCTAAAGCTTTAAAAATTTTAGCGATTTTCATCAAATTCCTTTGCGGTAAATTTTAAAGATTGTATAAAATAAAGGGTAAATTTGAAATAAAATCTAAGCAACGAGCTTCTTTTTTAATTCTTTAACCATTTCGAGTTTAAGTTCCTTGGTTGTATAATGCCTGAAATTTTACATTTCAAAACAAGGAGTAGTTATGAAAAAGTCTATTTGTATCGCGATTTTGCTATGCGCCAGTTTGATGGCGAGTGAGTGCACCGCAGTGTATGGAGATGGAAAAACGGAGCTAAAGCTTGCTACGGGAAGCCCGGGAGAGCTTGGGCTACTCGAAGTTTTATCTAATGAATTTAGCAAGGCAAACGACACCAAAATTTGCTGGATAAAAGCAGGAAGCGGCCAGACTCTCGAACTTTTGAAAAATAAAAAGATAGATATCGCTATGGTTCACGCTCCAAAGGCGGAAATAAGCGCCGTAAAAGAGGGCTGGGCTACGCAAAGGACGTTGATCGGATCAAACGAGTTTTTTATCGTAGGGCCTAAAAGCGATCCCGCAAAGATAAAAACCGCCCAAAACGTAACAGAGGCCTATACCGATATAGCCAAATCCCAAAGCCTTTTTTACACCAGAGCGGACAACTCCGGAACTCATAAAAAAGAGCTTAGTATCTGGAAAATGGCAAATATCGTTCCGCAAGGCCAGTGGTATGAGGCAAATAAAGATTTTATGTTAGCGACTCTTTTAAAAGCCGATAAAAACGGAGCATATTTTATGAGCGATAGCAGTACTTGGGTCGTGGCAAAAAAAGATATAAAATCTAGCGAAATTCTATTTCGCGGCGATAAATATCTAATAAATACGTATTTATTGAATCCTATTCCCGTCAAGGATTAGATTGTCCGTGTAAGGGCGTATTGCATATTCCCCACGAATTTCCATGATCATGGGCAAATGATTGATCCGA
>NZ_CALIBF010000148.1 GCF_938045465.1 uncultured Campylobacter sp.
TAAATTTCGGCTATAGACTTATGCGCGGAATTCTGCTTGATTTCGCGCAGTAAAGCTCTACCGCTACGCGATAAATAATAGAATTTTTCCACAATATTTGCTGTCAAATTTCACGCTCGGTGCGCATTTTGCCTATATCACAAAACGCAGCAGCCGCAAAATTTCACGCGATAGCTTTCCGCCGCAGATGGAATTTCACCGCGCAAATTTTAGATTTTTAAAGCGAAATTTCAAATAAAATTCGTGCCATAAACTCATCGTGTAAATTCTATACCAAAAACTATAACTGCGTGACATCGATATGGATTTTAATCTAAATTTTACTCATAAATTTTGAGATTATTTTATAAGTGCATAGCACACGGCTTGCAGGAATAAAATTTTAAGCAGATTTTGTACGAAATTTCAAAATGCAGCTCAAGCTCGCAAACAGATAAATTCACTGCAGCCTTGCGTTTAGAATTCCGCGCTAGTGATAAATTTCGCATCTTTACGTCGATGCAAATTTTAAAATTCTATGCAGGAGATAAAATTATAAGCCCGTGCAATGCATAAATTCTAAAATTCCACGTCGCCTATAAAATTCCATGCCTCACACGACACATAATTTTGAAATTTTAAAATTTCACGCCGCAGATGAAATTTAGGAATTTCCTTTTGCGGTAAAATTTCAAAGTTCTCCCACAAATCCTCTGTCCGCGCGGCGAGTTCCAAATCCGTCTAGAACTTAGATTTTCCTCACCAGCTCGGGAATTATCGCTTCGAAATCGACCCCTTCGTAGTCCTTGCGCTCCTCGTCGCTCATCGTCTCTTTGATAGTGCTGACGACGAAGTCCGCAGCGATACGAACCGCCGTTTCCAGCGACTTACCGCGCATTATTGCGCCGAAGGCTACGGCGGCAAAAATATCGCCGGTACCGTTAAATTTGACCGGCAGCAGCTCGTGAAAATACTCATTCGTCCTGCCCGTGCGTGCATCGTAGCTGAAAACCCCGCACTGATCGGCAATGTAGCCGATGCCCTTTAAAATAACCTGTCTAGCGCCCAGCTCTCGAAGCCTTGCAAGCAGATCCATGATGAAATCCCTATCCGCATCCTCTCGGTACGGCACGCCTGTAATCGCGCAGGCCTCGGTGATATTGGGCGTAATGACGTCGGCTTGAGCGCACAGAAGCGCCATCATACGGGCAAAATCCTCGTTAAAGCCAGGATAAAATACGCCGTTATCGCCCATACAAGGATCGACCAAAATGGTCTTGCCCGCGCCGCCGAAGCTCGCAAATAGCTCGCTCATAATCTCGATCTGTGCTGCCGAGCCCAAAAAGCCCGTGTAGATGCCGTCAAATACCACTCCGCGGTCTTTCCAGTGCGCCATGATCGCGCGTATTTGAGAGCTTAGATCGCAAAAGGTGTAGCCCGAAAAGCCCGTATGCATCGATAAAACCGCCGTAGGGATCACGCTTGTGCTCATCCCCATTGCGCTTAGTATCGGCAATGCAACAGTCAGCGAAACCTTGCCCACACAGGATATATCTTGAACGGTAAGAACTTTTTTCATCACAATTCCTAAAATTTTTGGCTCTATTTTACCGCTATTTATATTAAAAAGGCGAATTTAAATAAAATTTACTCTACGAATAGTCTAAATTTATAATATTTTTGGCGTTTTTCCGCTAAATTTTAAATTGAGTTCGCCGCAAATTCGGCGTATAAATTTAAAAAGGCAAAAAAATGATAACCGCAAAGGCTCTTTACGCATCAGCTCGCCTCAGATCGCTACCGCTTAGCGTCTCGGGCGTGTTGCTCGGTAGCGGCGCGGCATACGGCGCGGGCGTATTTAGAGCGGATATTTTTGCGCTGGCGCTGCTTACGACGCTGCTGTTTCAGGTGCTAAGCGATTATGCCAACGACTACGGCGACGCGGTAAAGGGCACCGACGACGATGGCAGGCTGGGGCCGCGCCGCGCGATCCAAACGGGGCAGATGAGCGCGGCCGATATGAAGCGCGTCATCGTCGCTACGGCGCTGCTTTCAGCGCTTTGCAGCCTCGCGCTGAGCGTTTTGGCGTTTGGCGAGCGGTTTTATCTCGTGCTGCTATTTTTAGCGCTGGGCGGCGCGTCGATATATGCCGCGATCCGCTACACCGTGGGAGCCGGCGCATACGGATACCTGGGGCTCGGCGACGTTTTCGTGTTTTTGTTTTTTGGACTACTTAGCGTACTTGGCTCGTACTTTTTATACGCGCGTTCGCTCTATGCGGCGCTGCTGCTGCCTGCGTGCGCGTGCGGGATGCTAAGCACCGCCGTGCTAAATTTAAATAATATGCGCGACGTACAAAACGATGCGCTCAAAGGCAAGCGCACGATCCCCGTGCGTATCGGACTGCGCGCGGCCAAGTGCTACCACTACGCGCTAATCGCGGGCGGAGCGGGGCTAATGCTCTGCTACTCGCTTTTGCGCGGAGATTCAGGCGTAAAACTACTCTACATAGCTAGCTTTGCGCCGCTTGTGTGGCACCTCTTTTTCATCTCAAAAGTTCGGGAATGCCGCGACTTCGACGGGCAGCTAAAGGTAGTCGCACTCTGCACATTTGCGATGTCGGCGCTGTTTTTCGTCGGGGAAATTTTAGGCTAAATTTAAATGCCGCGTAGATAAAATTTACGTCGGCACCGCAGCAAAATTCTCTCGCGCGCAGAAAACACTCCACGCGTCACGCGGCGGTAATTTGACTGCAAATGCTGATCAAGCGCTCCCCTTGCGCCATAATGGCGCTAAAATTTACTAAATTTCACGCACCGCCCTGCCACTTAATGCCAAACCTACGCAAGCGGCTCAGCTTTAATTTACTCGCTTTGGATGCGCACCGTCTTGCGCCAAAATCGGTACTGTAAACCTAGAATTTTATGAATTATATGAAACCGCCCAGTGGATGTGTAGAATTTGGCCGTAGATTAAAATAAAGCGGCCCCGGGACGCACTGTTCAGGGCCGCTAAATTTTAAATTTTACTTCTCAAACGCCTTTTCTAGGCTAAACGGAAACGCCTGATAGCCCATCGCGTTGGTCATTTTGATTTCGATTGACGGCTCTTTTGCGCCCCATTCAAACTCGTTGATGTGAGGGCTAGGTACGCCAACCGGGCGGCCTTTGGCGATATCAAACTGCATGCCGGCAACCGCGGAGTAAACCATTACGCTATCTAGATCGTCTTGATACTGCGCGAGCGATGTAACAGAGCTGTACCACTCGCTGCCGCGCTGTTTGCCGTACTCCCAGACCTGCTCGACGGTCTTGGCGTTCTCGTCGATTTTATAAACGACCGCGCGGGAGTATTTCATGCCCGCCATCGCAGGCTGCTCCATGCCACGGGTGTCGCCGTTGTCAAAGACGGTTAGATAAACGAGCCCCTTTTTGGACTTGCTATCGATGCGAAATGCCGTGTGTTGCGTCCACTGCCAGTCAAATCCGCCCGTCTCGCTCTCATATCCCGGGCATTTTGAGTACTCGTCCTCGCAGACGATCTTTTTGCCGTCTTTATCTACCGGCTGGAGCAAGTAGCCCTTAAACTGATCCTTCCAGCCCTTATGCGCGCCCATTATCCATTTGATCTTTTTGTCGCGGCCGATCTTGATGACGGCGTCTTGGTGGCGGCTGGAGATGATGATGCTATCGTCGCTTGGATCATAATCCACGCTATTTACGTGCGCCCAGTTGCGTCCGGGGCCCGAGCCCACGATGTCGCCCCATTTTTCGTTCGTATCCATCGCGGCTAGCTCGTCCGAGCTCGCAGTGTGGCCCGCTTTTTTAGCATCGATGTTTAAGCACACCGCGCCCTGATCGAGCGTTTTTAGCACGATGTCGCGGTACGGATCTAGGATTTCATATAATCTAAAATCATCCACGACGTTGCCGTCGCGATCGACCTCGACGATGACGTCGCGCACGGTGCGGACGTTTTTGCCGTCGGCGCGTTTATAGTTGGCGTTTGCCGCGCGGAGGAAATAATGCCCATTTTGCGCCACGTCTAGCGAGTGCGAGAAGTCGTTGTATCCCGCAGGTAGCTCGCGGTTAAAAATTTCGCGGCCCATTATGTCGTATTTGGCGTATCTTTGGCCATATCCCCATGTCATCGCGCCGTCGTCATTTTGCTTAAAGCCCATCATGACGCCCGCGCTAAAGGGCTGCTTGAGGTCGTAAATTTTACTCGGCTCCATATACCAGCGCACCTCGCCTTTGGTGTCTAGGATGAAGTTGTTCGGGCTGTAGTTCCACTCGATCGCGCCGCCTGCGGGGTTGTTCCACACGACTTTGGTGCCCTTGCCCGTTTTGTTTACGAAGTTATTTACGTAGTAGAGGCGGTTGGCAAATTTCGCGCTCGGAGCCTTTACGACCTCGATTTTATCAAACAATGCGCCCTTTTGAGACGGCATACCAGAGCTTTCTAAATAGATCGCCGGAGCGTAAATTTTATAGATTTCTTTTATGTGCTCTGTTTGGTCCTTGTAAATTTTATCATACTCGACCTCGACGGTGTTTTGATAGTCAGGGTAAAGTCCAAAAACAGGGATTCCGCCGTGCGTGCGAAGGTGCTTGTCGGCGACTTTATAGCTGATAACTTGACCACCCGGTTTTGGCACGATAGTGACTTTGGCGTTTGCTAGCGTGTAGCCGCCGTTTTTGATCACTGCCGTTAGAGGCGCGATGTCGTATGGGTTTACGACTACTTCGCCGATCTTGCCCGGGATGCCATAATCTATGTGCGCGCCGCTAGGTCCGCCGATAGCTAGCGCGGCCGTGCTTAGACCGCCCAGTAACGCCGCAGCTAGGGCGACTGACGAGAGAGTTCTTTTCATCTTTTCTCCTTTATAATGATAAATCGTTTCATTGCCGTAATTTTAGTAAATCTTTCTAACGTGAAAATCACGCTATTATTATAAATAGCTTAAATCCAAAAAATAATTCAAATTTTTATATTTTCCGCTAAAATTTAGCCTAAATTTTACGAATTTAATCTAAAATTTATCTTAGCGTGAGTTCTGCGGCGGCGAGAGGATATAAAATTAACGCAAACAAAATCATTTTAAGGAGCACTCCATGAACCTACTTTCTAAATTTAGCAAAGGCTTTCTAGCAGTCGCGATGTTTGGCGCCATAAGCGCTGCCGCGTTTACCGAGGGCGAGGACTATGTAAAGCTGCAAAAGCCGCTACCCGTAGAGCAAAACACACTGGTTAAGGTCTTTAGCTACGCATGCCCGTTTTGCTACAAATACGACAAAACCGTCACGCCGAAGGTCGTAGAAAAGGTCGCGGGGCTAAAATACGTGCCGTTTCATCTAAAAACCAAGGGCGAATACGGCGAGGCGGCGAGTAAAATTTTTGCCGTTTTAGCCGTGATGGACGAGGAAAAAGGCGTGAGCCTGCTAGATGAAAACTCGCTGTTTAAAAAGGCTAAATTTGCCTACTACAAGGCCTATCACGATCAAAAGCAGCGCTGGAGCGACGGCAAGGACGAGGCTGCGTTTTTAAAGACGGGGCTTGACGCGGCGGGTATCAGCGAAGCGGACTATCAAAAAAAGCTGGAGGATCCAAAGGTCGCCGAACTGCTTAAAAAATGGGACGAGAGCTACGACGTAGCCAAGATCCAGGGCGTGCCGGCCTTTGTCGTAAACGGCAAATACCTCATCATGACGAAGTCCATCAGCTCCATCGACGGCATGGCGCAGCTAATCGAAGAGCTGCTCAAAAAATAGGGCACGGGCATGAAATTTGCGAAAAAAATAGCGAAATTCGCAGATAGTCGTCTGCCGTGGGCGATCCTCGTAGCAGTGAGCGCGGGGCTTGTTATCCTCGCGCACTCGCTGTTTCAAAACTACGTCTATATGCCGCCTTGCGAGCAGTGCGTCTATATCCGCTTTGCCTTTTTATGCATGGCGCTGGGAGGCCTCATCGCGATCATAAATCCTAAAAATTTACTCCTCGCGCTCGCAGGCTACCTGCTAGCCTTTTGGGGCGCGATCCAGGGCATAATGTATAGCGTCAAGCTCGCCAAGATCCACGACGCCGTCCACGGAGACGATCCGTTCGGCGTGCAGGGCTACTCGACCGAGCCGCACTATCCGTTCGGCCTGCCGCTTGAGCGGTGGGCGCCCGATTGGTTCTTGCCTACGGGCGACTGCGGCTACGATAATCCGCTAGTACCCGAGGGCGTCACGCTAAGCGGCTTTCAGAAGTATCTCGTCGATCTTTACGAGGACGGCTGGTACCTGATCCCGTCAAGCAAATTTATGTCGATGGCCGACTGCACGCTAATCGGCTTTGGAGTCTGCTTCGTCGTGCTCGCCACGATGTTTATTTGCAAAATTTTAACTCTGAAAAAAGCTTAAATCGGTCTAAATTTAGACCGATTTTGCTATACTCGCCGCATGAAAGCCTTACGCGAGCATAATTTTAAAATTTACTTCATCATCATTTTCGCAAGCCTTTTCGTGGTGCTTTTGGGCGTGAAAAACTACGAGGACGCCAAGGCGCAGATCGTGGCGCTCGCGGATAAAAACAAGATCGCCGCTAGCGAAAATATGGTCGGGAATTTCTCGTTTTGGCTGGACGAGCGGCTGCACTCGCTGGTGCGCGCGGCTAAATTTATAGAAAATGCGGGCATCTCGCAAGACGGCGAAAAACTGGGCGACTTCATACGACTTTTTAAAGAAAACTCAGCAGAATTTGACGCCTTGCAGTTTTTGCGCGAAGACGGAGAAATATTCGTCGACGGCAAGGAGCTAGAGGGCGACGAAGCGATGCCAAAGAGCCTGCGCACGGGACTTGTGTGGTTTGAGGAGACCAAAAGCACGCTCGCACCCACGGTAAATTTTATGCAGCGCCATAAAATCTTAGGCGAGCCGACGCTAAATTTATGCGTGCCCGTCATGGACGGCGGCTCGTTTGCGGGGGTGTTTTGCGGCGTGGTGAAGCTGCAAAACATACTAAAAAATATGGAAAAATTTAAGCTCGCGCCCGATTCCTACGCCTTTATCGTCACCCACGGCGGCGAAATTTTAACGCCGATGAAGGATGCGGCGCTAAAAAAACAGATCGAGGATAAATTTAAAGAGCTTTTCCTGCGGGGCGAAGATATCACGAGCCTAAATATCGGCTCAAATTTCATCTCCGTCGCCGAGATCCCCACGCTAAACTGGTTCATAGGAGCCGGCACCGATAACGAAAAGGAGCTCGCCGCACTGCTTAACTCCGCGCTAAAAAACGCCCTTACTCTGCTTTTTGCGTTCGCGGCGCTAGCACTGGTGGTGAATTTCCTCCATAACTTTATGTACTCAAAAATCAAAAATCTGCAAGACGATTACGAAGCCCTGCTTAAGCACAAAGCCCGTATGAGCGAGGCGGGCGAGCTAATCAGCGGCATAAATCATCAGTTTATCCAGCCTGTTAATTCGCTAAATTTGATGATCTCAAGCCTGCTCATGCTACAAAAAGACGGCAAGCTAGACGCCGCGACGCTAGAGAGTATGCTGCAAAAAGGCCAAGCCGCGACCGTGCTTTTGAGCGATACGATCGAGATTTTTAGAAATTTTTATAAAAGCAGCGACAGCCCGCAAAAATTTAGCGTGCAGCGCTGCATAAAAGACCTGCTAAAGCTAATGCACACCGAGCTTAGCAAGGCAAACGTCACGGTAAGCTTGCGCGAGTTTAAAGACGAAGAGGCCATGCAGCGGATGGGCATCGTGCAGCAAATTTTACTCATCCTCATTCACAACGCCAAGGACGCGGTCGTGGAGCGATACAAAGACGAAATCGCCAAGCGGCAAGTTTTTATCGATGTCAAATTTGAAAACGGCACGTGCAAGATAGCCGTCACGGACTACGGCAGCGGCGTGAGCAAGGAGCTTCGGGATAAAATTTTAACCCAGCCAAAAACCACCAAAAAGCAAGGAAGCGGCATCGGGCTGTATTTTGGCAAAAAGCTAGCAAACGAGAAGCTCGCAGGCGACATCAAACTGCTAAGCGCGGGCGATCCGACGACGTTTGAGCTGAGCTTTGAGACAAATTTAAAGGAGTGAGATGCAAGAGCATTTGAGGCTACTTAAAGACCTAAGCGTCCTCATCGTCGAGGACGACGAGATCGCAAGGGAGCTGCTAATAGGCGGGCTAAAGCCCTACTGCCTAAGCGTCTGGGGCGCGGGCGACGGGCTGGAGGGGCTGGAGCGCTTTAAAAAGCTAGCTCCCGCCGTCGTCATCACCGATATCCACATGCCCGCGATGAACGGCTTTGAGATGATGAAGGAGATGATGCGCATAAAGCCCGCGCAAAAATTTATCGTCTTTACCTCCTACGACACCGACGACAATCTCATCAAAAGCATCGAGCACGGCGCGGCGTCGTTTCTAAAAAAGCCCGTCGATATCGCCGCGCTCTGCCGCCTGCTCGTGGCTCTAACCTACGAAAAGGACGAAAAGCTCGTGCGTCTGGGCCCGCAAACCAGTATAAATCTCGCCAAAGAAAAGATCTACAAAAACGGCGAAGAAATTTATCTTTCGTTTTTGCAAAACAAGCTCTTCTGGCTCTTCGCGTATAATCTAAACAAGCTCGTGAGCTACGAGATGATCGAGGAGTTCGTCTACGAGGGCGAGCAAACGAGCAAGGGCGCGATACAAAACGTCGTGCTAAGGCTGAAGCGGGAGCTGGGAGTTAAATTTAAAAACATCAGTGAAAGTGGATATATACTGCTAAGCGGCGAGTAAATTTAACTTTGCGGCTTGCCTCGCGAGCGTCTTTAACGGAGCTAGTAAAAATTTAGCTCGGCGGGCTACCTTGTCCAGCCCACGCTAAATTTTTACGTCGCAACCCTTAAATCCATCTCGCGATACTTCGCCTTGACTTTTTACGTTCAAATTTTGAAGTCAAATTTGTAAATTTTAGCTCAAATTTTACTCGCCGAAACTCGTGCCTCGAAAACGTAAAATTTAGTCGCTATCGTGCCGTACTGCTTAGCGATAAAATTTACTGGAAGCCTCGCTGCTACGGTTAAATTAACGCGGCGCATAAAACAAAGTTTGCTTTGGCGCGGTTAAATTTAATGCGACAAGACCTATTTCGCCAGCAGCTCCTTTACCGCGGCGGCCATTTCATCGACGGAGCCGAACGAAGAGGTGTTTAAGAGATACTTGCCGCTGACGACAAATGCCGGCACGCCTGAAATCACCGCGACCTCGTAGCCCGCGTCCCACTGCGCAAGCAGAGCCTGTGCCTTTTTGCTGGCAAGCGCCGCTTCATATTCGCTCATGCTCACGCCCGCGGCATCCAGCGCGGTTTTGATGAACCTTTGTTTATCACTGCCGCCACCAAAATTGTCCTTTTTGTCGTGGATCGCTTTGTAAATCGCGAATTTCGCCTTTTTAAATTTTGACTCATCGCTTAGTGGACTCACATCGTCCTTTTCATCAAGCACGATAAGTGCTGCGAATATACCGCTCGCCGTCTGTCCGAAAACACCCTTGGTCTTTAGATGCCACGGCAAAAACTCCGTCCCTTCGAGCTTTTTCATCAGCTGCGGCGTGACCGTCCTATCAAACGCATAGCAGTGCGGGCACTCGTAGTTAAAAATTTTGACGACGCTGTTTTTCGGCACGTTTAGCGGCTTTTGCAACACTTGATAATTAACGCCCTCCTCTAGCGCGTTTGCACCTACGCTAATCAAGCAAACGGCGGCTAGAGCTAGTATAATCTTGGAGATCGTTTTCATCGAATTTCCTTTACGGTAAATTTTAAAGATTGTATAAAAGAAAGGGTAAATTTGAGATTAAAGCGGACAAAGGCAAGGCGGCTTCCCACAGAAAAATATATAAAAAAGCAGGCTACACCATCAACACCGCTTGAGCAAGCGGGCTAATTTATCGCCACAAGCTCTATCTCTGATCTCGCTCAAACTCAAATTTAATAGCAAGGATTGCACGCTCGCGGCTTAATTTTAAAGCATGCAATCCGCTTTAATTTAATAAATTTTATTTATCAAAGGCGTGGATTATCCACTTTACGCGCTCGGGATCTGCGTGATCGAAAAACAGCGTCTTATCAGTATCTAGCGCAGCGATAGCAGCCATATCATCAGGCGCAAGCGTAAAATCAAAAACATCGAAATTTTGCTTCATTCGCTCTATTTTCACGCTTTTTGGAATGACGATGATGCCGCGCTGAATTAACCAGCGCAAAATAACCTGAGCTGAGCTTTTGCCGTATTTTTCACCGATGCCACTTATTACGGCGTTTTTAAATATATCGTTTTTACCCTCGGCGAAACTAGCCCATGATTCAAATGCTATGCCGTAGCCCTCAAGTACGCGTTTTAACGCTTCACGCTGATAAAACGGATGACACTCGAGCTGATTTACCGCAGGGATGACGCCGCTGTTTTCGCACAGATCAACGATCCGATCAGCGTAGAAGTTGCTAACGCCGATAGAGCGAACAAGGCCCTCATCGCGCAAACGTTTCATCGCTCGCCACGAGCCGTAAATATCGCCATATGGCTGATGAATGAGATAAAGGTCAAGGTAATCAAGCCCTAGCTTTTTCATCGACGCATCAAAGGCCTTTAGCGCGCGCTCCTCACCTGCGTCGCTGATCCAAAGCTTAGTAGTTATAAACAGCTCCTCGCGCTTTAGCCCGCCTGCAAGAGCCGTCTTAATTGCTGCGCCTACGCTTTCTTCATTGAAATACGCCTTTGCCGTATCGATGCTGCGGTAGCCGACCGAGATCGCATCCTCGACGCATCTTTGAGCCTCTTTCGGATCTACCTGAAATACGCCAAATCCTAAAATCGGCATCTTGTTGCCGTCGTTTAAGCTTACAAATTCCATTTTTGCTCCTTTGCTAAAAAAATTCATCTTATATAAAAATTTAAAATTTCGCGCTTAATTGCAAAATTCTATCCGCACCAAAGCAGTAGGTGAAATTTAAAAGCCAAATTTCAACCCACTGCAAAATTTTTAATAATCAAAAATATTCGAATCGATCACCATCGCGCGGTAGGCTACGTCGTCTCTAGACGCAGACTCCACGTCCATTTCAAGTTTTATGTCGTTTGTTTTCGGATCGATCTCCACGAGCACCATTTTGATCGTCTTATCAGGTTTTAGCAGATAGACGTTCGAGCTTGAGATGAAATACGTGCTTTTATCCTTTTGCCACTCCACGTTGCTAGTAACCGCGCTATAGAAGT
>NZ_CALIBF010000149.1 GCF_938045465.1 uncultured Campylobacter sp.
AGAAAAGCAAGCCCCAAACGTCTCTGAGCTTTTCAAAAAATAGGCGCGAGACGTATAAAATTTGCGATAAAATTTTAAAATTTTATCGCAAATAATGCGAGCGCCGAAAGGCTAAATTTTGTAGCGAACAAAACAGATCACGCACAAAATATGCTCTTTAAAGGATTTGCTTCGCACCCCGCGTGCTCGTCATCTCGTTTAAGATATTTGCGGCGCGCGGTACTTAGAATTTTAACAATAAAAATTTTACGAAATTAATTTGATTTGTATTTTCTTGCCGCGCAGGAGTTTGTTTTAATAAATGGCACAACGCCAAATTTTAAAAGCCAAAATTTCGCGGTATAAATTTTAGCCAGCTTGCCGCCGGCGTTATTTACGCAGGCGGCAGCAAAAATAACGCCGGGTTAGTCGTGAGTAATTTTGCAAATTTGCGCCTCGGTTGCGGCTGCGAGGTCTTTCGGCGCGAGGGCGATCTGTTTTCCCCGCACGCCTGCGCTAACGTAAATTTTCTCCTGCGTTAACGCTTTTTCATCGATGAAAGTGCGGAAGTGCTTTTTCATCCCAAGCGGCGAGCAGCCGCCCCTGACATAGCCCGTGACCTTTTGCAAATCCTTCAAATCCATCAGCTCGCAACGTTTCGCGCCGCAGATGTGCGCAAGCGCCTTGAGATCCAAATTTAGATCGCCTTGCAGGCAGGCCACGACGTATTCGTGATCCGCCGTGCAAACTATCGTTTTATAAACCCGCTCGATCGGCTCGTTCACGCTGTTTGCAACATGCACCGCGTCTAAATTTAAAGAATCAACCGCATATTCTTTGATCTCGTAGGAGATTTTCAGACCGTCCAGTACGCGCGCGGCATTCGTCTTTGAGCTCATTTCGCCTCTTTTCTTAAATTTAATAGCGGATTTTGTTTTCTTTCAAAAAATCGCGCAGATCTTCGTATTCGCTCTGATCGAAATAGCGCCATTTGCCAGGCTTTAACGTCCCAAGCGTCATTCTACCGAATGCCGTGCGCTTAAGCTCCACGACGTCCAGATCAAAATAGCCGAAAAATCTACGCAGCTCGCGGTTTTGCCCCTCGTTGATGATCGCCTTTATCTTCGTATAACCGCCGCTGCTAGGCATTATGCGGTAGCCTAAGAAGGGCTTAAATTCCATCGATTTTATCTTGCTTTTGGCGTGAGCGCCCTTGCTCGCATCTGCGGCGAAAAAGCCTTCGCGGATCGCCGTTACGACCTCCTCTTTCACCTCACCTTTTACCTTTAGATAGTACTCTCGCTCGATGTCACTGTTCATCAGCGCCGTAGCGATCGCGGGCGCATCGGTTAGCAGCAAAAGCCCTTCGCTTACGAAATCCAAACGCCCCACGCTAACAAATCTACTAAATCCCTCCGGCAAGCTATCGTAAATCGTCCGCCTGCCGCGATCGTCTTTTTTAGTAACTAACTCGCCTTTCGGCTTGTTATAAACGATCATCGTAAATTCCGTTTTGGGCTTGATAAGGCGCGAGCCGATGCGGATCTTCTCCTCGCCGCTAACCTCTATAAAATCGCTAACGACGCGACCGTTAATGCTAACTTTGCCCTGCTTGATTAACTCGTCCGCCTCACGGCGTGAGTAGGCGGTGTTATGAGAGATAAATTTATTCAGACGCATCTTTTGCATTATTTTAGCCCCAAGCTCGTTAGATCATGGATATGCAAGATCCCTACAGGCACGCCGTTTTCGACTACGGGCAGAACTTGGATTTTAAATTGCTCGATCAAATTTAGCGCATCTATTGCGAGCATATTTTTATCGTCTAGCATTTTAGGATTTTTGGTGGCATATTTTAGCGCGCCATCATTGATATCAAAATCCTCTCGCATCAGCGCGCGGCGCAGATCGCCGTCGCTCAAGATCGCCTCGAGCGCACCCTTTTCGTTCACTAACAAGACGGTGCCGAGCTTTCCGTGCGTCATAACGTCGATAGCTTGTTTTAGGCTGGCGTTGCGGCTTGCGACCGGTAAATTTTTGCTTTGCATCACGTCTTTTACTTTGACGAAAAGCCGCTTGCCGAGGCTGCCGCCCGGGTGAAAATTTGCAAAATCCTCCTTACCGAATCTACGCTGCCTCATCAAACAGATCGCTAACGCGTCGCCCAAACCGAGCGTTAGCGTCGTAGAAACCGTCGGCGCAGCACCTAGCGGGCAGGCCTCTTTGATGATATTTAGGCTTATGAACTCATCGCTAACCTTGCCGAGCGAGCTATTTTTATCGCGCGTCATCGCAATTATCTTCACACCGAAGCGTTTGAGGTGAGGCAGGATCCTAACCAGCTCCTCGCTTTCGCCGCTAAAGCTGATCGCAAGCACCATGTCGTCCTTACCGATCATGCCCAAATCTCCGTGCAGTGCCTCGGTAGGGTGGACGAAAAACGACGGCGTA
>NZ_CALIBF010000150.1 GCF_938045465.1 uncultured Campylobacter sp.
TTCATCCGTGCTTGCAGGCGGCGGCGCGTTTAAAATTTGCGCCAGCACACGCCAGAAGCGATTTTGCGGATTTGCGTAGTAAAATCCCAGCTTGCGAGAAATGACGGAGGGGAAAGAGCCGAGGATTAAAATTTTAGAATTCTCATCGAAAATCGGCTTAAAAGGGTGGGTTTGGATACGGCTCATTTTATGTATTTAAGTATCTATAATATTTTAATTCTTAAAAATGTTAGATAAAAATAATATATCGTCAACAACAATTTTTATAGTGAGAAAAATAAAATATAATGCAAAAAAACTTATAAAATTTAAGGCCATAATACTTTTGCATTCTAAATTTGACACATATACGTAAATCAAATTTATGAACAATGAAACAGATGATATAATAGTAAGGAATGCTGTATTATTAGCTAGAATTTCAGAATATTTTATATTTGTATTGGGTATATTTTTATTACTATCTTTTGTCAAAAGAGTTGTCATTAAAAAAACCAAAAAAGCTATGATTATAGCAGTGACAGATACTAGTGATGTTGCCACATTTTCATGTTTTATACAAAATTTGATCCCAAAAAATAACAATATGCAAGTTGGTATAAGAGGCAAAAATAACTTTTTAAAATAAAAAATCTTTGTATTCATATGAAGTTTTTGTCTATTTGATACATACTTTTTTATTACTTCAAACATGTTAGATCCTTAAAAAATGAGCCAACTGTCCATATAAAGCATCATTATTTTGCGTACCAATTTCTATTCTTGCTGGTGTACTCCATTCGTTTGTTGTCAAGTCGTCCGAATAGCCATCAATGGAAGCGGTCTTGTTATTCATATCTTCACACTTTATGGAATATCTTTGAATATTGTCATTAAATATCCCACGAAGCCAACTAAAAGCATTATCAAAAGTAGTATCTGCCTTGATTGAGTATTCTATTTTTCCAGAATTAATTATTTCAGCCCCATTATTTACTATATCCATATGAAATACTATTTTTTTGTTTTTTCTGGAATTATTAAAAATTTCTTCAAAATCCGTTTGGGAAAAATCCATAACTATTTCAAAATAGTCTCGTTGAATATTATGTCTCAAAAAATATCTATCAAAAATTTCATGAATAACATCATATAAAATTTGCTTAGAAATAGAGTGATATTTATATTCCGTAGCAATTTTTGCCATATTGTCATAAGATATAATAAAAATATCAACAAAATCAACTAGACCTTGATGTCCGTTTAAGCTACCTATAGTACTCCAATCTTGTAAATCCACTATAGTTTGACCTTCCTTTGTTTTTGTATAAATCAAGCGAATCTTATATATTAACCTATTTGTAGCGGGTATATTATAAACAATTGTTGGCTTTGTATATGTTAGTATCAACTTTTCAAAAGCGGCATTATAAAAATTATATTCATGCAGCTCTGTAAAAATATCAAAATTTTCATTATTTATATTTATTTGCATAAAATCATTATCTGGTATTTGTATATCAAATGTATTATTTTGTATATCATTATTTTCTCTATATTTAAACGCATATCTTTCAAAAAGCATTTTTTATACCATCCTTGATATTTTTTAGCTATTATAGCAAAAACAATAACCTAAGTAGCTGCTTATACTAAATTTTGTATGTTCTGTATTGGTTCACGCCCATTATTATCAAGTAAACTTTTTTTTATAAATGAGCCATTATCAGCATTTGTGCTATTGCGTAGAGCGTAATGCTGACTTATTTCCACAATTTACTTAATTTCCTGCGATAGTAAAATTCTATTCTTAACGGCAGTTAAAATTCCGTCTGCCTCCGCAACTACCGCCGAAACGCTACGCCCTAAATTTTAGGTACCGAGATTACGCGCACGAGCTCGCCCTTTTTGAGCTCTTTGACCTCGAGCGGCGCGACGAGCAGGACGCTATCGTCGTCTAAATTGTTCAAAATCGCGCTAGAGCCTTGCTTTTTGCTTTGCAGACTAACAAAAAGGCGTCCTTCCCTGTTTTGCAAGACGGCAGGCATAAACTCTAGCCACGGCGTCTTTTTTACGTAGTTGTGATCTAAGATTGCGCTAAATTCCATATTTTCGCGCACGCCGAAGAATCTTTGCAAAAATACGCGCAGAAACAAAATGCACGTAATAAGCGCCGAGAGCGGGAAGCCCGGGAATGCGAAGATATATTTTTCGCCGGTTTTGGCTACGCGCACGTGGCGGCCCGGTTTGATCGCCGCACCCTTTACGATGAGCTCAAATTTTGATTGCAGCGTGCTTTGCACGAAGTCGTAGTCTCCGACGCTCACTCCGCCGCTGGTTAGAAGTATGTCGGCGCTCTGTAAAGCCGATAAGATCGCGCCTTCTAGCTCTTTTTCGTCATCGCGCACTAGAGGCATTATCATCGCTTCGCAGCCCAGTTGCGTTACTAAATTTGCAAGCGCGATGTGGTTGGAGCTGTAAATTTGAGCGTCGTTTTCGAGTTTTTCGCCCAGATCCTTGATCTCGCTGCCGGTGGCTAGGATCGCTACTTTTGGGCGGATGAATACGCTTATGTGAAATAGCCCTAGCTCGGCTAGCAGCGCGATCTGCGAAAAGCCGAGCTTCGTGCCGCTACGAAGTAAAAGCTCGCCCTCGCGGTAGCTCTCGCCCGCCGCGCGCACGGCAAAGCCCGCCGCAACGGGCTTAGTGACGACGATTTCGCCTGCTTGCACCCGTACGTTTTCGATCGGCAGAAGCGTGTCGCTACCCTCGCACATGAGCCCGCCCGTGAAGGTTTTGACGCACTCACCCGCCTTTGCCACGGCGCCAGGCATCTTGCCTGCAGGCGTCGTGCCGACGATCTTAAATTTAGCCCCCTCGCTCAGATCCGCGCCCTTTAGCGCGTAGCCGTCCATCGCGGCGGTCGGGCGGCGCGGAGTGCTAAAGGGCGCCGCGACGTCGCTTGCCAAAATACGCCCCAGCGCCTGCGTGATCGCGACTTTTTCGATGCGCGAGGACTTTTGCACCGCGTTTGCGAAGCGCTCCATCGCGCTTTCAAATTTTTCAAATTCCATCATTTGCCTCCTACGATTTTATAAATTTGATCTTCATTTATCAGTTTCGAGTTAAATTTCACAACGAGTTCGCCATCGGTCTCGTAAATTTCAATAATGCCTTTTACGCCCTGTAGTGTGGAAAAATCGCCGCCTTTAGGAAAGTATAAATTCTTAAAAAGTTTTGGATCGCTCAGCCTAGAAAGTAGCACAAGCCAGATCACACCCAAAACCGCGACGCCAATGCCTAGCGCTTCGATGCCAATTTTGCCAAAAAGTGCGCCGCCGCATAGCCCGCCCAAAAAACTGCCAAAAAATCCGAACGAATTAAAAATCCCAAGTGCGGCGCCTTTTTGAGCGACTTTGGCAAATTTGGACGCAAGGCTTTGCATAATGGGCTCATGCGCGTTAAATCCCACGAAAAAGAGCATCACGCCCACCACGAAAGCGCTCACCCCGCTAGCAAACGCAAAAATCAAATACGAAGCGATGAAAAAGCAGATGCCGATAAGTAGAATTTGCTTAGCTAGCGCGCGCTTTTCGCCTAAAGCGCCGCTCGCACCCATCGCAGTAAAGCCGAAAATAGCGCCTAGAGCATAAATTTTGGTCAAATCACTTTTGGAAAGTCCGAATTTTTGCACGAGCAAAATTGGAATTAGAAAAAACGCTGCCGTCATGAAAGCCTTTTGAAAAAAATTCGTTAAATTCATAAGCATTAAATTTTTATCACTCAAAAGTGAGCCGAGCGGGACCTTTTGGCGCAGGGAGCGGATATGCGGTTCGGTAGGTACTACGAAAAAAAGCAGTGCCAAACATAAAAGCGTAAGCGCTGAACTTAGATGAAATAGGCTGGCAAGTCCAAATTTAGCGCTTAAAAGCGGACTTAAAATCATTGCGACACCAAAGCTCACGCCTATCATCGCACCCATTACCGCCATCGCCTTGCCGCGCTCTTCCTCCCGCGTAAAATCGCTAATTAGTGCGGTAGCTACGGCTCCTACAGCACCACAGCCTTGCAAAAAACGCCCAAAAATCATCGTATAAACGCTCTCGCTCGCCGCACAAACGCAAGCGCCCAGGATAAAAAGCGCCAGCCCTATCGCAAGGGTTTTTTTACGTCCGATCTTATCGCTTAGCACTCCAAATGGCGTTTGCAAAATCACTTGCATAATCGCGTAAATTCCAAAAAGTAGCCCTACTAGGCTTTCATTTGCGCCGTGCAAGCTCAACGCATACAGGCTAAGCACGGGCAGTAAAATAAATAATCCAAAAAACCTCGTAGCGATGATAAAACTAAGCGGAAGGACGCTTTTTAGCATAATCTTAGACCTCAAATAATATGAAATTTGCGCCGATTATAGCCAAAAATCGTAACGAATTCTTTGATTTTGGGTAAAATGGCGGCTTAAATTTAAGGAGCGAGGATGAAAATTTTACTTGCGACGAGCAACAAAAATAAAGTAAAAGAGATAAAAGAATTTTTCACGGGATACGACGTGTGTGCGCTCAGCGAGGTGCTGGATCCTTTTGAGATCGACGAATGCGGCACAAGCTTTAAACAAAACGCGCTTATTAAAGTTCGCGCAGTGCATGAGGCGCTAAAAAGTAAAAATTTGCAGAGCGAATTTTTCGTGCTAAGCGATGATAGCGGTATCTGCGTGGACGCGCTGGGCGGGGCTCCGGGGATATTTTCGGCACGCTTTAGTGGAGAGGGTGCAACGGATGCGAGCAATCGCGAGAAATTAGCAAGGAAGCTGAGGGCTTTAAGCTTAGATTCGTCGCCCGCGCATTATACGGCGGCGATCGCGCTAAAATGCGATTTGGGCGAATTTTGTACGCATGGTTTTATGTACGGCACGGCGATAACGAAGCAGCGCGGTCATAACGGCTTCGGATACGATTTTATGTTTGTTCCGCGTGGGTTTGACCGCACAATCGGAGAGCTGCCCGCTGCGGTTAAATTTAAAATTTCGCACCGCACGAAGGGGCTGGCGCTGATGCAAATTTTATTAAAAAATTTAGAAAAACAGATGCGACTTGTTAAATTTCATTAAATTTAAAGCCGCAAAAAGCGGAATTTAAGAAAAAATATATATAATACGCTTTTCATTCAATCCACGAAAATCTACGGAGCGTAGCGCAGGCTGGTAGCGCATCTGGTTTGGGACCAGAGGGTCGAAGGTTCGAATCCTTTCGCTCCGACCATTGTGGTGAGTTTAGCTCAGTAGGTTAGAGCATCAGATTGTGGTCCTGAGGGTCGTGGGTTCGATTCCCACAACTCACCCCACTTTATGCGCTCGTAGCTCAATTGGATAGAGCAACAGACTTCGGATCTGTAGGTTGAAGGTTCGACTCCTTTCGAGCGTACCACTGATTTGATATTTTGCGCTCATAGCTCAGTTGGATAGAGCAACGGCCTTCTAAGCCGTAGGCCAGAGGTTCGAATCCTCTTGGGCGTACCATATTAAGCTCATATTAAGAGCTTTTTGGCTAATATGCGCTTTCTTTTTTGCGGATGTGGTGAAATTGGCAGACACGCCAGACTTAGGATCTGGCGCCTCACGGCATGAAGGTTCAAGTCCTTTCATCCGCACCATCCATTCTACGCGTTCCGGATTAGCTCAGCGGTAGAGTAGGCGGCTGTTAACCGCTTGGTCGCTGGTTCGAATCCAGCATCCGGAGCCATATATACTCAAAAACTCCTTTAGACCCCTGATTTTATCGATGTTTAAAGAGCTTTAAGTTTTCTTAGTTTTATAAAAATTTGTTCCAGAAATTTTTTAATATTCTAATTTCTCGTTATGCTTTCTAAGTCAATCTAGAATACCTTTTATAAAATTTAAAATTCTCATTTTGTAAATAAATTTGATAAAATTTAGCCATTTATTGATTATAATCAATTTTTTTGCCTAAATAAAATCTTAAAATTACTAACTAAATTTTTTATAAAGGATTTTCTATGAGCGACAATCTAGAGATGTTCTGTCATCAGTGCCAAATGAGCGCGCCCGAGGGCTGCGGCGCCAAGGGCCAAGACCGCGGTACCTGTGGCAAAAATTCCACATTAAGCCTGCTTCAAGACACTATGGTTTTCGGGCTTAAAGGCCTTAGCGCCTACCGCCACCACGCACACGAGCTCGGCGCCGATACCAGCGCGGTCGATACCGTTATGGCGGATACGCTGTATTTCACGCTAACGAACTCAAATTTTAACTTTGACGAGCATATCGCGCAGCTGATGGCCGTCGGAAGCGCGGGCGTGCAGATGATGGATATCTTAAGCGAGGCGCATACTGCAAAATTCGGTGTACCGACCCCTGTTAAAGTAAGCCAAAACAAGGTCGAGGGCAAAGCGATTTTGGTTAGCGGCCACAACCTGCACGCTCTTGAGGTGCTACTAAAAGCGACCGAGGGCAAGGGCATCAATATCTACACCCACTCCGAGATGCTTCCTGCGCACGGCTATCCGCAGCTTCGCAAGTATCCGCATCTAAAGGGCAACGTCGGCAAGGCGTGGTTCGATCAGACTAAGCTTTTTAACGAATTTAAAGGCGCGATTTTGATGACCACGAACTGCATCGTGCCGCTTCGCTCCTCCTGTAGCTACGCGGACAGGCTCTTTGGCTACTCTATCGCGGGCACCGACGGGATCAAACATATCCAAAACGACGATTTTACGCCGCTTATCGAGTGCGCGCTTGCGTGCGGCGACGTGAGCATGGACAGCGACGAGAGCTTGGTGACGGGCGGACACTACAAAACGATTTTGAGTCTTGCGCCGCAAATTTTAGACGCGATCAAATCGGGCAAAATCCGCCGCTTTTTCGTCATCGCAGGCTGCGACGCACCCGGCAAGGGACGCGAGTATTACCGCGAGCTAGCGCTTAGCCTACCGAAGGACTGCGTGATTTTGACCTCCAGCTGCGGCAAATTCCGCTTTAATGATGTGGATTTCGGAACCGTTCCTGGCACCGAGCTTCCGCGATATATCGACCTGGGTCAGTGCAACGACAGCAACGGCGCGGTCAAGATCGCCTTGGCGCTTAGCGAGGCTACGGGCATCGCGGTAAACGACCTGCCGGTCTCGATCGTGCTGATGTGGATGGAGCAAAAGGCGGTCATAATCCTGCTTGCGCTATTTAGCCTCGGTGTTAAGAATATAAACGTGGGCCCTACGGTGCCTGAGTTTTTCAACGATGAAATTTTAGGCTTTTTGGTGCAGAATTTCGGCCTTCGCCTAATCAGCGGCGACGCGCAGGCGGATCTTAAATACTTCCTGGGCGAATAAATTTCATAGCGAGGCAAATCGGGTAAATTTAAAATTCGGCAAAGCTTAGATTTTAAATTTACCCTTTATATAGCGCTTTTAGCGGAGCTAGCCGATCCGCGGCTATTTTGTGCCGACGCTCATATTTAAATTTCACGACTATGCCGTCCTTCTTAATTTAAATTTTAAAATCATATAATCTCGCCAAATGCTTCGAAAAAATTTAATTAAGTGCTTTTTTACACATTCAAATTCCAATCGCCTTTGCTATTACAATCTTTCTTTTTCTGTGTAAGTATTTATCTTATCCGTATAGCCGCCGCTTATAGTAACCGCTATAGTGTAGCCGTCTTGATGCTTGGTATCTCATAAAATTTTCCGTATCATCTCATTTTTCGCTATCAGATATTGAAATTTAGTGCCGTTAATTTTATATCCATCTTTATTTAATTCTTCAAGCATCCTCTCTAATAATCGCTAAAATTTTAAATAAATATAGGATTTAAATACGGATTTTAATCTAAATTTTGAGAATACTTTATGAATGCACGGCTTGTGGGAATAAAATTTTAAGCAGATTTTGTGCAAAATTTCAAAATGCAGCTCAAGCTCGCAAACAGATAAATTCACTGCAGCCTTG
>NZ_CALIBF010000151.1 GCF_938045465.1 uncultured Campylobacter sp.
GCATCCCGCGACATCCCGCGCCAAAGGCGCTCGACGTATTTTACATACCAAGCCTTTTTGTCGCGATCGTATTTCCACAGCAGCGCAAAAATGCTGTTAAAGCCCTCAAAACGACATACGACGCCGCTTGCATTCGCGTCGCTAAATCCTAAAAGCGACCTATCTTTTACGCGAATCGGCAGGCTAAGTCCCACCTCTTTTAGCCCAAACTCTAGGCACCGCGCTATCCAGCGCCACTGCGTGGAAGCGGGCTCATCCTCTCGCCCTTTTTGCGCGAGCCGTCCAGTGAAAAACTCGCGCGCTTTTTGCAAAAGTGGCGAGCCCGTGCTTTCGTCGGCGCCTTTTTCGCTCGCCGCTTTTTCATTTGCCGCTTCTTTGCCGTTCGCGCGCTTTTGCTCCGCTGCACCGCCGCTTTCTCTGGCTTCGTCCGTCGCACTGCTTTGCACTGCGCCGTACGCATCTTTTTGCTCCGCAGCTTTACTTGCGTCGTTTACGCCGCCATACGCTGCGCGGATCGCGCCCTCTGCGGTGCGGAAATGCTCCTTTGCAAACTCAAAATTTAAATATTTTATATATTTTTGATCTTGCGACGGCCGCTCAGGATTGCCGCGCAGAGCTGATTTTAGCGCGACGCACAGCGCGCACGAGAGATATATTTCGCCGTTCATAGATATCCTTTAAATTTCGATCGTTCCCGTTCATGCGCGGGATTATTCACGCACGGCGCAGAAATTTAACTACGATAAAACTAGCCGCCATGGCGTGAAATTTTAAAATTAGCCGCCGTATCGAAAGAAAATGCCGCTATAAATTTAAAGCAACTCGCATCGGTAAAATTCCGAGGCCGAAATCCACGAGCGACACAGGCAAGGCGATGCGGGTTAAATTTACGCGCACTTTAAAAATGACAAACCGCTTTAAAAAAATTTCAACCGCGCTCGCGTTATGAAATTTTAAAAGTAAGCCGTTGCACCCAAACTAGCTAAATTTAAAATGAAGCAATCGCTCCGTTTATGCTACGGAAGCCGATCATCCGCAAGTCGCCGATCGCAATCCCCACGTCGCAAGTGCCCTACGCTACGACGTTTGGAAACTCATAGACCACGCGGCCGCTTTTGATCGTGCATACCGCGGCGCCCGTAAGTTGCTTGCCGAAAAGCGGCGAGTTGCACGATTTGGACTTATTTAGCGCCTCGTCGTAAACGTAGGAAATCTGCGGATCGATGATCGCGACGTCGGCCAAAAAGCCCTCTTTAATCTCGCCTTTGTCTTTTAAATTTAGAATTTTAGCCGGGTTAAACGAGCAGAGGCGCACCATATCTTCAAGGCTGATGACGCCCTGCTCTACAAGCCGCAGCGTAAGCGGCACGAGGGTTTGAAGTCCTAAAATTCCAAACGGCGCGTGGTCGAATTCGACGAATTTATCGTCGGTGTTGTGCGGAGCGTGATCGGTCACGATGGCGTCGATTAGACCGCTTTTAAGCGCCTCTCTGATCGCTTGCACGTCGCTTTGGGTGCGAAGCGGCGGCGACATTTTAAAATTCGTATCGTATCCCATCAGCTCGCGCTCGTCGAAGGTGAAGTGATGCGGCGTAGCCTCGCAGGTGACGCGGATACCCTCGCGCTTAGCCTGCTCGATGAGTTTTAGCGACCACGCCGAGCTTACGTGCGCGATGTGGATGTGCCCGCCAGTCTTTTTGGCAAGCAGCAGATCGCGCGCGATCATAATCTCCTCTTTTTCGCTCGCCATCCCCTTTAGACCGAGGATCGCACTGACCTTGCCCTCGTTCATCACGCCGCCGTGGCAAAGCGAGCAATCCTCGCTGTGATTTATCACGAATGAGCCGAAGTGCGCGGAGTATTCGAGCGCCTGTCGCATCACGGAGCTGTCGGTCACGGGCAGTCCGTCGTCGCTGAAGGCCACGCAGCCGGCTTCCAGCATATCGCCCATCTCGACGATCTTTGCGCCCTTGCAGTCCTGCGAGATCGCGCCTATGGGCAGTAGATCGATAAGCCCGCGCTGTTTAGCCTTGGCGATCATCGCCCGAGTGATGCTGGAGTTGTCGTTCACGGGCTTGGTATTCGCCATCGGGAGGCAGGTCGTCACGCCGCCTGCGACCGCGGTTTCGCTGCCGCTGATGACGTCGTCTTTGTATTCGAGCCCCGGGTCTCTAAAATGCACGTGCATATCGATGAGTCCCGGCATCACGAGCTTGCCCGCAGCGTCTATGACGCAGTCTGCGGCGGGGCACTCGCGCGTGATCTTTGAAATTTTATCGCCCTCGATCAGGACGTTCGCTTCCTCGCTGCCGCCCCAATTAACGATCGTGCCGTTTTTTATTAAAATTTTCATCGTGCGCTCCTGTTTAAATTTATCGTATGAAGTATCGCCATTCGCATCGCCTCGCCGTTTTCTACCTGATCTAAAACGCAGCTATAGCGCGGATCGTCGGCTACGTCGGAGTTGATCTCCACGCCGCGGTTGATCGGGCCGGGATGCATTATCATGACGCCCTCTTTCGCCGCTTGCATGCGCTTAGCGGTAAGTCCGAAAAATTTCGAGTACTCGCGCACGCTCGGGAAGCTCGGCTCGCCGTCTTGCCGCTCAAGCTGAATTCTAAGCATAATGATGACATCGGCGCCCTCGATCGCCTCCTCTATGCTTTTGCATATAGGGCAGCCGAACGCGTCGCAGTCGCGCAGCATCATCGGAGGGCCGAAGAGCCGCACGTTTATGCCGAGCTTTTTCATCGCCCAGATGTCGCTTCTAGCCACGCGCGAGCGGAATATATCGCCGATGATCGCGACGTTTAAATTCTCGATCCTGCCTTTGTGCTCGCTGATCGTAAAAAGATCCAGCAGCGCCTGGCTCGGGTGCTCGTTCAGCCCGTCGCCCGCATTTACGATCGATGCGTCGCAGTTGGCCGCGACAAATTTAGCCGCGCCCGAGCAGCTGTGGCGCAGCACGAAGATATCGGTGCGCATCGCCTGCATATTTCTGATGGTGTCGATCAGCGTCTCGCCCTTTTTCGTGCTGCTGTCCGCAGCGGTGAAATTTACGCTGTCCGCGCCCAGGCGCTTGGCTGCGATCTCAAAGCTCGTGCGGGTGCGGGTGGAGTTTTCGAAAAACGCGTTGATGACCGTCTTGCCGCGAAGCGAGTCGGATTTTTTGATATCGCTGCGATTCAGCGCTTTAAACTCGCGCGCCAGATCTATAAAGTCGTAGATGTCCTCGCGGCTCAGATCCTGCGCGCTAAGAAGATGCTTTAGCTTATACATTCCCTCTCCTTTTTTGGGCCGAATTTCAGCCGTAATTGTATAAAAAAATCTCTGATAAAATTTTAAAATTTAAAAGCTGGGCTCAAATTTAGACGCGAAATTTTGCTTGAAATTTCATTTGAGTTCGCATACGAAGCGCGAGCGGAATTTCGGGGTAAAATTTAAAAATTTTGAGATTAAATTTAGGCTTCTTGAGCGAAAATTTTAAAAATCCGCCACGCCGTTGCGCGTAAAATTTTAAAGCTTTACGCGCAGCAGGCGGCTAGAAAAACAAAGAATTTAAAGCTGATTTAAATACTTTATATAATTTTTCGCACTATTTTCTACGGCTTGCTCGCTTTTATCGTAAGTAAAGCCGTACGAGACGAAATTTGGTAGCGCAACTGCGCCGACGAAATTAAACGTAGCCTTAAATGGCGCTAGCACCTCATCCACGCTAAAGCCCACGATGCCGTTTTTAGAATAGTTTGCCTCGGTCGCGCCAAGCGAGATCGCAAGCGCGAATTTTTTGCCCTTAAGCTTGCCGCCGCTCTCTGCGCCATAAGCCCAGCCGCGCGTAAAAACATCCTCAAACCACTGCTTAAGAAGCGGTGTACAGTTTGAAAAACGAAACGGAAACTGAAGCACGATTTTATCGTGGCTTTCGAGCAGTTTTTGCTCCTTTTCCACATCGATTTTGAAGTCCGCATAAAGCGCGTAGAGATCATGAAGCTCGAACTTATCGGGATGCGCTAGCACGGCATCCCTCCAGTGGCGGTTTACGAGCGAGTTTGCGATATTTGGATGAGCCAAAATAATGAGAGTTTTCATTTCTATCCTTTAAATTTGAAATTGCGGGGCGCATTATAGCCCTACTTCGTAAAATTTTTCCTATTTTATCGCAAGCGACCTTAAATTCTAAAGCTATACCGACCGCCACCTGCTTATCTTTGCAGCGGTTTCAAAGAGCGCGAGCTTTGAATTCCAAACTTCATTCACTACTCGCGCTTTATTTTAGAAATGCTCGCCCTTGGGGCACTCGTCGCGTTTTACAGAGGTTTACCACTTCTTTACAAATATTCATATTCCATTGCGGAGGCTCGCGCGAGTAAAATTTTAACGAAACAGCTGCGCATGGGAAATTTTAATAAAATTTAGCGCCGTTTCTCTGCGAGCATTCGCTACAACAAACAAATTGAAGCGAAATTTAGTGCCGCTTAAATTCTAAAACCTTGCCCATCGGTTCTGTTGTCGGACTGCGGGTGCTCATCGCGCTCTTATGAGTGTCCGTCACGCTTTCGTGCAGGCTCGTTACGCTCCCGCGAAGACTTGCCGCTTTCCTGCGGGTGGTAGTTACAACAAAAAATTTTGAGTAGAATTTAGCGTAATTCAAATTCTAAAGCTTTGCCTACCAGCCGCCTCTTCAGGATCTGAATTATCATCGCGCTCCTGCGAGTGCTCGCCGCGCGGCTCCTGTCTAGGCTGCACGCCAAAGCCCTCCAAGACCTTACCTAGGCTATCGTTTGCGTCCTTGATGATACCTTGCAGGCTTTCGCCCATCTTATCGAGGTTTTTGCCCGCCTCGCGTGCCGCCGCCTCGCCCTGCTTTAGCAGATCCTTGGTCCTATCCGCGTTACGAGCGGCGAAATCGTTCAGCGCTTCGGGCGCCTTTTTCTGCAAATTTTGCAAGGCCTCGCCCAAAACTTTAGCATCGTTTGCAAGCTCGTCTATCGTAGAGTTCAGATCGGATTTTTGCTTGCTCTCAAAGCCCTGCGACATGGAATTTTGCACGGAGCTTTGCGTGGAATTTTGCGTGGAGCTTTGAGCGGAATTTTGCCCCGAGCTATCCGCGCTTTTATTAAAATTTCGCCCTTGATTACCCGCGCTAAAATTCTGCTCCGAACGCGTGCTTTGTTCGCGATCTTGTCCGTCCGATCCGCCGTCGCAGCCGCTCAAAACGCACGCCGCGACTAGCGCCAAAGTAAAATTTCGCGCCGCATTTATAAAGCTAAAATCGTTTATAAAATTAAAATTTCTAGCGCGACCCGTCGAGATAAAATTTTGCTCGCTGCCAGCTGAAACGGAATTTCGCAGCCGTTTAAAGCCCTGCTCGCCGCTAGCTCGGATAAAATTCTGCGCCAAATCGCCTCCGCACCCTTTCAAAATTCGTCTTTTCAAAATCCGCTCCTTTAAATTTCATCTCTCGCAATCGCGCTTGGAAGTCGCCCGAAAAACAGGTCGCTTCTAAGCTTCAAAAGCAAGCAGATAGCGATATCGGCGCTTTGTTCGCGGATGTAGTTTCGATCGCCTTTTAGATGAAATTCCCCGACGATCTGTTTGCCGCCCTGCTCCTTCGCGCCGATAAAGACCGTCCCTACGGGCTTTTGCGCGCTTCCGCCACCGGGGCCCGCGATACCGCTTACCGCGAGGGCAAAGCTCGCCCCGCTGCTTTGCAGCGCGCCCTCCAGCATCTCGCCCACGGTCTGCGCGCTTACCGCGCCGTAGCGTGCGAGCGTATCTTCGCCTACGTTGAGCCAGAGATTTTTTATCTCGTTGGCGTAGCTTACGAGCGAACCATCGAAAACGTCGCTCACGCCCGCGACTGCGCCGAATTTTGCGGCGATGAGCCCTGCGGTGCAGCTTTCGGCAAAGGTGATCTTAGCGCCTATCTCGCGCAGTCTATCCACCACAAAGCCCATAAAATCGCCGCCTTCGATGTAGCAGCTCTCATAATACTTGCCGACGCTTTGTAAAAACGCGTCCAGCGCTCCGAATTTCATCGCACTGGCGCGCACGAGCAGCAAAAAGGAGCAAGGCCTGCTGATCGTAAGCGAAATTTTATAACTGATCGCAAGGCTTTCTAGGCGCTGCTTTACGCTTTCATATTCGCAATCGAATAGATAAAAGCTCTCGCCCGCGCTCGGCGCGTCTTGAAGGATCGGCGGCAGGCTCTGCAAGCAAAGCGCCTTGATCACGTTTACCGAGCAGCCTCTGACGTTTAGCAGGAAGCTGTTTTTCGCCACCGTGCGCGCCATCGAGGGCGCTAGGGTCTCTCCGTTTTTCAGCTCGAGCGAATCGAAAGAGAGCGTCGATAAAATTTTTCCGACGACCGCGTAGGCGGAGTTTGCCGCAAAGATCGTGATAAAATCGTACGAATCGATCATCTTTTCAAGCGCGAAGGGCAAAACCTTATCGTTTTCGCTTAAGAATTTCAGATCGTCCATCCGCCCAAAAACTCGTTCATAGCTGCGAGAAATATAGCTCATCAAAGCCGCGTCGTAGCGGATCTCCTCGCCGATTACAAGGATGATATTTTTCATAAAGACCCTCATTAAATTTTCGCACATTATAGCATAAACGCAGACTGCTCTTTCAGAGCTTTTTAATGGCGTTTTGGATAAACTTCACAAATTTTTTAAGACACGAAAAGGTACAAATATGGACTACAAAGATACTCTCTTTCTTCCTACGACGGATTTTGCGATGCGAGGCGCACTGCCGCAAAACGAACCTGCGCGGTTTAAGGCATGGTACGAGCAGCGTAAAATTTACGAAAAGATGAAAGCTAGGCGCAAGGGCGCAAGCGTCAGCTTCAATATCCACGACGGCCCTCCGTACGCTAACGGACACCTCCACATCGGCCACGCGCTGAATAAAATTTTAAAAGACATCATCACCAAAACCCATTATTTCTTCGGCGAGGAGATCCGCTACGTGCCGGGCTGGGACTGCCACGGTCTGCCGATCGAGCAGCAAGTAGAGATCAAACTAGGTGAGCAGAAAAAATCACTTTCAAAAGTGCAGATACGCGAGCTTTGCAGACAGCACGCCAAAGAGTTCATCGACGTGCAGCGCAATGAATTTAAAGATATGGGGATTTTGGGCGACTGGGACGATCCGTATCTGACGCTAAAATTTGAATTTGAAGCTGAAATTTACAAAGCGCTCTGCCAAATCGCGAAAAAAGGAATTTTAATCGAGCGCTCAAAGCCCGTATTTTGGAGCTGGGCGGCAAAAAGCGCGCTCGCAGAAGCCGAGGTTGAATACAAAGACAAAGAGGACTACTCGATCTTCGTGGCGTTTGATCTAAGCAGTGAAGCGAACGCTAAAATCGGTGCGAAAGGCGCTAAAGCGGTCATCTGGACGACCACGCCTTGGACGCTGCCTGCAAACGGCGCGATATCTTTGAACCCGAATGAAATTTACGCACTGACGAGCGAAAATTTGATCCTAGCCAAACCTTTGGTCGAAAGCCTCGTAAATTTGGGCATCACGAAGGGCGAGATCGTAAAAGAATTTGGGGCCGCCGAGCTTGAGGGCTTAAACGCGATCAACCCGTTAAACGATAGAGCTTCGAAATTTATCCTCGGCGAGCACGTTTTAATGGACGGCGGCACCGGGCTCGTGCATACGGCTCCGGGACACGGCGAGGACGATTATTTCGTAGGGCTTAAATACGGCATCGAAGTGCTGATGCCCGTGGATGAGGGCGGCTGTTTCGATCAAACTCTTAAAACCAAAAAACTCTTCCGCGCAGACGTCGTAGATGAGCTCGTGGGGATGCATATTTTCAAAGCAAACGAGAGAATTTTACAGATCCTAGGCCCCGCGCTTATAAAATCCGGCAAATTCGTCCACTCTTATCCGCACTGCTGGCGCACGCACAAGCCGGTGATCTACCGCGCGACGAAGCAGTGGTTTATCGCAATGGACGAGCCTAAACTCAGCGGCAAAACGCTGCGCCAAGTAGCCCTTGAGGAGATCGGCAAGGTTAAATTTTATCCGCAAAGCGGCATCAACCGCCTTACCTCGATGATAGAAAACCGCCCCGATTGGTGTATTTCCCGCCAGAGGGACTGGGGCGTGCCGATAGCGTTTTTCCGCGATAAAAACACCAAAGAGCCGATTTTTGATGAAAAAATTTTAAATAATATCTACGAAATTTTTAAGGCTAAGGGCGCGGATGCTTGGTGGCAGATGGAAATTTCGGAGCTTTTGCCTCAGGACAGCGGCTATAAGCCTGAAAATTTAGAAAAGGTGATGGATATCTTAGACGTTTGGTTCGATAGCGGCTCGACGTGGAAAGCGGTGCTGCAAAGCGGCGTTTACGATGCGGGTAAATTCCCTGCGGATATGTATCTTGAGGGCAGCGACCAACACCGCGGCTGGTTTCAAAGCTCACTGCTTCTAAGCTGCGCGATTAACGAATGCGCGCCGTACAAGAGCATCCTCACGCACGGATTTACCGTCGATGAGAAGGGCCAAAAGATGAGTAAATCAGTCGGAAACGTCGTCTATCCGCAAGAGGTCGCAAAGAGCCACGGCGTTGAAATTTTACGCCTGTGGGTCGCGATGAGCGATTATTCGACCGATCTAAAGATCAGCGACAATATCCTAAAGCAGGTAAGCGAGCAGTACCGCAAGATCCGAAATACTATAAGATTTATGCTCGCAAGCACCAGTGATTTAAATGAGATCGAGACGAGCAATTTTACGCGGCTTGACCGCTGGATCCTAACGCGCGCGGCAAACGCCTTTGCGAGCGCGGAAGCGGCGTTTAGAAACTATGATTTTTCAAAAGGCTTCAACGCCTTGCTAAATTTCTTAAGCGCCGATTTGAGCGGAATTTATCTTGATATCTGCAAAGATAGGCTCTACTGCGACGCACCCGACGAACCGCGCCGCAGAAGCGCGCAAAGCGCGATCGCGCTGATCACGCGAGCGCTACTGCCTCTAATCGCGCCTACGCTAACCTACACGATCGACGAAGTGATGCAGTTTGCGCCGAGTATCATCAAAGAGGGCAAGGAAGACGTTTTCGATCTGACATATAAGCCGATAGAATTTGACGATTTTCTAGAATTTGACGAAATTTTGATCAAATCGAGGGAGAAATTTTTCGAGCTTATCGACGCGCTGAAAAAGGATAAGATCATCAAATCGACGCTTGAGCTAGTTTTGCAGACGAGCTCGAACGAAATTTTATCAAACGACA
>NZ_CALIBF010000152.1 GCF_938045465.1 uncultured Campylobacter sp.
GCTACGGCGTCTTAGTTTGGTGACCGCCGCGGCATCTCGGTTTTACAACCGCCGCGCGCTTTAAATTTCGCGACGCACGTTGAACAATTTCGCCCAAACCTCGCATAAATTCGACGCAACTTACCGCAAGCGCGCGAAACTAAGCCCTATCGCGTCTGGGCGCCCTGCAATCGCCCGCTCGAATTTTGCGTGCCCGCACGATCGGCGTTGCTTACGGCTCGCGCCGAATATTTCGCGCGACGCCCGATCCGTCTTGAGCGCGTGCATATCGCATCGGCTAGCCGCGCCGCTAACGATGCGCACACAACGCGCATGAGCGGGGCGGTCTCCAAAACATGAAGCGGCCCGCGAGTATCCGCGATAAATTAGCTTCAAAACGCAAACAAAAGCGAGTTTCAGAGACCTGGCGACCTATAAGCGCCGAGCTCTCTTCTATCTACGCCGCGCCTCTTTCGGCGAAATTTTACCGCTGCCGCACCTTTTGGGCAAAATTTCACTTCCACCTGCCTTTCGGGGTAAAATTTCACCGCCGTCATGTCTTTTGGCAAAATTTTACCTAGTCTCGGCTTTCCTTGGCATAGTACCGACTTCAACTACCGCGTCCTTTGGTGTAAAATTTCACCTCCGCTCGCAACTTGTATTTAATCGCGCCGCTTGTTTCGTAGTGAAATTTTACTGCCGTCCGCGCTCGGTTCCGCTGCTCGTTTATCGCAAAACGGTCTGCTAGAAACAAAGCCCGTTACCCGCTATGCCACCCTGCTTGTACTCGTTTCCGAGCCGCAAATTTTAAATTTAACTCGCACTGCTTTGCGCCAAAATTTCGCCAAAATTTTACTCGCCGCCGAGACGATGTATTTTAGCACGGCAAAATTTAATCGCCCTGCCCTATCAAACAAGCGCCGTTTAAATTCCGCCTCGAAGCGCGCTTTTAAAATTTTATCAAACTCACGCCGTATGAGCGGCTAGCGCGGCGTTGCGTAAAATTTTACCGGGCAATGGGCTCTGCTATCCAAATTTCGCCCGCAGTCTCCAAAGTGCCGCCCGCGCGCTAAAATTTCACCCATGTATTAAAATTTCGCGCGCAGTGCTCGCCCGTCAAAATTCCACGCTGATCGGCTGGCCTAAGCGAAAGTTGCCGTCATCGTCGCTGAAATCGGCGCGCGCCTCCCACACGAGATCGGCGCGTAGCTCCTCGGTCTGCACCGTGCGGGGCGTGTACATCGCGGTTTGGCTCACGTAGGCGACCTTTGCGCTCGCGCTAGAGCCGTCCGCCGCGATGATCCGCACGCTCTGCCCGGCACGCAGGAAGCGGAGCTGATTTTCGCTCAGATAAAATTTCGCGCGCTTATTTTTTACTTCGCTAAGCTCAAAAACGCCCACGCTTGGCATGCTGATGTCGCCGAGCTCCTTAAGGCGCGCTCTGATCTGCCCGCTAAATGGCGCTTTTAGCACGCTTTGCGTCTCGATTTGGTAATTCAGATATTTCAGATTTTCCTCGCAGCTTGTCAAATTTGCGCGGGCGGCGCCGACATCCTCGCCGCGGTAGCCGCTTTGAAGCTGGCGCAGATTAGCCTGCGCGCTTTGCAGCTGGGCTTGCGTGCGCTTCATCGAGTAAAACGCCTCGTCGATCTGCTGCTTGGACGCGGAGTTGGTTTTGCCTAGGCTTTTTAGGCGCTCGTTAGTCAAAGTAGCGAGCTGTAGGGCGTTTTGCAGCGCGCTTACGTTCGCCGCCGCCATCTCGATCTCCTCGCTACGAAAGCCGCTTTGCAGCTTTTGCAAGCTAAATTTAAGCCCGTCGCATCTCGCGATCTGAATACGCCTTTGAAAACTCAGATCCGCCGTATCCAGAGCCGCCAAGACGTCGCCAGCCTGCACGAAATCGCCCTCGTCGCGATAAAGCGCGCTAATGCGGCCGCTGCGCTCGAAGCTAAGCGAACTCTGTCTGATATCGATGATGCCGTAGGCCTTGTGCGCGACCTCTTCGCGCCTATCGAGATTGAAGTAGATCGCCGCGGCGAGAGCGACCAGCGCAAAAACGACGAAAAATAGAAGCCTTTTCATAGATCGCCTTAAATTTTGATATGCGGTTATTATAAAATAACTTTTCTAATGCGGCGCTGATATTTGAAGTTCGGGCGATGATTTTATAAATCGATCGCATGAAATTTGCCGCATGAATTGACCGTCACGAGCGGGCTAGATTTTGAGCTTGGGAGGATAAAATTTAGCCTATCCGCGCGATTTTAAGCGGCACGACTTGTAAAACGCAGCGACTTTTTGAACTAAAAATTTTAAAATTTTAATGCGGAGGCTCCGCTTTCAAGCGGAGCGTGGAATTTTAACGCGCGGGCAGCATACTAGCACTGCGGGCGAAATTTTGTCACGAAAGCGAAATTTTGTCGCGCTAGCGACATCAAGCATCGCAGGCGGAATTTATCGTTTATTGCACGAATAGCGCGTAAGTTGCCGCGAATTAAATTTTATCGCGGCACCCATAGCTATCTGCGCGGCGAGTTGGAATTTACGACTCCCGCTAGCGATAAATTTTACGCGGCATGAGCAGGCGGCGCTTAGACGTGCGGAAATTATAACGCCGCGGCGAGTAAAATTTAAGAGGGCTCCGCTCGGAGACGGAGCGTGGAATTTAATGGGGAAATTTAACGAGCTTTAGGCTCGATGAGCCCAAAGCTCGCTCGGTCGTGCAAAAGCTGAAATATTTAAAACTCGCTTCCAACTGCGGTGATCCATTTATCGGCTCTTGCCTGCCAGTGCTCGTCGCCCTTAAAATCGATCGTAAGACCCACGAATTTGCCGTTTATGAAGGCGCGTGAATGTTTAAATTTATAGCCCTCCGCGCCCCAAGCGCCGATGAGATCGGCCTTTTTAAGCACCGGCAAAAACGCACTCATGCCGCTGCAAAAATCGCTGCCGTGGCGCTCGACGTTGCCAACGCCTATGAGCGCGACCTTGCGTCCGTCAAAATCAGTTTTGTTCAAAAGCTCCAATTTGTCGTCAAATTTAGCCTGGATCTGTCCGTCGCCGTGCGTCGAAGCCGCAAAAATAAACGCGCTAGCGCCCGCCAAATCCTCCTCATTTAGCTCTTTGGCCTCCTTGATCTCAAAGCCGAGCTTTGAAGCGATGTATTCGCTCACGACCTTCGTATCGCCGCCTTTAGTGGCGTAAACTAATAGTTTTTTCATTTTTTCTCCTTAAAAATAAGAATGATTCTAACAAAATAAGATAAATTTTGAGTGAAATAAAAATTTTATAAGGCGCCCAGATACGGCACAATGCCTCGTATCCAGCTAATTTTAAGCGGCAGCGAGCCGGTAAATTTTAACGCCGCCGCTTAACCGATCGTATAAAAACCCGCAGTATAATGTCGCCAAGCTCATTACAAGGAGAGGATATGCGAAATTTTACATTATGTTTGATCGCCGCGATCGCACTTTGTGGCTGCGCGACCCCACAGGATCGATATGGTGGAGATGTTTATGACGCGAGCGAAACGAACCGCATGAGGCAAAGCGATCGGATCGAGATCGTCGATGTCCTGCCCGCTAAAATCAACGTAGAGCGCTCCGAGGGCAATACGGGTAAAATTTTAGGCGGCGTCGCAGGCGGAACTACGGGTGCGGTCATCGGGCATAAGCTCGGCAAACATAGCAGCAGTAGGCGTCTAGCCGAAACCGTGGGGCTCATAGGCGGCGCAGCAGTGGGCGCGGTCGCCGGAGATGCGATCCAAAACTCCCAAAAGACGGTGCAGGGCTCCAACATCATCTACAAACTAAACGGCAAGGAGTACTCATCCGTGCAAGCCGACCCGCCGTGTAGATTTAGACGCGGCAAGGCTCTGCTGATCCACACGGGCAGCGAAACGCGGGTGCAGCCAAACTCTGGATGCTAACAGAACTCGGTATGTTAAATTTAAAGCCGCCCAAAGCTTGCGGTGAAATTTTAAAATTTCACCGTAGCGCTTAAATTTAATAGCGATGTTTTAAAATTCTAAAGCGGCGCGGCTTACAAAAATAGCGCCGCTAAATTTAGTGAGTGATCGAAATTTTAACTCTGCAAAATTTTAAGAGTCCGCTAAAATACTTTAATATATAATCACCGCTTAAAAACAGGGGCGGCGATGAAAAAATTCTATCTTAAAATTTCAGTACTCGCATTTATAACGGCATTTGCAGCGATCCCCGCTGCGGCAGCGGAAGGCTTGGATTATTTATTAAAAACCAAAGAGGAAAAAGATTTAGCGATCTCTTGCGATAGCGGCAATGGAAAATACAGCGCATGCACGAGGCTAGTCGAAATTTTATCCAAGAGGTGCGACGGCGGAGATTACGAAAGCTGTGGTTCGCTCGGCATAGCGCTTTTCGACTCCAATAGATATGAAGACTCCGCCTCCGCTTATAAAAAAGCTTGTGAGGCCGGCGTAGT
>NZ_CALIBF010000153.1 GCF_938045465.1 uncultured Campylobacter sp.
CGTCAAACATCTCAAACCTCTTATCTTAAAGTATTTTCAAGCTCTATTTAAAATTTCGCGCTTTAAGCGCCGCGATCTACATATGCCGCTCGGAGGCTAAAATTTCAAGCCTTAGCGGCGATGCGGCGGTGCTTTTATACCGCTAAGGCGATTTTAAAATTTTACCACACTAAAATTTTAAAACCGCGGAGACATTGATCATTTAAATTTAGCGCGTCGACACTTTGCGGCGACATTTAAATTTACGTCAGCTCAAAACGATAGCGATCAAAGCTGCCGTTTTTACGCCGCATTCTCGAACGATGCCCTTTAAATTTACCACGCTACAGCAAGCGCCCGCAACGCTTGAAATTTTATCCGTACCGTTAAATTTTACCTACGCCGTTTAAAATTTTATCCAATGCGGCGCAGTTCAAACCTTTAAATTTACGCTCGCGAGTTTAAATTTAAACTGCGCACCGCAGCGAGCTGAAATTTTACCCTCTGTCCTCTGCGGCAAAATTCTACGAGCAAAAAACCTCGCGCGAGAGCGAGGATTTTACCACTTTTTGCCCTTGTTTAGGCGCAGAAACTCATCGGCTGAAATTTTAGTGATATTGCCATCTTTAACGTGAAATTTTTGAGTGTTTCTTTCGCTGAAAGTTACGTTGCCATCGGCTTTGCCGAGCTCAAACATCCCGTGACCGGTAGAGATTAGCAGCTCCTCATCTCCTTGCGAAGCGACGACGTAAGGGGAATTTATGACCATCTCGCGCTTCTTGCCGCTTTTTAGATCGATGATACCGATCCACATTTTGCCGCGCGGATTAAGCACGATATCTTTGCTGGGTGCAGGTACGCTTTGCGTGGCGTTTTCGTCGGTGGAATTTTCCTCCGTTTTGGCACTCGCGCGCTCGATCCTGATAGAGCGGTCCAGCGCATTGAGCGAGCTTAAATTTTCATCCGCAACAGCGGCTGCATTGGCATCTGACTTTAGTGCGAATTTTTCATCTGTAGCGTTGTGCGAAACGACGTCGATACCGATGTTTTCAAGCTTTTTTTGAGTGTTATTTACGATTGGAGCGTCCGAGTAGGTGGTTTTGTTTTGTTCCCATAAAAGCGAGCCCAAAAAGTCGCCGAAGCTTTTATAAAGTCCGAAATAAAAGATCGCGCCTATAATTAGTACCATCGCAAGCAGCCATAAAAGCCAACCGCCGCCGCTTTTGTTAGGGCTGACCCTTTGACCATAGACCTGCTCGACTTTGGCTTTTTTAACGGGCGCAAAGCTCGCTTTAGCGCTCTCGAACTCGCTCATCCAGTCCGATAGATCCAGCCCAAACTCGCGCTCTAAAATTTTAATGTAACCTCTAACGTTAAAATTTGCTAACTTCTCGAAGTCTTTGTTGATGATATATTCTAAATTTTGTGCGTCGATGCGCGTAGTGCGCGCTATCTCGATCAGATCCATAGATTTTAATTTATCCAGATCGCTATTTTTTGGCTGCTGTGTTTGCTCCGGCTTCTCGGTTTGTTCCGCCTGCTCGTCCGTATTATTTAACTTCTCTTCTATTTCTTCCATTTAAAATTCCATCGCATAGTATCGCAAATGCCGCACTTACGTTAAGCGAATCCCAGCCTTCGCGCATCTTTATCGATACCGCGCGGTCGCATTTTTTAAGCGCCCTAGCAGGTATCCCCTCTTCTTCGCTCCCCATTACGAGTGCGTTTTTCGCGCCGAGCTTTAACTCCTTAAAGTTCGTCCCGTCCGCACTCGCGGCATAAATTTCAAAGCCGCTTTGTTTAAGTTCATTTAGCACACTAAGCCCGTCTGCGGCCTTAACGACGTTTAGTTCATACGCCGCGCCCGAGCTTGCGCGCACTACGCCAGCCATATTTAGATTATTTGCGACGACGATCACGCTGTCCGCACCCAAAGCATAGGCGCTGCGCATTATCGCGCCGATGTTTCCGACGTCGGTAAGCCCATAAAGGATCGGCACAAATTTATCGTCTTTGACGCTAGCCAGATCGCCGAAGCTAAACTCCTCCACCTCAGCCAAGAAGCCTTGATGGTTGCCGCCGCGAGCGAGGGCTTGAGCTTTTTTCGCATCGACGCGCTCGATTTTTACGCCGGTCGCGGCGATCTTTTTAAAAATTTCTTTCTCGCACTCCTTTGCAAGGATGATGCGAATAAATTTCTGCGGATGCCGGTTTAAAAGGTGCAAAAACAGCTGCTTGCCGTAAATAATCATTTTGGGATTTTAGCGAAAAACGGTTAAAATATGACTTAGCGTATCAAATTTTTATATATTTCTTTGGCGGGTTCGCCGTTTAATTTTGAGAGTAGTTTTGCTTTTATTTTCGGCGCAATCTCAAGCGAGAGAATATCTTCCTGCGTGATTTTTTCAAAGCTTTTCTCGCCTGCGCCGTCAATCACAACGCACCATTCACCGTTTAAATTTGCGCCGTTTAAGCTCAGCGAAACCTCTGCGGCGCTACCGAAAAATTTGGTTTCAAATTTTTTCGTGGCTTCCTTGATCGCAAAAATTTTGCGCTGCGCGTCGATCCCCGCGATCTGCTCTATTAGCTTTATCACGCGCTTGGGAGATTCGTAGAGTACGCACGGATAGGGGCTTTGCATTAAATTTAGGATCTGGGCTTTGCGCTGCGCGCCGTCATTATTCAAAAAGCCTAAAAAGCTAAATTCTTTCTCCACTAGTCCGCTTGCGGCGGCTGCGAGCAGCAGAGCGTTTGCGCCGCTAAGCACCTCGTAAGCTACGCCGCTTCGTTGCGCAAATTTTACGAGCGCAATTCCCGGATCGCTGATGCAGGGCATGCCCGCGTCGCTTACGTATGCGCAAGCTTTTTCGCACAGAAGCGCCGCATCAAAACCCGCGAAAAACTCCGCTTCGTTGTGCGTGTGCAGCGAGTAAAACTGTGAAATTTTAAATGAAATTTGAAATTTATCGGATAATAAGTTTAGAAGTTTTTTTGAAACCCTCGTATCCTCGCAGATTAGGATTTCGCAGCTTTGCAATACCTCAAGCGCGCGGCTCGAGATATCGCTTAGATTTCCTATCGGCGTAGGAATGAGATATAGCAACTATTTCATTCCGTATTTTTGCTTAAATTTCTCGACGCGACCCGCGCTATCTACGATCTTCTCGCTACCCGTGAAAAACGGATGGCAGTTGGAGCAGATATCGACGCGGATCTCAGCCTTGTTCGAGCGCGTTTTAAAAGTGTTTCCGCAAGCGCAAGTAACGGTCGTTTCGACAAAGTTCGGATGGATATCTTTTTTCATTTTTAATCCTTTTTGATGATTTTAAAAGGCAGCGATTATACAACTTTTTTATCTAAAAAGCAAATTTAAAGGGTTTCAAAAAACTCTCGGCAAAGCGACAATTTTTTCTCGATCATGCTTTTTAAGCGCGAAGAATTTTAAAATTTAGCCCGCTTTGCGGGTAAAATTTATTTCACTGCAGTCTACTACGGCGTGTAAATACAGCGCGCGAAGATACGCTTCAGCAAATACGCGCCGCGCGTTAAGCCGCCGATAAACATAACAGGTCGTGCAGGCAAAATTTTAAATTCTAAAATTTAAAGGGCACGACTTTTAAAATTTTAAAATTTGCCGAGCGTTTAAAACATCAGCTTCGCGCAAGTTGCGATCAGCGCGGTATTTGAGCGCAAAATATAGGGGCTATTGAGCGCATAGGCATTTTTAAATTTCTTCCTTTCACGCGGCGAAAATCCGCCCTCGGGGCCTACGAACGCGATCTCATCGCCGCCGAAAATGTCGATGTTCTTGCCGCCAAAATCGATCAGACTTATGTTTTCATACCTTTGTGCAAGCTTGTCCGAGCCGCCCAAAACCTCGATCTGCATGATGGAATTTCGCCCGCACTGCTGCGACGAGTTGATCAAAATCCGCTCCATCCTCTGCAGATCGAGCCTCACGTTTTTCTGTGACAGATCGGCATATACCAAAATAAGCTGCCCGACGCCCATCTCGTTTAGCGCAGGTAGGCTCTTTTCGATCACGGCGCTCTCGACGACCGCCCAAGCGACGCAAAAATCGTGGCTCGGCGTAAAAACAGAGCTTTTAAAAACCAAATTTAGAGCCGCACCCTTACGCGAAATTTCAGAGATCTCATATAGATAACTCGCCCCGTCCTTTAGATTTCGTACGTCTATGCGCTCGCCCGCCCTTGCTCGTCTGGCCTTTAGGTGCAAAAACTGATCATTCTGCAAAACTAGGCTCTGTTCGCCTGCAAGCTTATCGTAAAAATATACCATCAAATAACACTCGCTATCAAAATTATCGCTAAGTTTAGCCCCAAAATCACCCGCATTTTGCGCTGATACGGCGCAAAGTTTTGACTTAGATACGCGATTTTCAGCCGCTTGTACGATACCGCGCTAAGCACGATCATCGCTAGCGATCCGACCGCCATAAAGTAAATTTTAAAGCTCAGATCAAAGCGCAGCACCGGCAGCATCACGCTTCCGCTAATTATCAGCGCCGCGATGCACGAATAATAGATCGGCAAAAACAGCCTGATGCGCCTAAGAAATCTAAGCCCAGATCTGCTCTTTTGCTTTAAATTTTCAGCTTGCGGCGCGGAGACGGCGGAATTTAAAGCCTCTTTGCGCGGACAAAATTCTGCCGCCGCGTCGATCTTAAGCTGGGTAAAAATCAGATAAATTATCGTTAAAATCGCCGCAGCTAACGCGAAAAATTTATGAAAGCCCAGGGCGCTTTGATACAGATAATCCATCACTTCCACCAGGGAGTTAAATTTGCAGTATAAAATTTTGCGCGGCTAGAGCCGAAGTGACAGAATTTCAACGCAAATTTTTTCGGCGCGAGATAAATCAGATCGGCTCCGCGCCTTTTAAATTTTAAAAACTCTTCAAAGCGGCTGCGGATATTTGTTGCGTCAAAATTTATCGCGCCGCCTTCTAATCGCGGTTTTGCGCAGCATATCTCGCGCCAAGAATGAAATTTTGCAGATAGAGCTTTATAAAATTTAAAATTTTTCTGCGCAGATCGCACGGGTAAGAAGAACGCTAAAATCGCGCCTACGCGCCGCATACGAACCACGCAAATTTTAAAAATTTTCAAATTTAGCCGCCGATTTTTCAACGCTCCGCCCTATTCGGTCACCGGAAGCGGCAGCATATCGGCGTTTATATCGACTTTAGGCTCGCTAGGCGCGATAGGCACATCCTTCGGCACCTCGCTATCTACCGGCGGCTTTTGCAAAGTATTCTTTTTCTCATCGTCGCAACCACCTAAAGCAAGCGCGCAGACAAAGATCGCGCACGTGGCAAAAACGCGCATAAGCCCCGCGCCAAATTTAAAGAAATTTCTCATCAGCAGTCCTTTGGATAGATGATTTTTTCGCCGCGCAGCAGCTTTTGCCAAAGCTCGGGCTGCCTCCACTCCTCGCGCACGGCGGGCGAGAATTCTATCTCATCCAGCGCGATCTCGCCCATCTGTGGATTGTAGGCGTCCTCGCGGAAGCACTGCGCGTAGCCGGTGGCCGTTTCGTGCACGATGACGCTGTGAAGCTTTACTTCGCGCTCGCCGTTTTGCATCTGAGTTAGGCTCAAAAGTCGGTCCACAAGGACGAAAAAAATTCTACAAAACTGCTCCGCGCTCGGATTTAGCGGTATCTGTACCCAGCGCGCGCTGTGTTTTTTAAGATCCGCGATATAGCCCGCATCGTCACGCGCGTAGATCGTCGTAGCGTGATCGAAACTATCGATAAGCTCGCGGATACCGAGCTTCATGTAGCCAAAGTCATAAACCATCCCCGCCTCATCTAAAAAATTTGAGCTAAGCAAAATTTCGCATCTGTAGGAGTGGCCGTGGATGCTCGTGCGGCACCGCTTCGAGCCGCACAGGCGCACGATGTGAGCGTTTTCGAATTCGTATAATTTCCTAATTATCATACCCCGTCCTTCTCGCCCCAAATTCTAATGTGCAGGCGATCGGAGTAATTATAGCCGTTTTTTAGGCAAAAATCCACGCAAAATTGCGTGCCGCTTTCCAGCTCGCGACGATCTGCGCCGCGCGGCATACAATAAACCTCGCTCTCGCACGCCGCTAAAATTTCGCTGATCTCGGGCTGCGCGTCAAACTCGGGCGAGATGACGAACTTGTAAAAACTATCTTTTGCGTTTTGTTTTAAGCTTCGCAGCGCGGCGAAGTTTAACCTGCGTTCGCGCAGCTCGGCGGAGTTTGAGAGCTTGGGCGAGATTCCGAAGACGCAGCTTTTGTAGGCGGGAAATTTTTCAAAATCCACTAAAATCGTGCCGTTGGTTTCGAAGTGCACCGCATGTCCGCGCGCTAGCAGCTCGCAGACGAACTCGTAAAATAGCGCCTCCTTGTGATGTAGCAGCGGCTCGCCGCCGGTGATAACGACGATCGGCTTTTGATAAAGCTTAGCGATCTGCGGCGAGACGGAGCTTTGCGGATTTAAATTTAAAAAATTCTGCGCCGCGAAATTCTCGCCCGCCATAGAATTTCGTGCGGCGGCTTTAGGATAAAACTTATAGTTCTGCGC
>NZ_CALIBF010000154.1 GCF_938045465.1 uncultured Campylobacter sp.
CTTAGCAAGGCCGCCGATTGCGGGGTTACAGCTCGCAGCGCCGATCTGTTCGGCCAAGATCGTAATCAGCAGCGTCTTTGCGCCCATTTTTGCGGCGGCTAAGCTTGCCTCGATACCTGCGTGCCCGCCGCCCACAACGATAACGTCGTATTTCATTTTTTACCTTTAAATTTAAAGCCGCAATTTTAGCCAAAATAAAATTTCAAAACGATAAATCGCGCGCAGATGCCGCAGACGAGCCGTCCGCAAAAATCGCGGCGCAAAATCGGCGTAGGGGGGGGCTAGAATTCCGCATGAAATTTTTAGCGCAAAATTCCTGCTCCAAAATTTCACACGCGAGCTTTGCTTTAAATTTAGCGTTGTATAATTACGCATTTTTTTCAAAAAGGCTAAGTATTGATAGACAAATTTTATGTTTCTGAGCTGAAAGATCGCGTGATAGGCGGCTGCGAGATTGCGAAGGAGCAGGCGCTAAATCTGGCGCGATGCGAGGATTTGGGCGCGCTTTTTGCGGCGGCGGATGAGATCAGGCGCGCTTTTTGCGGCGATAAATTTAATCTCTGCACGATCATAAACGTAAAATCGGGGCGCTGTAGCGAGGACTGCAAATACTGCGCGCAGTCGGCGCATTTTAACACGGGCTGCGAGACTTACGGAATTTTGGGCGAGCAGCAGGTACTAAGCGCCGCGCTTGCAAACGAAACCGAGCAGACGCACCGCTTCTCGCTCGTCGCCAGCGGGCGCGGAATTTCTCAAAAAAGCTCCGATCTAGGGGCATACTGCGCGATCTATGAGCGGCTGCGAAGTAAAACGCGGCTGCATCTGTGCGCCTCGCTAGGGATCGCCTCAAAGCCCGCGCTGGCGCTGCTTAAAGCAAGCGGCGTGCAGACCTATCATCACAATCTCGAGACTTCGCGCAAATTTTATCCGCAGATCTGCACGACGCACAGCTACGACGACCGCATCCAAACGATACAAAACTGCCGCGCCGTGGGGCTTGACGTATGTAGCGGCGGGATTTTCGGGCTGGGTGAGGGCATGGAGGATCGCATCGATATGGCGCTGCAGCTGCGAGAGCTGGGCGTTAGCTCCGTGCCGATCAATATCCTAACCCCGATCAAGGGCACTCCGCTGCAAAACGCCGCGCCGCTAGCACACGATGAAATTTTAAAATCGATCGCGATCTACCGCTTCATCTTGCCGCGCGCGTATCTGCGCTTCGCGGGCGGCAGGCGGAATTTAGGCGAGCACGTGCGCACGGCGCTTGGATGCGGCATCAACTCGGCGCTTACGGGCAATTTCCTAACCACCACCGGCGATAGCATCGCAAGCGATAAGGCGCTTGTGGCACAGTGCGGATTCGACCTCGCAAAGGGTGCGGATTAGCGGCGATCGGTAATTAAAGATAAAATTTGAGATGTAATTGTGAAGTTAAAATTTTTATCTGCCTTGATTTTAGTCGTGTTGCTTTGCGGTTGCTCGCTGCTCTCGCAGGACGGCAAGGAGACTCCATTCTTGGCGGACGCGAGCAGATGCGACGTCGCAAGCTCGCTAAATAAGAAGCAGCCAAACCGCTGCGCGAAGCGGCAAAAAATCGACGCCGAAGTCGCGCGAAAGGCGCAAGAGCAAGCGGTATCGCAAGATACGCTTAATTCATTTAGGGCGAATAGCGCGCAAGCGCAGCAAAGAGCGCAGCAGCGGTATATCGCCACGCAGCAAAGCCTAATGCAACAGCAAGCGCAACAGCAGCTGGGACAGATGCAGCAGCGGCAAAATATGCGAAATTTACAAAACGAACAAAACTGGAACAGGCTGCGTAATCTGGAAAATATAAGCAGCGGCGGGATTTAGCCGTGAATTTTACAATTTGATCTAAATTTTAATTCGTGCGACTTTAATTCTAGATCA
>NZ_CALIBF010000155.1 GCF_938045465.1 uncultured Campylobacter sp.
GAAGTATCGGCAATTTGCTTTTACTTCCTCTTGGTAATATCCTATTTGATTTTTTTACTTCGACAAACTGGAATTTGCAGAGACATAAAGCCTTAAAAGGTTACACTAAATCCTGCCCCATTTTATACGCTTTTTCCAAATAGGATTGGAATGTTTTGTCATGATGTTCTTTCTTTGCATCCCCATCAAACATTGTCCAATCGTATATGCTATAATCCTTAACTTGAACAGTATTCCCACATACGAGTACATTGGTTGGACCTACGAATCTTTCAAATGAGTATTTGTGCTTTGGGATCAAATCACCATAAAACCCACCTTCTTCATATGCACTATCCTCACTGTTGCTTGTTCAAATAAAAAGTACCGGTATCAAGTGTTCATTGTAGGATGGTTTTTCAAGATTATATGTGAGTGATTGGAAAGTTAATCGTTCAAATAAGGCTCTGAAACTTGCGGTCACATCGCCCATATAATTCGGTGATCCAATAATCAGTCCATCTGCATTTCTAATCTTTTCAAGTACGTCATATAATCCATCCTTATAGACACATTTACCAAAATTGCCTTTTCTTTTACAGCCAAAGCATGAAATACATCCGGTATATTTCTCTAATCGGAACAAATCTACATATTCAATTTCTGCGCCGGCAAACTCACTACCCTTTGCAGCTTCTTTAATCAGTTGATCTGTATTCCATCCTTTTCTTGGTCCAGCATTAATCGCTACTATTTTTTTCATTTTATCCTCCAAATTCTAATTTGTCAATTTCATCCATCCTATTATATCCTTTTTCTCATATTTTCCCATTACATCAAGCTGAATATTCATTCTTGTAACCATATTTTTATTTAACCCACTACAAAGCGGTTGCGGCAAAAAGCTTACGAAAAAGCCGATGAAAACTCTAAGATGCCCAAGATGCGGCAGCGTGTATAAAAAACCCAAGAAATTTATACTGGCGGTCTACATTTGCCTGCTGCTGTTTTTTATGCTAGCGTTTGCTTTCATCCCCGATAAAATGGGGATTTTGGCATCCACAGGCAGCGGGATAGGCGCATATATTATGTTTTTATGGATCGTAGATACTTTGAACTTCGATCTTTTGGACGCCATGATACTGGTGGCGGGATTTTTGATTTTCAGCGGATTATATGAGGCATGGGGCGAGCCGCTAATCGCAGGGCTCATAGCCATTTTATTTTGCGTGGGCGCGGCGGCGATTTTCGTAAAATTTTTCCCCTATGAGAGGCAAAAAATCAATGAAAACTAAGAAATTTCTCGCTACCATAGAGCGTTTGATTAAATTTTAAAAAGTTAAAGCTCCAAAGGAAAAAGATGGATTTAAATATCGTTTACGGCGTGATTTTTGCGGTATTCGGCACCTGCGTGGGTTCGTTTTGCAACGTCCTGATCTACCGCTTGCCGCGCGGACAGAGCGTAAATTTTCCCGCTTCGCACTGCCCAAAGTGCTCTCACGCTTTAAAATTTTACCACAACATTCCGCTGCTTTCGTGGCTCTTTTTGGGCGGCAAATGCGCCTTTTGCAAAACCAAAATTTCGATCCGCTACCCGATCGTCGAGCTTTTAGGCGGCGCGCTTGCGCTTGCGGCGTATTTCGGCGAGCCCGATCTTGCAAAAGCCGCGGTACTAGGGCTTTGCTTTATCTTGCTTATGGCGCTTTCGGCGATCGATTTTGAGTATAAAGCCGTGCCTGAGAGCCTTCTTTACGTAGTTACGGCGCTTTCGCTTGCTTATACGCTGATGTATGATTTTGATCTTAGCGGCGTTGGCGCGGCGGCGGGATACGCGGCGATATTTTTCGTGCTGCGCCTAATCGTCACTTTCGTGCTCAAGCGCGAAGCGATGGGAAGCGCGGATATTTTTATCGCGGGCGTTATGGGGGCGATTTTGGGCTGGAAGCTGGGCGGCATCTCGATCTACATCGGCGCGATTTTGACGCTGCCTGCGTATCTCATCGCGCACAAAAGAGGCTACGAGCTGCCGTTCGTGCCGTTTTTATCGATGGGGCTACTTCTTACTTTTATTTTTAGAGATCAAATTTTAAGGCTCTTGGACGTCATTTATGGATAGGGTGCAGCGCTATTTATTTAGCAACTTCGTAAGCTCGTTCGCGTCACTTTTTAGCACGCTTTTTATCATAATGTCGATCGTATTTTTCCTTCAGATCGCGCGCATTACGTCGTTTATCGAGATAAATTTTTCAGAGCTAGTAAAGCTCTATCTTTTCATGCTGCCGCGCATCCTCATATTTACGGTGCCGATCGCGTTTTTCGTAGCTCTTAGCATCTCGCTTTTTAGGCTATCTAAAGAGAATGAAACCATCGTAATATTTACGATCGGCTACGCTACGCGCAAGATCGCGCTGTTTTTCGGCATAAGCGCCGCGCTGTGCTCTTTGGCGCTGCTTTTCGTATCGCTTTTTATGATGCCGATAGCCGAAAATTTAAAGGACAATTTCATCGATTACAAAAAAATTAGCGCGACGCTAAATATCAAATCCAACGAATTCGGGCAGAAATTCTCCGACTGGCTCGTTTTTATCGACTCGCAGGAAAACAACGGCACAAGCACGCTGTATAAGGATCTCGTGCTGTATAATCCGGGTGGCTCGCAGGATCACGAGCGGATGATCGTAGCGCGTAGCGGCGAGTTTAAAAACGAAAACGCGAGCTTTTCTGCGATGCTGCACGACGGCAAAATTTACACGATGGGCGGCGAGCAGTGGCACGTAAGCGAGTTTGAAAGCCTAACCCTGCGCACGCAAAGCGACCGCAATATCCGCGGCGGAGGCGGCGTGATCGGATACTGGAGCGATATGAGCGGCAGCGAGAAGCGCAGGAAGGAATTTAGCATCTACACCCTCGTCTCGCTCTTTCCGCTGGCGAGCTTTCTGTTTGCGCTAAGCCTCGGCATCGTGACCTATCGTTACGAAAAGGGCTTCGTTTACGCGGGGATCTTCGGCGTGCTTTTTAGCTACTTCGCGATGATCATGCTGCTCTCTAAATACCCAAGCATCGCGCTTCCCGTGACATTCGGCGTTACGCTTATCGGCTCGCTGCTTTACTACAGGATCAAAATTGCCCCGAGGTACTGAAAAAGACTCCGAGCTTTGCCGCGGCGAAATTTTAAACAAAAGCTCGTCCGCTCGAAATTCAGCGGATAAAATTTCGACGAGCGAGCCTAGCGCGTCTAAAATTTTGCGTAGCGTAAATTTAAAACGCAAAACGCAAAACGGCGAGCAAGCTTTGATCTTAAACGATAAAATTTTAAATTTTAAAAATTCCGCTCTTGCAGATACGGCAAACGATACGGCCACCTATACTGCGCCCGATTGCGGTTTGAATCACGAAAGCGTCAGGCGGAATTCGGACGCCGTTCGCGCTAAAAAGGCTGCGCGTGCGGCAAATTTAAATTCCGCCCGTAAAAATTCCGCCGATACCGCCGCTTCCGATATTTGCGCGGCAAACGCTGCAAAAGCTAATGTGGCAAGTGGCGACGCTTTAAAAATCTATATGTCGCCCGTCGCAAAATTTTACACTACCCGTCCCGCATCCGCCCGCACCGAAAACTCCCGCAAAACAAATGCCGCCCACAAAGCGGACGCCCCCGCAAACACGCCAGCAAGCGCGTCCGAACTCAAAAATATTATTGAAAGCGCGCCCGCAAGCGACTTCGCAGCGAGCGTAAACTCCGAACGCGTGAAGCTCAAGCTCGTCTATTCCTATGACGGCTCGAAATTTAGCGGCTCGCAGTCTCAGCCTCACGGGCGCGGCGTCGAGGACGTGCTGCGCGCGGCTTTGGGGCGCGTGGGTATCTTTGCGCCGCTAATCAGCAGCTCGCGCACCGATAAAGGGGTGCACGCGCTGCGCCAGGTAAGCTGCGTCGAATGCACCGTGCACTGGGAGCTGTCGCGTCTAAAAGAGCTCATAAACCGCCACTGCGCGCCCTATATTTTTGTGCAACACATCAGCCCGGTGCCGCGCGATTTTCATCCGCGTTACGACGCTGTGACGCGCTGCTATCGCTATGTTTTAAACCACGGACGCCCTAGCCCCTTTCTTAGCGATTTTTGCGTGTTTTATCCGCGCGTGGATCTTGCCGCGCTCAATGCTGCGCTTGCAAATTTCGTCGGCGAGCACGATTTTAGCGAGTTTATGAAAAGCGGCAGCGACATAAAAAGCCCCGTGCGCGAGCTCTACGTCGCGCGCGCCTACTCTTTTAGAAATTTAACCTTGATAAATTTTAAAGCCAATGGATTTTTGCGAGCGCAGGTGCGGCTGATGGTCGCAAACGCCATAAAATCCGTGCAAAGCGGGCGTAAGATCAGCTTCTCGCGGGCGCTTAGCAGAATCCCCTTTCCGCCGAACGGGCTGTATCTTAGCGGCGTGAGTTATTAAGACTTGAAATTTATAGCGTTAAATTTTATCCACGGGCGTTTGGATTTCAAGCTTAGAATTTTATCGCGGTAAAATTCTGCATATGAGAGTAGATCGCCACCCTACTTTGATATTAAATCACCTGCGCCACAATGTGTAAAATCGTAAATTTGCGCGAAATTCGATCTATTTTTATTAGAATTTTATAGAAATTTAGCAATACTTTCAAACTTTTAACTCAAAAAGGAGCAAAGATGAAAAAATTTTCTGTTGCTTTGGCCGGTTTGGCCTTACTAGCTAGCGTTTCGGGCGCTAAGGAGTTCATCAATATCGGCACCGGCGGTATGACCGGCACCTATTATCCGGTAGGCGGCGCGATTTGCCGCTTGGTAAATATGGATAAAAATATGAAATGCTCCGTGCAATCGACGGGCGGCTCGACATATAACGTCAATAACGTGCTTAAAAAAGAGCTAAATTTCGGCTTCGTTCAAAGCGATGTCGTCTATGATAAGTACAACGGTACGGGCAAATTTCAAGGCGCGGCGGATAAAAATTTACGCTCCGTAATTTCGATCTATCCGGAGCTTTTGGCTTTCGTCGTCTCTAAAGAGAGCGGCATTAAGGCTTACGGCGACGCTGCGGGCAAAAAGATCAATATCGGAAACCCAGGTAGCGGCAACGAGCTAACCAGCACGATAGTTTTTGAAAACTACGACTTTGATCTTAAAAAGCTCGCCCAGCACGGCGTTTTAACGGCGCAAGAATGCCCTATGGCGCTAAAAGATAAGAAGATCGACGGATACTTCTACGTCGTAGGACATCCGACCGCAAATATCACTGATGCGGCGACTTCGCTTCCTATCGACTTAGTCAGCATCGACGATGAGCATATCAAAAAAATTCTAGAAAAATATCCATATTTTGCCAAAGGCGTGATCCCTGCGAAAATGTATGACGGCGTAGATCACGATACGCAGACTATCGGCGTAAAGGCAGTGCTCGTAACCGACGCTAGCCAAAGCGACGAGGCGGTTAGGGCGGTAGTTAAAGCTATACTTGATAATTTTGACGAGTATAAAAAGCTACACCCTGCGCTAAATTTGGTAAGCAAAGAATCTCTTTTAGAGGGGCTTAGTGCGCCACTTCATCCTGCAGCAGAGGCGGTGTATAAAGAAGCTGGGCTGCTGAAATAGGCTAGTTGATGGAGAAATCTACACAAAACGACGAGCAGGTTTTAGAGGTAAAGAGTAGAGAATTTACCTCTAAAAAGCTCTTCTGGCTCGTGACGCTGGTCTGCTTCGCGTGGTCGGTCTTTCAGCTTTACATCGCGTATTTTACGCTAAATACGAATATCGCGCGCTCAATCCACTTGGCATTCGCTGTTTTTATAATTTTTTCGCTTTTTCCGTTTCGCCCGCGCTCTAAGGCGCATTTTTATATCCCGTTTTACGATTGTATTTTATTAATCGTCGGAGTCGCCGCGATCTTGTATCCTGCGATAGAATTTAACGGACTAGCGCAGCGCCCGGGAAATTATCTAACCAGAGATATCGTAGCGGCCTTTATCGGAATTTTCATACTCTTTGAAGCAGGTCGCCGTATGATGGGACCAGCGCTTGGCATTATCGCTTTTACCTTCCTTCTGTATTGTTACTTCGGCCCCTATATGCCAGATATCATCGCGCACCGCGGCGCAAGCTTTGAACTGCTTGCAGGGCATATGTTTTTAACGACAGAGGGCGTATTTGGCGTACCGGTAGGGGTCAGCACCAGCTTCATCTATCTGTTCGTGCTATTCGGCGCGCTTTTGGAGCGAGCCGGAGCGGGGCAGTATTTTATAAACGTGGCGTTTGCGATTTTAGGTCGCTTCCGCGGAGGACCCGCCAAGGCTAGCGTAATCGCCAGCGGGCTAACCGGCATGGTAAGCGGCAGCTCAACCGCAAACGTCGTGACGGTGGGTACCTTTACGATCCCGCTTATGAAAAAAGCGGGGCTTACCGCCACTAAGGCGGGCGCTATCGAGGTCGCCGCAGGCGTAAACGGGCAGCTTATGCCGCCTATCATGGGCGCTGCGGCATTTATCATCGCGGAATTTTTAGGTATGAGCTACACCAACGTAATGATCGCGGCGGTGATCCCCGCTTTCGTCTGCTACGCGGGGTTATTTTTTATCGTGCATCTTGAAAGCTGCAAGCTAGGACTTCGCGGCAGCCGCGATTACGCCAAGGTTTCAAAGCTAAAAATTATATTTAGCGGCATTCATTACATAATACCGATTTTGGTGCTTCTTTTTACTCTATTGATTCTAAAAGAAAGCGCGATCTCTGCGGCGTTTAACTCGATCTGCGTGCTATTTTTAATAATGATCGTACAAGAGCCCGCTAAAAAAACGATATTTGGCGAAAAGGTTGGCAAGTCCGATTTTATCGTCGGCTTTGTCGATATCTTTTGGGCTATGGTAGGTGCTGCTAAAAACATGGTCACGGTCGCCGTTGCCACCGCGCTAGCGGGCATCATCATCGGCTCGATCTCGCTTACCGGGCTGGGACAGGTTCTTTCAGAGCTCGTAGAAGCAGTCGCAGGAAACAGCATAGTACTAATACTTCTGATGACTGCGATAATGAGCCTGATTTTGGGCATGGGACTTCCTACGACGGCGAATTATATCGTCGTTTCAAGCTTAATCGCGCCAGTGATTTTGATACTAGCGGGCAAAAACGGCTTTTTGATCCCTGCGATCGCGGTGCATCTTTTTGTCTTTTATTTTGGAATTTTAGCCGACGATACCCCGCCAGTGGGTATTGCAGCATACGCTGCGGCGGGTATCGCAAAGGCAAATCCGGTAACCGTAGGACTTCAGGGCTTCGTGTATGATCTGCGTACCGCGGTGCTTCCGTTTGCGTTTTTCTTCAACAATAAGCTGCTTTTGATCCAAAGCATCGGCGATCCGATGGATTCAAAAAGTATCGTTTGGATCAGCGATCCACTGCAAATCGTGCTGATTTTTGCCACGGCGATCGTGGGTATGTTTGCCTTCAGCTCCTCGCTACAAGGCTGGTTCGTTACAAAGTGCAACATGGTAGAGCGCCTGCTATTGCTGCTAGTAACGCCGCTAATGCTGGTGCCTAATATCTGCGCAAAATTCATAGAGTTTATCCCAAGTGAATACGCAAGTTATGGCATCGGCGCTGCGATCTACGCGCTGATCTTTGCAAAGCAGTGGCTTTTAAGGCCCAAAGACTCTGACGATGCTCACGCCGAAAATAGCGCACCTGCGGCGTAAATCTAAATTTGATCCCGCTAAATTTTAAGATAAATTTGCGGGGTCTCATTAAATTTATCTTCTTATTTTGCATTCTTGCGCCAGGATTTTAAATTTGGATTGACTCTTTACTTCTAAATTTAAAACCTCGACAGATTGTGCCATGCTGATAAATCTAGTTTAAATTTAAATCCGCCTATATAAACTACTCAAAATTTTAAATTGCGCCGAAGCGATTATGCCCCTTAGTAAGATAAATTTATTCATACGAAGCTATTGTGTTAAAAAACATCGCATATTAATCCCAAGTCTATAATTATTCCAAGCGCAGGATGCACGAAATCAATAGAGCAAAGCCGTTTTCGCGCTGCCGCTTGTAATGCCTTCGATAGTTTAAAATATACACGTCCACAAAAGCGAAAATGATTCTTAAAGCAGATAAAATCAAAAACTATGCAAAATTTCTTCAAAACGATTTGATAATTAAGACCGGGCGTTATAAAATTTTACTTATTTACAGCAATTTCTTGATTATATGCTGTATTTTATTTAAAATAATTTTTATGAAAATATCGATGGAATGGGGAATTATTAGTGAAATTTAATTCTATAAAAATACTTTAATAATTAATATTAAATTTATCCGCTTTGAGTTATAATCCGCGATTAAATTTCAAAATAGAGGAACAAAAATGCAAAAAGATATGTATTTTAAAAAGGCGAAATTTATCGCATTGTCGATATGTGCGAGCGTTTCGATTTTATGCGGCGTCGAAGGCTCACACCTAAGCAGTGACGCAAATAGCACGAATCTTGGCGAAATCGTAGTAAGCGCGAGCGGCTTTCGCCAAGATATTAGGCAGGCGCCGGCCTCCATTTCCACCTTGGATAATAAAGAGATATCAAGCAGCAGCTTCACTTCGCTGCACGATATCGCGAATAAAATGCCTGGCGTCAGCGTCATCGCAGGCGACGACGGCCCGGCAAGCGGGATATCCATCAGAGGAATGGAAAGCTCCCAAACCCTTGTGCTTATCGACGGCAAACGCGTAAGTTCTGCGGCGGCGAACCCAAAAGGCGGAGCGGGCGATATGAACTCGAATTTTATCCCGCCCGCAGGAGCGATCGAGCGTATCGAAGTGATTAGAGGACCTATGAGTTCACTTTACGGAAGCGATGCGGTAGGCGGCGTGATAAATATCATTACGAAAAAGAATTTTTCTAAATTTAGCGGAAGCGCCGCCATATCTACGACTATCCAAGATCACGAGGGTATCGGAAACGGCAAGATGGGCGAAGCCTACGTCAATATTCCCTTCGGGCAGTATGCGGCGCTTCAGCTGTGGGGATATAAAAAGCTGCGCGACGAGGACGGCTATAAGGGAGGCTATCAAAAGAGCGATAAATCGGATTCTAACGCCAAGCTTTGGCTAACGCCGGATGAAAATAATAAATTTTACTTTCAAACCGGAAGGCAAAATCATGATTATTCAAGGACTCTTGGTAAAACCGCCGTTTATCCCAACGCGCGCGGATTAAATCACTATAAATATAAAAGAGAAAATCACGGCGTCGGATATTTGGGCGAGTTTGAAAGCTTAAGCGCTGATATAAGTTATTTTTGGGATAAGACTCGCCGTACGAGCATTTTTGATAGCCTTTCGCCCGCAATCGTAAAAAATAGAAATTTTAATTCCAAATTTACGACTTATCTCGGTATAAATACACTTACCTTCGGCTATGATTTTAGCAAACAGGATGTGCAAACGACTTTCATCGTTTCAAACGCGAGCAGGCAAAATTTACGCTCTCCGCAGAGATTTTCTATGAACGAGCATGCGGGATTTTTA
>NZ_CALIBF010000156.1 GCF_938045465.1 uncultured Campylobacter sp.
TGCCGTCTTCGGTAAACGGCGAGTCCTCTTTAACGCTAAACGCACAGCTCGCATACCCGTCGCTAACCTCTAAAATTTCATCCGCGAAGACCATATATCCCCTCTGCGGGAGGATGCTAGAGGCTCTCATACGCGTCCTATTATGGTTACGGCGTTGTCTCCGCCGAAAGCAAAATTTAGATTCATCGCGGTATCTACGCGCGCTTTTTTGGCTTCGCATGCGAGATTAAATTTAGACAGCGCAGTCGGAATTTCGCTCATTTGTAAAGCTTGATCCGCAGCGTCTTTTAAAATCTTATCTTCCGCGCCTTGCACAGCTTTAGACGCAGCCAAAATTTCATCCGCATTGTTTTTTGAAATTTCACCCTGCGCGTTTTGCAGAATTTCATCGCCCGAGCTGCATAAAATTTGATCGTTCGCGGCGTCTAAAATTTCATCGCTCGAGCCGTGCCGCGCCTGCGCGCCGCGAAAAATTTCAGCCTCCGAGCCGCGCCAAATTTTATCATTCGTAAAATTCGGCGGGATCACGCCCTGTCTGATCGCCTCATAGCACACGGCAAGCTCGATCGCCCCCGCTGCGCCCAGAGTGTGTCCGGTCGCCCATTTGGACGAGCTTGCGGGCGCTAAGGGCAGGGCGACGCTCATAGCCAAGGCCTCCATCGCGTCATTGGCCGCAGTGCCCGTGCCGTGCAGATTTACGTAGTCCACGCTTTGCAGCTTCGCCGATTTTAGCGCGGTTTTGATCGCCGTGATCTGCATACGCGCGCCTGGATCGGGCTTGGTGATATGATAAGCGTCGGAGTTTGCGGCGTGAGCCAAAAGCGCGACGTCGCTTATACGCTCGCGCGAAAGCACGAATGCGCAGGCTCCCTCGCCTAGATTTGTGCCTGATCGCGCCTCTGAAAATGGCTTTAGCGGCTGCTCGCTTAAAATTTCAAGCGCGCTAAAGCCCTGTAGCGTGAGCTCGTCTAATGCGTCGGCGCCGCCGAATACGACCGCGTCGCAAAGTCCCGCGCAGATGAGGCGCGAAGCTTCGATGAGAGCTTTGTTTCCGCTGGTACACGCACTCGAAACTCCGATCGCGACGGATTTTAGCCCGAAGCGTTCGCGGATAAAATTTGCGGGGTTTGCGTGGGAGTTGCGCTCAAAGCAGAAGTTTTTAAATTTATCGTTTGCATTTTTTGAATTTTTGGTGAAATTCTCGCCGTTTGCAGTAGAAATTTCACTGCGCGGCGTGGGATTTTCGCCGTCTTGCGAGATAAAATTTCCCGCGTCTTTGCTGCAAGCGAAAAATTCCGCATAGTTTTCCTGCACGCCTGTATTGGTGGTCGCAAACACCACGCCTACGCGGTGTGCGCCGAATTTTTGCACGGCTTGCTCGATCTGCCCCTGCACGCCGAGGCAGGCGTAAAGCGCCAGAGCGTTCGTGCGCGTAGC
>NZ_CALIBF010000157.1 GCF_938045465.1 uncultured Campylobacter sp.
AGCATCTTGGCGTATAAAAATTTCAGCGCCTCGACGTCGTCCATCGTCGAGATAGCCGAGCGTAGCGCCCAGATCTTTTGCAGATTTTCGCTGCCTTGCAAAAGCTCCTCTTTGCGCGTGCCTGACTTGGTGATATTGATCGCGGGGTAAATTCTACGATCCGAGATATTGCGATCGAGGATGATCTCGCTGTTGCCCGTGCCTTTGAACTCCTCGAAGATCACGTCGTCCATTCGCGAGCCGGTCTCGATGAGTGCGGTAGCGACGATGGTAAGCGAGCCGCCGTTTTCGATGTTTCGCGCCGCACCGAAGAAGCGCTTCGGCTTATGCAGGGCGTTTGCGTCCACGCCGCCGCTTAGGACTTTGCCGCTGCTAGGCGTGACGGTGTTGTAAGCGCGCGCAAGGCGGGTGATGCTATCGAGCAGGATGACGACGTCCTTGCCGTTTTCGACGGCGCGTTTTGCCTTTTCGATGACGAGCTCGGCAACGCGAACGTGGTTGAATGCGGGCTGATCGAAGGTCGAGCTAAACACCTCGCCGCGCACGCTGCGCTCCATGTCGGTCACCTCCTCGGGGCGCTCGTCGACTAGCAGAACCAAAAGCTCGACCTCGGGGTGGTTGCGCGTAATGCCGTTGGCAAGCTCCTTCATAAGCTCCGTTTTACCGCTACGCGGAGGCGCCGTGATGAGCCCGCGCTGTCCCTTGCCGATCGGGGTGAAAAGATCGAGCACGCGACCGGTAAGGCGCATAGGATCGTATTCGAGCTTGAGCTTTTCGGTCGGGAAAAGCGGCGTGAGATTGTCAAATAACGGGCGCTCTCTGGCTTCTTGGATCGATCTTTAAAAGCGCATAGTACTTCTCCTGATCCTTCGGCTCGCGCACCTGGCCCGTGACGATGTCGCCGACGCGAAGGGCGAATTTGCGGATCTGGCTGAGGCTCACATAGGCGTCGTTGGCGCTGTCGCTTAAATTTGAATCTATGCCGCGCAAAAAGCCATAACCCTCGGCGGTAACCTCCAAAATCCCCGTAAAAAGTATGAAGCCGCCCTGCTTCGTCTGCATACGTAAAATTTCAAAAACGAGCGCTTGGCGGCGGAATTCGCGCGGATTCTCGACGCCTAGCTCGTCTGCTATAGCGATGAGATTTTCAAGATCCATCGAGCGGAGCTCCTCGATCTGGTAGCCCTCGACGGGAACGTGCGTTTTGGCGTAAGTTTTTCTGCCGTTTTGATTAGAATTTGAAACGGCGGTCTGAGCGGAATTTTGATTTGTATTTTCCATTTGTCCTCTTAGAGTGTGAAGTTATTAAATTTGGTTTTAAAAAAGTCGCGAAATTTAAAATTTAGTTTTCTTTATAAGCACCGAACCTTAAAATTTTTTGTTGCCTTCTACTAATTAGCTCGTCTATGCTAAGATCGTCTAGCTTGTGCAGCTCGGTTAAGACGTAGTTTCCAAGCGCTTTTATCGCGCCGTCTTTATCTCTGTGGGCGCCCGTTTTAGGCTCTTTAATCACGTCGTCGATCAAGCCCAGCTCTTTTAGCTCCTCGGCGGTGATTTTTAGCGCCTTCGTAGCGGCCTCGCTCTTGCTCGGATCGTTCCACAAAATCGCGGCGCAACCCTCTGGAGAGATAACCGAAAAAATTGAGTTTTGAAGCATCGCCAGCCGATCAGCTACGCCAATAGCCAAAGCTCCGCCGCTGCCGCCCTCGCCTATAACGACGGCGATCGTAGGGGTTTTAATATCGCTAAGCTCATATAGATTTCGCGCGATTGCTTCGCTTTGACCGCGCTCCTCGGCACCAAGTCCCGGATATGCGCCCGGAGTGTCGATCAAAAACAAAATAGGAAGGTTAAATTTTTCGGCGAGTTTCGCTACGCGCAGCGCCTTGCGATAGCCCTCCGGATGCGGCATACCGAAATTTCGCTTCAGCTTGTTTTTGGTACCGCGACCCTTCTGCTCGGCGATCACGGCGATTTTGCGATTGCCCATAATGCCTAGATAGCACACGATCGACGGATCGTCTCTAAAGGCGCGGTCGCCGTGAAGCTCCCTAGCGTCTTGCAAAAGCGCACGAATATAATCGATCGCGTAAGGGCGATCCGGATGGCGCGCAAGCTGAAGCCTTTGGTATTCGTTTAAATTCTTATAAACTTTAGAAATTTCTTTTTCGAGGTTCTTATTTAAAATTTCGACCGCGTCCTCATCGCCGCGAATTTTAGCGGCGGTGATGTCCTCGTCGATCTGCTTTATAGACTTTTCGAAGTCCAGATAGCTAGCCATTAATCTACTCTTTTGAAAATAAGCGATGCGTTCGTGCCGCCGAATCCAAAATTATTGCTCATGACGCAATCGAGTTTGGCTTTTCTAGCGACGTTTGGCACATAGTCCAAATCGCAATCTGGATCTTTTGAAATTTGATTTATCGTAGGCGGTATGATGCCGTTTTGCATCGCTAAAAGGCTGATCGCAGCCTCTACCGCTCCAGCAGCGCCTAGGCAATGTCCTAGCTGGCCCTTGGTGGAGCTGACCGCAGGCACCTTGCCCTCGCCAAAAAGCTCTTTTAACGCCGCGGTTTCGTTTTTATCGTTTATCGCGGTGGACGTTCCGTGGGCGTTGATATAATCAATCTTCGGGCGTCCCGCCATCTCGTAGGCCTTTTTCATAGCGCGGATCGGTCCGTCTAGGCTAGGCGAAGTGATATGATAAGCATCGCCGCTAGCGCCGAATCCTACGAGCTCGCCGTAAATTTTAGCGCCGCGCGCTTTTGCGTCCTGCAGCTCTTCTAAAACTAAAGCCGCCGCGCCTTCGCCCATAACAAAGCCGTTTCGCTCCGCATCAAACGGACGTGAAGCGTGCGCAGGATCGTCATTTCTAGCACAAAGCGCCTTCATCGCAGCAAATCCACCGATACCTACGGGACAAACCGCAGCCTCGGCTCCCACTGCGAGCATCTTTTTCGCTTCGCCAATCATGATAACTCTCGCAGCGTCCATAATCGCATGCGCAGAAGCCGCACAAGCCGTAACGCTGGATAAATTCGGGCCTTTTAAGTTGTAATATATTGAAACAAAGCCGCCGAGCATATTTACTAACGCAGAAGGGATAAAAAACGGAGAAATTCGCCTAGGGCCGCGCTGCAAGCAGGTATTGGCATTTATCTCAATATTCGGTAAACCGCCTATACCGCTAGCCGAGCTAACGCCGAATTCATCGCTATCAAAGCTACTAAATTTAGCGTCATCCATAGCTTCGCCCGCAGCTTTAAGCCCGAGTTGGATAAATCTATCCATCTTTTTTATCTCTTTTCCATCCTCGATTATGCTCGAAGGATCGAAACCTTTTACTTCAGCTGCAATTTGAACCGGAAATTCGCTAGCGTCAAAGAGCGAAATTTTATCAACCCCGGTTTTTCCGTTACAGATATTTTCAAAACTGCTCTGTTTGTCAAGCCCGAGAGAGGTTATCATCCCGATGCCCGTTACTACGACTCGTTTCAAAACCGCTTCCTTAAAATTTTATTTCTTAGGCAAATTTTCTATATAATCTACTACGTCTTTAATGCTTACTAATTTTTCAGACTCGCTATCTGGGATCTCGATACCGAATTTCTCCTCTAAAGCCATTACTAGCTCAACTACGTCAAGAGAGTCCGCGCCCAAATCCTCGATAATTTTAGAGTCAAGTTTAACCTGATCCGGGCTAACGCTGAGTTGCTCTACAACTACGTCTCTTACATCTTCAAATACTGCCATTTTAGCACTCCTTTAAAAAAATACCGCGTAATTTTATAATATTTAACCTTAAATTCCGCTATTTAACGCTACATATAGAGCCCGCCGTTGATTTTAAGCGTCTCGCCCGTAATGTAGCCCGCGCCGTCGCTGAGTAAAAACGCAACTCCTTCGGCAACGTCGCTCGTGCTTCCGAGGCGCTTAAGCGGGATGCTCGCTTCGTAGCTTGCCTTTACGTCGTCGCTTAGCGCATCCGTCATATCCGTAGCGATGAAGCCCGGAGTTATGCAATTAAAGCGGATGCCGCGCGCCGCGCCCTCTTTTGCAAAGCTCTTACTCATCGCGATCATTCCGCCCTTGCTCGCGCTGTAATTGACCTGCCCGGCGTTGCCCATTTCGCCGACGATCGAGGCGATATTTACGACCGCGCCGAAGCGCTTTTTGCTCATTAGCTTTAGAGCTTCGCGGCAGCCGATGAAGGCGCTACTTAAATTTGCTTCGATTACGCCCATGAAGTCTTCCAGCTTCATCCTAAGCGCGAGTTTGTCGTTCGTGATGCCCGCGTTATTTACCAGATAGCTTAGCTCGCTGTCGCTTTGCGCGATCAGGGCAATCGCCTCGCTAAATTCCGCCTCGTTCGTCGCGTCAAATTTTATCACGGCGCCCTCTCCGCCGTTTGCGCGGATCTCCTCTAGCAGCGCGTCGGCAGGCTCTGGGCTTGAGCGATAATTGATCCACGCCTTAAGCCCGTAGCCCGCCAAAGTCCTTGCGATCTGCGCGCCGATACCGCGGCTCGCGCCGGTGATTAAAACGTTTTTTCCACTAAATTTCATACTTGTCCTTTTATTAAAATTTTAATTTCTAGCGTAAATTTATCCAAATTTACCTAAATTTTAGCAGTTTAAACCTGCTCGCGAGCTGCGCCGTTTAAATTTCAAAATAGCGCCTCATCCATCTCCGCGGGTTTCGGTAGCCCCATTAGCTTTAGCACGGTCGCTGCGACGTTGCTAAGCCCAAGTCCGCTTTTTAGTTCACGCACGCCGCGCCCCAGCACAAAGCAAAATACGTCAAAGGTCGTGTGGTTGGTTAAAATTTCGCCGTCAGCGTCTCGCATCGCCTCGCAGTTACCGTGATCGCTAATCTGCACGTAGGCGTAATCGTGCGCCTTCGCCGCGCTTAAAATTTTACCAATGCACTCATCCACCGCTTCGACCGCCTTTACCGCGGCGTCGTAATTGCCCGTGTGGCCAACCATATCGCCGTTTGCGAAATTTACGACGATGAAATCGATCCCCGCTTCGATGCCGCGAATCACCGCATCGCACACCGCAGGCGCGCTCATCTGCGGCTGCTCGTCGTAGGTTTTTACTTTCGGGCTTGGGATTAGCACGCGAGTTTCGTTCGGCAGCGGCTCCTCGACGCCGCCGTTAAAGAAAAATGTCGCGTGCGCATATTTTTCCGTCTCGGCGGTGTGAAGCTGCGTAAGACCGGCTTCCGCGATCACTTCGCAAAGCGTGTTTTTAAGCACGGGCTTCTCAAATAGCAGAGGAAATTTAAAGCTCGCGTCGTATTCGCTCATCGTGATTAAATTTTGCACGACGAGCTTTCGCTCAAATTCGCCGAAGCCCTCATCGCCCAAAGCCGCGCAAAGCTCTCTAGCGCGATCGTTTCTAAAATTTATAAAAATCACTCCGTCATCCGCGCCGATACCGCTAAAGCCGTTAAAGCTCGCAGGCTCGATAAACTCATCGCTCACGCCGTGCTCGTAGCTTTGTAGCACATACTCGCTAGGCGAAATTTCAAGCGGCGCCGCTTCACCCAAAAGCACGTCGTAAGCGCGCTTCACGCGATCAAAGCGCTTGTCGCGATCCATTGCGTAAAAGCGCCCGCACACGCTAGCAACTTTAAATTTAGCCTGTAGATGCTTTAAAAATTCTACCCCGCTACTCGGCGAAACGTCGCGCCCGTCGGTGATAGCGTGCGCCCATGTCTCGCAACCCGCATTTTGCGCTATCTCGCAGATCGCGTCGAAATGGCGCAGATGCGAATGCACGCCGCCGTCGCTGTAAAGCCCTATGACGTGCACTCTGCGGCACTTTGAAAGCAGGCTTTGCAGCGCTTGGTTTTTCTCAAGCGAGCCCTCATCGATCGCGCGATCGATTTTGACTAGGTTTTGATACAGAATTCTGCCGCTTCCGATCGTCATATGCCCTACTTCGCTGTTTCCCATCTGTCCTTGCGGCAAGCCCACGGCAAGCCCCGAGGTGCGCAGCAGCGTATTCGGAACGTTTTTAAAAAGATAATCATAGGCGGGCTTTTTCGCGTTTGCAAACGCGTTAAATTTATCGCTCGCGTTAAAGCCGATGCCGTCGGTGATAAGTAAAATCGTCTTTTGCCCCATTTTGGCTCCTAAATTTCGTCTAAATTTCGCTGCGCAGGTCTTTTAAAGCAGGTCTGCGGCGCTGTTTTTACGAGCGGCATTATACTTTCTTTTGGCAAATGCGACAAAATTTCATCCGCCCTAAAAGCTAAATTTTACCTCTTTTATACTAAAATGCGCATTTTCATATAAAATTTCATAAAATTTAAAAGGCAAACTTTGTTTTATTATCTCTATCATCTTACGAATATAAATTTTTTCCAATACATCACCGCGCGCGCAGGGCTTGCGTTTTTTATCGCTTTTTGTTTTTCGGTCTGGGCTATGCCGCGGTTTATCCGCTGGGCGCAAGCCAGACACGCTGCGCAGCCCATCTACGAGCTCGCGCCGCAAAACCATCAGAAAAAGAGCAAAACCCCAACGATGGGCGGGCTCGTTTTCGTTACCGCCGCGGTGCTCGCAAGCCTGCTGTGCGCCAAGCTAAACAACGTCTTCGTGCTATGCGGACTGCTTTGCTTGGTAGGCTTCGGCTACATAGGCTTTAAGGATGATATCTCTAAAATTTTAGGCCGCCAAAACCACGCAGGCCTTAGCGCGCGGGCTAAATTTGCACTGCAAAATTTCTTGGCCTTTCTGATCGGGGCGACGCTTTATGCTTTTAGCGATCTGGGCGGGGAATTTTTCGTGCCGTTTTTCAAATACCCTCTGCTAAATTTATGGATCTTCGCGCCGCTGTTTTGGACGATCGTGATAAGCGCTAGCTCAAACGCGGTAAATTTAACCGACGGCCTGGACGGATTAGCAACCATTCCGTCGGTATTTTCGCTCTGCAGCTTGGGCGTATTTGCCTATCTTTGCGGGCATGCGATCTACTCGCAATATCTCTTGCTACCGCGCGTCGCGGGCGCGGGCGAGGTCTGCATCATCGTCTCGGCGCTGATCGGCGCGCTGCTTGGGTTTTTGTGGTTTAACTGCTACCCCGCCGAAGTCTTTATGGGCGATAGCGGCAGCCTCAGCGTGGGCGCGTTTTTAGGATACTGCGCGGTCATCACGAAAAACGAAATTTTACTCATAATGATCGGCTTCGTCTTCGTCATCGAAACGCTCAGCGTGATCTTGCAGGTGGGCAGCTTTAAAATTTTCAAACGCAGAATTTTCCTGATGGCGCCGATACATCACCATTTCGAACTTAAAGGCTGGGTCGAAAACAAAATCATTATCCGCTTTTGGATCATCGCGCTGATCGCAAATATCATAGCGCTGACGTCGCTGAAACTGAGATAAAATGCGAGCGCAGATTGAACCTGATTTCGAAACGGCGCGCGAAAGGTATGGCGAAATTTTAAAGCAAATTTTAGCCTACACGGCTTACTGCGACGATAACGGCGATCCTGACGGCGCAAAATACCGCGAGCTAGAGGCGACGCTACACGAAATCACGGGCAAAGATATGAGTAAATTTGATCTTTGGGAGTGGTGGGAAGCGGACGGCGCGGAAAATTTGGCTTTCGATATCGCACTACCGGAGCCGCAATTGGTGCCGGATATCACAAAGGACGAACTGCGCGAGATCGTGGAGCGAATGAGCACTTTTGAGCCGCGCGAGACGGGAGATGCTTTTTTAGACGCTTTTTACTACCGTCCTAATTTTGCCGCAGACGGCGGATATTTTACCGAGTTTTTAAAATTAAATTTTAAGGATACTTACGATCCGCGGCTTTTTGAAAGATGCGATAGAAGCGGCGAAATTGCCGAACTTAGCGCCGATGAGATAACGCAAATTTTATGGGGCGAAAGGGGAGAAAAATGAAAAAATCGCTATTTGGCTACGGGCTTACGACCAGAGCGATCGCCGAGCACTGCCAAAAAGACGGCGGCTGGGAGATTTACGACGATAAATTTGAAATTTCTTCTGGCGCGCCGAAGCTGGACGAGTTCGGCAACGCGCTTTTAAACCCGAGCGAGTTCGATCCCGCCGCAAGCGAGCTTGAAATCCCAAGCCCGGGCTTCCCTCCGCATCACGAGCTGGTGCGAAAGGCACGAAATTTAATCAGCGAATACGATTATTTTGACGATTACGAAGGTCTTAAAATTTGGATAAGCGGCACGAACGGCAAGACCACGACGACGAAGATGATGCAGCACCTGCTCGAGCGATACGGCTCGCAAATGGGCGGTAACGTGGGCGTTCCGCTTGCAAAGCTTGATAAAAGCGCCAAAATTTGGGTGCTGGAGACGAGCTCGTTTACGCTGCACTACACCAAGCACGCGTGCCCCGACATCTACGTGCTGCTCGCAATTACGCCCGATCATCTCAGCTGGCACGGCGATTTTGCGGAGTATGAGCGCGCCAAACTCTCGCCGCTACTAGCGATGCGCGAAGGCTCCGTGGCGCTGATCCCGCGCGTCTACGAAAGCTCTGCTGCCGCGCAAAATAGCCTATCTCGCATAATCTGCTACGAGGACGAAGCGGATCTGGCGCAAAAATTCGGCATCGATTTAGGCGAGATAAAATTCCGCACGCCCTTTTTAATCGACGCGCTTTTGACGCTGTGCGTGGAGAAAATTTTATTCGACAGATGCGACGCCGCGCGACTGAACGACTTCGTGATCGAGGGCAATAAGCTCGAAGAGCTTACCGACGCGCGCGGCAGGGTCTGGGTCAATGACACGAAGGCCACCAACATCGATGCGTGCGCGCAGGCGCTGAAGCGATACGCGGGGCGCAAAATACATCTAATCCTCGGCGGCGACGATAAAGGCGTGGATCTGCACCCGCTTTTTGCGGAGTTTAAAAAATACGATCTGCAAATTTACGCGATCGGCTCAAATACCGATAAAATCATGTTTTTATGTGACGAATACGGACTTTCTTGCGTGCGCTGCGAAATTTTACAAACCGCAGTGAGCGAAATTTCGAAGCGGTACCGAGATGCGGACTTTAAAAAAAGCGGCGCAAGCGAATT
>NZ_CALIBF010000158.1 GCF_938045465.1 uncultured Campylobacter sp.
TATCATAAAATTTCGGCAGGAATTTCTCCTCTTTCCAGCGCCGCAGATTATTCTCTAGCGCGATGATAAAATCCCCCAAAAGCCGCCTATTTTTGACGTCCTGCACCGCGGCGATAACCAGCTCAAGCAGCGCCGTTAGCGCCGCTTCGTCGTAATCCATAAGCGAAAGATCGAAAATGCGGTCCATAAACACGAAAATCTCGCGGCCATCTTTGATCTTTTTATCGCGGCGGATGATGATCTCGTCTATATAATCATCCATTTTGCGCTTTAGCTCGGCTTTTCGCGCAGTGTTTTCAAAGTAAAATTTACGCTCGCAGCTGCGCTGCGCCAAGCTGCCGCCCGCGCCTTCAAATTTGACTACCAAATCCAGCTTATACGCAAAAAACGGCAGATTTGCTTCAGCTAAAACCTCCTCCTCCGCGCTCTTTGCGATAAGCGGAATAATGGCCTCAAACTCCTCGCGCTCTAGCTCGTCTATCTCGGGCGCGTCAGCTCTAAAGCTGTCCGCGCCGAAGTCGTGAAGGTAGAGCCTGATGCGCGATCCGCGGCACTCTACGCCCAAAAAATCAAAATACCCCTCTTGCACGCGACACCCCGAATACGGCGCCTCGCCCTTGTACTGCGAGCCGAGCTTATCCCTAATCAGGCGCTTTAGCGCGTCTGAAATTTTGTCCGCTAGCGAAATTTGAGCTTCGTTCATTGACGATCCTTTTAAATTTGAGTTAAATTTGCGGCAAGGCGCTGCGACTAAATTTAGATCCGATTTTAGCTTCGATTCGGCAAGCACGCCTAGCTCAAAGCCAAAAATTTCCTAACCGTTATACAAAGTATCGTGACGATAAGTGCGATCATCCAGCGCTTTTGAGCTTTTTTGCCGATCCTGTGCGAGGTTTTGACGCCCGCATAAACGCCCGCTAGCGAGCCGACGCCGAGTAACGCGCCGATGTCGTAGTGCACGAGCCCGTGCGCGGAGAGGCTAATAAAGCCCGCGCTTGAGGAAAATATCACGAAAAACAGCCCCGTACTGACGGCCTTTTTGATGTCGTAGTTTAAAAAGCTGATCAAAATAGGCATCACGAATACCGCGCCGCCGATACCCACGCTGATCGCCACGGCGCCGACGAACAGCCCCACGATAAAGAGCAAAATTTTAGATTCGTTGGGCTCGCCGGTGGGCTCGGTCGGGGTTTTGAAGAGTTTGATTAAATTTATGATCTGCACTAAAATGAGCGTGCCAAGTAGAAATTTTGAGGAGAAATATCTTACGATAAAGCCGCTGCTAAGCGCGCCGCAAAAGCCTCCGAGCCCCAGCACCAGCGCCGGCGCGACGTCTAGCATTTTGCTTTTAAAATTTACGAACGAGCCGAAAATCGAGCTGAAGATCATCTGCATGATGCTGATGCCGATGGCGTACTTGACGTCGTAGCCGAAGAGCATCATCACGGGCACCACGACCGTGCCGCCGCCGATGCCGAAAAATCCGCTGATAAAGCCTACGCAGGCGCCGATTAAAATGTATTCAAAAAACATCCGTATTCCTTATTTCAGCCCATTTGATCTCTCTGAATTTCGCTTTTTGCAGCTTGTAATTAAAATTATCGCTTGCAAGCGTCTAAATTTAGGCGCGAAATTTAGCAAATTTAAAGCTTAGAGCCGTTTTGCTTCGCGTATCCATTCGCAGTAACGCTCGCGCGAAATTTTTACGTTTTCATATCGTAAGGTGTCCGCGCGAAAGCATTTTAGGCTCAGTTCATTACCCTCAAAGCCCGCAAAATCAGCCTGCTCGTAGATGTCGTAACCGCTCTGCATGCAGTCTAAAACGTCTACATATCTCTGCTCTTCACTCATCGGCTCGGCAAAGCTTACCAAATGCACGCCGTTTGGAGCGCCCCAGTAGCAGCCGCTCGCGGCCAGCGCGTCCCAACCCCGCAGATAGTGCACGCCATCCCAAATGAAGCTCTCCTTGCCGTCTAGCCAGGCGTCCGGCACGAAGCGCATGATCTGCGCTGAGGCTAGATCAAGCACGCTGTAGCCGTATAGATCCTGGCGAAAAACGAGGTAAAATTTGCCGTCTGCGTGGCGGATTAGGCTAAAAAATTCCGCCCGATCGTCTATACAGCGCCAGCTTTTTATCTGCGCTTTGTGAGTATCAAACAGCGTGTATTCGCCGCCGCTAAAGCTTGCCGTGCTGGGCCCATATGCGTCCTTTACGATCTCATATCCGCTACCCAAATTTATCGTTTGGCACCGGGTAAAATTTCGCCCCTCGAAAAGAGTTTCCGCCTGTTTGATGCGCGCTTGGTACTGCGCGGAATTTACGGCGTTTGCCATCGTGCGTTCCTTAAAAATTTTATGAAGACAAGTTGAATTTTGCACTACCGCCAACGGCTCTCGCTTCTTAATTTCATCCGAACCGAATAAACTTAGCCTCGCAGGGCGGCAAAATTTGACCGCTAGGCGGCAGAGCTCAAGCATTTGGCGGCAACCTACAACTACTAAGTGCAATTCGCGTAAATGCTATGCACCCGCGCCTAAATTTTGCCATCGCCTTGCCAATTTTTTAAAATTTACCTGCAGTTTCGGCGCTCTGCGAATACTTGCGATACCGCGCCGCCTTTAAATGCTAGCGCACAAGGGCCTGAAATTTTACGATATTTAAAATTCCGCGACATTTTAAAATTTCACGAAAATCCGAAATTCCGCGAGTATTTGAAATTTCGCAACCTTTAAATTTCGCTAGCGCCTTAAATTTTATCCAATGCAGACAGACAAACTGCACAGACGAGCGGACCGCTCAAATTTGTTCGCCCGCGCGGTGCCGCTAGCGATTTTACTCGCCCAAGACTGCGAATATTACTCGGATCTATCCCCCTCCTTGGCGCCCGAAATTTTATCCAGCACCTTTTTGCCGACCTCGCTTTGATTTAGCGCTTCGAGCATCGCAGCTAGCTGTGCGCCGCCCTTAGCGCTTAAAATTTCGCCGAATTTGCTCATCCCCTCGCCCACGCTGCCTTCGTTTGCGATGATCTTAAGATCCGCCGCGCTTAGCGCCTTGGCCTGCTCCAGGCCGATGTCGCGGTTCGCTTCGATCTGTTTGATTGAGATCAGATAGGTCTGATAGCCCTGATTTTCGCCGATCTCGCGCGCGAGCTCGATCTGTGCGTTTACGGGCGCGAGCTCCTTCAGCCTAAGCGCCTCGGCCTCGGCAGAGCCTATCTTTAGCGTGCCCTGCGCTTCTTTATCCTTCATCTCCAAAAGCGCCGCGGCGGCGAGAAACTGCTTCTCTTTATCGCCCTGCGCTACTAAAATTTGATTTTCCCTGATCGCTTCGGCGTCGCGGATCTTGGCGTTTTTACGCGCTTCGGCGTCGATCTCGATCTTGCGCTGCTCCTGCTCTGCCTTTACGATCTCCACTTGCTTTTTGATCTCGGCCTGCTTGACGTCGTTTACCCGCACGACCTCCATCGCCTTTTCCTGCGTGATCTTTTGCTGATCCTTGATGAGCTGCTCGGCCTGCTCCTTTGAGATCGCGACTTCGCGCTCGTTTTCGACGGTCTTAAGGCCCACCATCTTATTGGCTTCCTGCTGGCGCACTTCGGTTGCCTGCGCGGCTTCGATCTCGGCGATTTGAGCGAGCTTGGTGTTGTTTGCGACCTCGACGCGGCTTTCCTTTTCGATCTGGGATTTTTTCTTCTCCATGATGTTAAAGATAACCTTGCTGCCGCTGCTATCGCGGATATCCATCAGCTCGATGTTTTTAACGGGCTCGATACCCCAGTTTTGCAGCTGCGTCTTTACCGCCTTGGTAAAATCATCCCCGAGCTCGGAGCGGATCTGCAAGATGTCCTCAAGCACGCGACTTGAGAGGATCGAGCGGATCGAGCCTTGGATGATGTTTGTGAGCTGGTTATTCAGATCTTGAAAATTATTGACGCGCTGGGCGGCCAAATTTGAATCCATAATCCTAAAAAACGCCGTGATATCGACGACAAAAGGAAGCCTGCCCAGATCATATGCCTCGTAATCCTCGATCTTGATACTAAAAACAGAGACGGGCAAAACGATCTTCGTAACGCCCAGCACCGGCACCCAGCTTGGAAATTCATAGTAGCTGTTGCCGTTACCGGTGTCTTTGCCGTAGCTCGTCGTCTTGCGAGCACTCTGGACGATATGCACTTCGTTCGTCTCCACTATGCGCCTGAAAAACAGCGGCACGATGATAAAAAGCACCACTAAAATCCCAGCGGCGGCGCCTATTAAATACAAAATTTCATCCATTTTCTCTCCTTCAAAAATGCTAAATTTAAAATGGATTATATAAAAATTTACTTTGAAAAATAATAAATGATCGCAACGGCGGCGGTTAAAATTTACGCAATTTTAATGAGATTTTATGTAATATCGCAGCGTATATTTCAATACCTTTTAGGAGAAAAAATGAAAAAATTTTTACTACTGCTTTTGGCGGGTGCGCTTTTTGCGAGCGCGGCAGAGCTTAGAACTATCAAGGATATGGACGGAGCTGAGGTCAAAATCCCCGCAAAAGTTGAGCGCATCGCGGCACTCTGGCACTCGAACAATCAAATTTTACTGGCTCTGGGCGGAGCGGATAAGATCGTCGCTACCACCGATAATATCAGCAAAAACGCATGGTTTCTTAAAATTTATCCGCGCCTAGCGCAGATCCCAGTACTGCTAAAAAATAACGACGTAAATTTAGAGGAGCTGATGAGCCGTAACCCCGACGTAGTCATCATCTCAACCGCACTGGCGGGCGAAAATTTAGCTAAGCAGGGCTTTACCGTTTTAAAGGCGAGCTTTAGCGATTACGAGCAGATGAGGCGCAGCATCAGGATGTGCGGCGATATGCTAGGCGGCGACGCGCCGCAAAGAGCGAAGGATCTGATCGCAAATCTCGATAAAAATATCGCTTTGGTTAGCGGCCGCACCGCAAATTTAAGCCCCGACAAGCGCCCGCGCGTCCTTCACATCGTAGGCGGAAGCGATCTTTTAAAGATCGACGGCAAGGGCACGCTGATCGACTCGTGGATAGAGCTGGCTGGCGGAACGAATGCGATCACCGCCACAAAAGGTCCGATGAAAACCATCACTGCCGAGGAGATCATCGCTAGCAACCCGCAGATCATAATCGTGGGCGGCGATCACAACGAAGATGCGGTAGAGAAGATCAAATCAAGCCCGGTTTACAGCGGTACGGATGCGGTCAAAAACGGACGCGTTTACGGCAATCCGCGCGGAGTTTTCAACTGGGATCGATACGGCGCGGATACGGTGCTTCAAATTTTATGGGCGGCGAAAACCATCCAGCCCGAGCTTTTTACTGACATCGACGTAAAAGCCGAAACGAAGGCGTTTTATAAAAAATTTATGAATTACGAGCTAAGCGACGCGGAATTTGGATATATTTTAAAAGGACTTAACCCGGAGGGTAAATAAGACGCAGTGCCGAAGCAACGGCGTCAGCGCCGCACCTAGCAGGCAGTATCCGTACCGAATGCTCATCGTGTAGTAGGCGGCAGATACATCGGCACAGAATGTTTCATTGTGCGGCGGCACATCGGTGCCGAGCAGACTGCCTGTCCTATCTCGACACCAGATATACAAATCGTCTAGTCATACGGGCGAGCGGCGTCGTATCGTCAAAATAAGCGGCACTATCTCGCATTTTGGCGCGTTGAAGTGCGGATGCCGCCCGCATAAAGCGCAGATCTCATCGTTGCTCGGCGAGTCGATACCCGAATGAGTGGCGTCACTGTCACATTATCATCATCAAAGCGGCATCGGCAGGTGTTGCCACACCACCAGCTGCGAAGTTAACCACTGGTAGTTTGCCATGCTCATGCACGTATTCCACCAAGTCATAAGGCACCTGCAACTGCTTAGCAGCCTCATACAACTCATCTTCACGCTTGCTTACCAGTTCACGAATCTGGCTCTGCATCAGTCTCATGTGACTCACTGCTTGCACCACATCACCCGTTCCAGGCTCTCCTTTCGTTCGAATCATTGTAGCACCTTCAGCGATTCGGCGCAATGCTTCTCCTAAGTTACGAGCACCGCAGACAAACGGTACATCAAACTGGTTCTTATCGATATGATAGATGTTATCAGCAGGTGACAACACCTCACTCTCATCGATATAATCAATCTCAATTGCTTGCAGGATCTGAGCTTCAGCAATGTGTCCAATGCGGCACTTAGCCATCACAGGGATAGTAACTGCTTGCTGAATACCCTTGATCATTTTAGGGTCACTCATACGCGAAACACCACCTGCTGCACGAATGTCAGCGGGTATTCGCTCTAAAGCCATTACTGCACAAGCACCCGCAGCTTCGGCTATTCGTGCCTGTTCAGGTGTAGTTACATCCATGATAACACCGCCCTTTAACATCTGAGCGAGATTACGATTTAATTCTTGTCTATTAGTCATATTGATTTGATATTAATGTTTTCTCCATTCTGTCGGAGCCTGTCCCATCTGCTTCTTAAAGAACTTTGAGAACTGAGCTTGCGAACTAAAGCCAAAGTCATAGGCTATTTCTTGGATAGTTGATTGCGTTGTACGCAACTGACAGGACAATGCCTCTGCCAGCGTGTGATCGATGATACTCTTCGGCGACTTGCCTGATATGCGATGAGCCACTTGTGAGAGATAACGTGGTGAAACGTTCAGGCAGTCTGCATAAAAGGCTACATCACGGT
>NZ_CALIBF010000159.1 GCF_938045465.1 uncultured Campylobacter sp.
ATAACTACTCTGCGTGCGTCAGACTCATTCAAGCCAAAAAATCGAACTAGGCGCACGAAGTCTCCGAGCCCACGAAAGCCACACTCGGACTTTTCTAGCCGAGGGATCAAACCGCTTAAAATTTTAAAATTTAGGCTCGAAAAAAGTCTCTTCGTGGATGTTGGCGAAGGCGGCTTGCAGGCTGATAAAAAACCTCGGATGGGCCTTTTCATACTGTGCCAAAAGCTCCTTCGTAGCGGCGCGCGCGGTGGGTTCCTTGCCACCGTATTGTTTCGCGGGGCAAACCTCCTCCTCGCGCATGATCGGAAGCTCGTTATCTCTAGCACAGGCAGCGATTTGACGCTCGCGCGTGAGAATGAACGGACGGATGATCACAAGCCCGTTTTCGGCGACATAGCGCGGAGCGAGGGTACGCAGCGCGCCGTTGAAGGTGAAATTCATAAAAAAGCTCTCCGCGGCGTCGTCGAGGTGGTGGGCGATGGCGATCTTATTAAAGCCGTGTTCGAGCGCGTAGGAGTAGATATATCCGCGCCTCATACGCGAGCAAAAGCTGCAAAACGTGGTGTTTGCGCGGATCTTTTCCTTGCCGAATTCAAAAATTTTAGTATCGATTATCTCGTAGGGGATCTCGTGCTCTTTAAAATGGGCACTTATCTCGCGCAGGTCCTCGCCGATACCGTAGGTGACGGTAACGGCTCGAAACTCCCAATCTAGCGGGCTTACGCTTTGGAAGTGCTTCAGCACGTGCGCCAAGCTCATGCTATCCTTGCCGCCGCTAAGAGCTAGTAAAATTTTATCGCCGCGCTCGAACATCTTGTATTTGGCGTTGGTTTGTCCGACGCGACGAAGTAGTTTTTTGGAGAGGTTTATCATAACCTTTCGATCATTTTTAGGACGAAATTTGCGCTCGTTTGTGCGCTTTTTACCATAAACTCGTCAAAATCGAACTCCGCTTTGTGTCCCGCCTCATCGCTTATCGCGCGCAGTACACAAAACGGCACGCCTAGCGCATCGCACACCTGTGCCACGCTCGCTCCCTCCATCTCGACCGCGCTCGCGTCAAACGTCCGCTCAATCCAGCTCTTGCGCTCCTCATCGCCCACGAACTGATCGCCGCTAGCGATGACGCCCGATTTTAGAGTGATGCCAAGCTGCTCGGCGACGCTTTGCGCGATAGAATTTAGCTTCGCGTCGGTTTGGACTGAAATTTTACTTCCCGGCACGAATCCGTGCGGATGCCCAAACGCCGTGATATCTAGATCGTGCTGCACGAGCGAGGTAGCGTATAAAATTTCGCCGATCTTGATGCCGCGCTTCAAAGCCCCCGCAACGCCCGTAAAAATGAGCGCGCGCGCGCCAAATTTCTCGATCATAACCGTAGCGGTCAGGGCGGAATTTACCTTGCCAATCTTCGAATACGCGATCACGAGATCGTGGCCGTTAAGCTTAGCGGCGTAGAATTTATTATTCGCGTGCTCCACAGCCTCCACGCTCACACCCCGCTCGCGCAGTGCGGATAGCAGCGGCTCGATCTCTTCGGGCATAGCGCCCAGAATCGCTACTTTCATCCGTTTTCCTTTGCAAATTTCAGAAACTCGTCTAAGCTCGCAAGATCCGTGATGCTGAAGGTCGGCTTTTGCGTGATCTTTTTGTTTATACCTTTTAAAACCGCTGCGCCGAACTCGACGAAGCAGTCCGCCTCGCCCTCGTAATTTTTGATGCTTTGCTTGTAAAGTACGGGGCTGATAAGCTGGGCTTTAAGCAGCTCTAGCGCTTCGGATTTTGTCCTGTATACTCGCGCCGTGGCGTTAGCGATGACGGGGGCAAAGCTCTCTTTTAGCGCGGGGCGTAAAAATTCCAAAAGCTCGTCGCTGGCGCTTTGTAGCATCGGGCAGTGGCTCGCGACGCTCATATTCAGTAGCATCGCGCGCTTTGCGCCCGCGGCTTTAAACTCGCCCTCGAGTGCCGCGAGATCATCTTTTTTGCCCGCGACTACAATCTGTCCGTCGCAGTTATAATTCGCCGCCCAAACCTGCCTACCGGCGCTCGCCGCATCCGCGCAAATTTTTTCGACCGCCTCGTCGGCAAGAGCCAAGATCACCATCATTCCGGCGCCTTTGCCCTCGCAGGCGCTCTGCATAAGCCTGCCGCGAATATTTACTAGCTTTAACATCTGCTTCGGCTCCATGCCTCCCGCAGCACTTAGCGCGCTAAACTCGCCCAGTGAGTGTCCGAGCAAAAACTGCGGAGCGATGTTAAGCCTTTCTTGATCCGCTCTTTCTTGCAGCGCCGCAAGCGCCATCATAGAATTTAATGCAATCGCGGGTTGCGTAAATTCCGAAACGTCGAGCTTGTCGCCGGGCTCAAACAGTAAATTTTTAAAATCGATGCCGGTAAATTCTGAAGCCTCATCCAAAAGCGCGCGTGCAGATGCGGAGTTTTCGTAAAACTCCCTGCCCATGCCTACCCTTTGGCTGCCCTGTCCGGGGAAGATAAAAGCAAATTTCATAAAAAATCCTAATGTTCGTGGTGGTGCCCGCCGCAGCACTCGTGATCTTTTCCGTGATCGTGACCCCCGCAGCATTCATGGCTGTCTGCATGCCCATGACCTCCGCAACACTCGTGCCCCTCGTGGTGATGGTTGTGTCCGCAGCCGCAGCTGTGCGCGCCCTCCGGCTGTCCGGTAAGAATTTCGTCCGCCGTCGCTTCGCGGTTCTCGACGATCTTTATATTAAATTCCAGCTCCTTGCCCGCAAACGGGTGATTAAAGTCGATAGTGACGTCCTGCTCGCCGATAGCTTTGACGCTCACGCGGGTAGTCGCGCCGTCCTCCGCCTGACCAAAAAGCTCCATACCAACGACCAGGTCGATGCCCGCAAACTGCTCTTTAGGTAGGATCTGCACGGCGTCCTGCTTATACTCGCCGACTCCGTCGCTCGGGTTTATGCGAACCGTTTTACTCTCGCCCGCTTGCAGATTTAAAATTTCATCTTCCAGCTTTTGGATGATTTGATCCTTGCCACTAAGAAAGGCGATCGGGTCGGAGTTTAAATTTGACTCTAAAATTTCACCGGTTTTGCCGTCTTTTAGCTCATAATGCATCTTTATAACTCGGTTGTTAGCCATAGTTTTCTCCTATTTAAAATTTTATTTTTGATTTTATATTTAAATTTAGGTTATCTAGTGGGCGCGGCTTTAGCTTCTTTGGAATCTGGGTATGAAGCCTTTAGCGCTTTGTAGAATTTATCTGCGCTGTCTTTATCACCGATCTTATCGAAACTGATCGCGGTGTGATAAAGAAGTTTTGGGGTATAGTCTTGGCTCTCGTTGTGTGAGATGCTCTTTTTATAATAGTTTATCGCTTCTGCGTATGAGCCGGAAAAATATGAAATTTCGCCCAGCATATAGTTTGCCTTCGCCGGCTTGTAATTTTTAGATACTAAATAATTGTAGCGCTCTTTTGCGCCGGAATAGTCTTTTTTGGCATATAAAGTGTCGGCCTCTTTCAACACCGAAGCCTGATCTTTTGATTTAAAATCAGAATCTGATTTTGTACTAGCAGGAACTGAAGCAGTGCCTGCATCTAATTCAGCGTTTTTTTTTACGCTGCCGCCGCTACCTAATTTTTTATTGATTTCAGCAATTTGGGCTTTTATAGTTGCGATATCTCGTTTCATCTGATCTAGCTCGCTGTTGCCTTGGCTTTTGCCCGTAGCGCGAATTTCTAGATCCGCTACCCTGTTTTCCAGGTTCGAAATTTTAGAATTTGTTCCTTCAAGGACGCTTCGCAAACCTTCGACGCTCTCGCGTGTATTATCTACACTAGTTTGCATCTCGCTTATACGCTTGCGGTTATCGCGCAATACTTGTTCATTTTCAGTTAGCCCGTAAGAGCTGCCCGAATCAATATTGCCAGCATCAAATGCGGAAGTTTCTGCATTTAAAAAAGTGGCAGCTCCCAAAAGAGCCGCCACCGTGAAATTTTTAAATTTCAAATTAGAATCCAACTTTGAATTCGTCGCGTCTATTTTGAGCGTCGCACTCTTTAGAATGCTCTGTGCAAGCCATATTGCTCTCGCCGTAGCTTACTACGGAAATTCTGCTCTCATTTACGCCTTGAGCAACCAATGCGTCTTTAGCTGCAGTAGCTCTCTTTAGACCAAGGGCATAGTTGTACTCATCAGAACCCCACTCATCGCAGTTACCCTCAACTTTAACGGTTAGAGACTCTGCGCCTGCTTGGTTGAATAAAGCTGCGTTATTATTGATTGTGCCTTGTTGATCGGCTCTAATATTAAATTTATCAAAGTCGAAATAAACAGTACCAACTTCACTTTGGATCTGAGATGCCAAAGCAGCTAGTCTATCTGCATTACTTGTGCTTGTAGTATCGGCCTCTGGGGTCTTTTTAGAACAACCGCTCAATAATAGAGCAGCAACTGCTATCGAAGATAAAACTAAATGTTTCATTTTCTATCCTTTCAAAAAAAATTGAAGTCATTATATCACGAGATTTTTTAATATTTTACCAATCAACCGATTGAATTTTACCCACTCTTAACGGAAATTGGAAACTTTTATTCTCGTTAACTCTGATAATACCTACCGAGCTTCCGCTGCCGTCTTGCTTGATAAACATAATGCTACCGCCATCGCTAGAAAATCTAGGAAACATATTTTTGCCACTAGCCGTTAACTGGCGAATCATATCGGTTTGGGTAGAGATTAAATATATATTAAATCCGCCCCCGCCGTCGCGACTAGAGTAAGTAACATAATTGCCATTTGTGCTGATGGAGTTATTATTTTTGCCGTGATAGACGAGCTGCTGAACGTTGCCGCCGTTTATGCTAGTGGCAAATACGTTTGGATAACCCAGGCGGTCGCTAACAAAAGCTATGCGCGAATCGCCGTCGATAAAATTTCCATTTACATCAATGCCAGCGTAATCAGTAATTTGCTTAGCGCTGCCCGAGGCTATATCATATAAATAAATATCGGGTTGATCTTTAGGCGCATTGGTGATTAGAAGCTTTCTGCCGTCGGCGCTTACATCTGAAGCTATCGTCATGCCATGACCGGTAAAAATTTTACTCTTGCTACCGTTGGATAGATTAAATTTATAGATAGCGGGCGTATTTTTATTGACGTAATAGGTGTAATAAAATTCGTTCTGCGCTGCACTAGCCCATTTAGGGAAGATATTTAATCCACCGCGAAGCACAACCTGCTGGTAAGTAAGCGTATAGTCAGCCACCATGATCTCGCTCTCACGCGTCGAAGTGTAGCGAGAGAGCAAAATCATCTCCTTCATCCAATCGACGTTTGAGTACCCTAGCTGCTTGACGATCTCAGATACCGCCATATGTGCCAAAAACGGATATTTTTCGGCATTTGAAAGCGTAAAGCTCTTCTCGTACATCACCCTGCCGCTGTTTGCCTCAAGCACTTTGGCTTTTAGACTCATCGGCGAGCTTTTATCACTTACCGCGTAGCGCACGATCAGAGCGGCACCGCTAGAGCCTAGATTATCGGAAGCACCCGCATCATAGCTGCTTTGTAGATACTCGTCGCTGACCTCGAAAGTCGCGCCGACCTTTAGATCGCCCACCATAAGTTTAAAGAATTTGTTGCCAAATTCTGAATTTGCAAGGTTCGATGCATCTTGAACGACGATTTTAGGTAGATTTACCCCTTCGTTTACGATAGACATAGTCGCATCTGCCGCGAAAATGCTACTACAAAATGCAAGAATCAAAAGTAGTTTCTTCATCTTTTCTCCTTAATTTGATCTGATTTAACATTATATTTTAAAAAAATCGCAAATTTACGAGGCTTGTTGTCTGGCGCTTTTACAAAGCGTTGTTTCGAAAGCCTCATCAAAAAGTTCTTAAGTTTTTTGAGGAATATTTCATCCCCCTCCAAATAATCTGTGCTATAATCAATAACTTCCCCATCAGCACTTAAGCTTACGTTGAGTAGCACGCTGCCTTCAGCAGGAGTCATTTTTTGCGCCCACCACAAATAACCCAGCTGCTTTTTAACATCATTATAATAAATTTTAATTTTATAGGAATTTTGAATTTCAGTGTTTAAATTTGAAGAGGTAGAATTTTTAGCAGAATCCACATCTTCTGCAAAAAGCATACAGCAAAACGCAAAAATACAAAAAAGTCTCTTCACTTTTTTTCCTTACAGAATTCTAATTTGTCTTCATCACGTCGGACATCCTAGTATCTATCTCGTGCGATGCTCCGTCGGGAGACTTCGGGAAAGTCTGAGTAGATAGATTATCCAAAAAATCTCGCAACTTCTGATTAAATTCCGTCTCTCGCCCCAGCTCTATAATAGTATAATCCGCCACTCGCCCATCTGCGCCAAAGACTATCTTAATCCTTGCGTCGTCCTTCGCGGTCGCCACATATCTGCTCCATAGAACTTGAAGCTTCTTCTCGATAGCGCCGTAATAAGCGTTATACTCACCCGTCCTTTGCGTCCTGCCGCCAAGCTTATCGGATTTGACGACAGCATTTTTAGATGCCGCTTTATCCTTAGCACTAGAGGTGGCGGTTTCTTTATCGGACTTTTTGTTACTCTGAACGGCGTCGCTAGCTTTAGCACTTTCCTCAAGCTTCTTATTGTCCTTCGTCGTATCCGAAAAAAGATCGCTCAAGCTCGGTTTTTCCTCTTTTTTCGGCTCCGACTTAGTTTCCTCTTTTTTCTCTACTACTTTTTCGGAAGGTTTATCTTCCAACTTAGGCTCGGGTTTGGGCTCAGCTTTAGGCTCGTCCTTTTTAGGTTCCGGCTTCGGCTCTTCCTTTGGCTTTTCGGGCTCTTTCGGCTTTGCCTGCACCGGAGGTGGCGGAACTACTTGCGCCGTAGTCTTAATTTTATCCTCCGGCACGTCCTTAATATTCTTATTTTCAAACTCGCCCTGCTTCGTTTCTTTAGCGATTTCAGGTGCGGACGGAAGTTTATCATCTATTTCGAAATCAAAAGTAACATCCATATAATCGTTGGGATTGTCGGTATATTTTTTAAATTTTTCCTGCGGCTTTGAAATTTGATATAAAAGAACGAAAATCACCAGCAGATAGGCAAAAAGGGCGATTAAAAACGATTTAAAATTATCGTATTTAACCCCCGTAAAATTTGAATAATTAGCCATTTGTTTGAAGTGCGACTTTTGTAAAACCCGCCTGCTTTAGGCTCTTTAAAACAAACATTACATCGTCGTAAACGAGTCTCTTATCGGCTTGGATATAGACGGGTTTTTCCAAGCTATACTTGCCGGTGCCTTTAAGCAGCACGAGATTATCCGGGAATTCAGCTAGGCTCATCGAGCTTTTGTCGATATAAACCTTGCGATCTTCGCCGATACGCACAAGCAAGAATTCCGCGGTATTTTCCGAAACCTGTGCTTTTGAGCCACTAGGCAGTTCGATCTTTTCATCGTAGATAATCGCCGTTTGCGCGACCATTAAAATCGCTAGCAAAACAAGCATAATATCGACGAGCGGAGTGATATTTAACTCTGGATTTTCGTCGAAATTATACATTAAATAGCTTTTCCAGTGTTTGCTTTAAATAGCAAAATATCTGCCGTACGATTTATGATACTCATAACTTCGTATGCTTTGCGTTTTATAAGTAAGCTAAAGGTGTATGCGGGGATCGCTACAAAAATTCCACATCCTGTGGCAACCAGCGCCTCGCTGATCGCAGGAGCGATGGTGTCGATGCCGGAATTTCCGCCGCCAAGCTTGGAAAATGTGTGAAGTATACTAACAACCGTACCAAATAGCCCGATAAATGGCGAAGTGGAGGCAACGATAGATAGCCAGGTAAGCCCGCTAGTGGAGTCGCGTTCGGCTTTACCTTTATAAATTTCCAAGGCTTCTTTTGAAATTTTATCGGTATTTACTTTTTGAAAAATAGAGCCCGAAAGCGAAATCCTACCGCCCATCAGCAAGGATTCGAGTGCCTTTGCTTCGCGGTGTTGCCACGCACTAAGCCCTACAAATCTAGAGATCAAAATCGTAAAAGTGACGATAAAATAGATGGATAACCAAGAAAGCACAAATATCGTAATAAACGTGCTTCTCGTAAAATAACTTAAAATTAGATCTAGCATATTTAACTTTGCCTTGCGAATTCGTCGACTCTAGCCATGATTGCTGCGGAATTTGCCGCATCGGAGCTAATGGACGCAAGCATATCTTTGGCGCGCTGCAAAGACTTTGCTACGGCGCTTTCGCTATCGCCTCCGATAGCTACGGCTTGAGTGGCTAGGATAGTAGTTTTTTCTTCTGTAACTTCCAAAAATCCATCGTTTACCAAAACAAGCTGCTTTTTGCCATCTTTATCTACGATCTCGACGACGCCACCTTCGCTTTTGTCTTTAAGTCCCGTTAGCAAGCTCGCATGCCCCGGCAAAATACCCATTTCGCCAGTAATGCCAGGAAGCTGGACGGATTTGACCTCACCCGAAAAGACCATCCCTTCGGGCGTAACGATATCTAAAAGCAAAAATTCTTTCATCTTAAAATTCCTATGCTTTCATCTTTTCAGCTTTTGCTACTACCTCGTCGATATTTCCCACCATATAAAAGGCATTCTCCGGCAAATCGTCGTATTTGCCCTCTAAAATTCCCTTAAAGCCAGCGATAGTTTCCTCTAGCGAGATATATTTGCCCGGACTTCCGGTAAATACCTCGGCTACGAAAAACGGCTGAGATAGATAGCGCTCGATCTTTCTAGCGCGCTCGACTACGAGCTTATCCTCTTCGCTAAGCTCGTCCATACCTAAAATCGCGATAATGTCTTGCAAGTCTTTGTATTTTTGAAGCACTGCCTGGACGCCGCGAGCGACCTTGTAATGCTCCTCGCCGATGATTTGTGGATCGAGCATTCTTGAAGTCGAATCAAGCGGATCGACGGCAGGATAAATTCCTTTTTCAGCAATCGCTCTGTTTAAAACGGTCGTCGCATCAAGGTGCGCGAAAACGGTCGCAGGAGCCGGGTCGGTAAGGTCGTCCGCAGGCACGTAAACGGCCTGAACAGAGGTGATGGAGCCCTTCTTGGTCGAAGTGATGCGCTCTTGTAATTTACCCATTTCGCTAGCAAGCGTAGGCTGATAGCCAACCGCGGACGGAATTCGTCCTAAAAGCGCGGACATCTCCGAACCCGACTGCGAGAAACGGAATATATTATCGATAAACATCAAAACGTCAAGTCCTAGCTCGTCGCGGAAATACTCGGCCATCGTAAGACCGGTTAGCGCGATGCGATTTCTCGCCCCCGGCGGCTCGTTCATCTGTCCGTAGGTCAAGGCGACTTTATCCAAAACGCCCGATTCTTTCATCTCGTTATAAAGGTCGTTTCCCTCTCTCGTTCGCTCGCCGACGCCCGCAAATACGGAGTAACCGCTGTGTTTGAAAGCGACGTTGTGGATTAGCTCCATGATGATGACGGTCTTGCCGACGCCAGCACCGCCGAATAGGCCTACCTTACCGCCCTTTGCGTAAGGGGCGAGCAGATCGACCACCTTAATGCCAGTTTCAAAAATTTCACTCTTCGTGCTTTGATTTTCAAAGCTAGGCGGATCTCTGTGAATGGACCAGCGAGTTTCAAATTTTTCATCCTCGCCTTCGTCGATCAGATCGCCCGTGACGTTAAAAATTCTACCCAAAACCTTCTCGCCCACAGGCACCGTAATAGGCGCACCCAGAGCCGTAGCCTCAAGCCCTCGCCTAAGTCCATCGCTCATATCCATAGCGATCGTGCGGACGCGATTGTCTCCAAGGTGCGCGGCTACCTCTAGGATCAGCCTGCGATGAGCGCCCTCGACGTCAAATTTAACCTCGATAGCTTCATTAATCTTCGGCAAGTAGTCCTTGAAATCGACATCGACCACGGGACCCATTACCTGAGAAATTATTCCTTTCATCCATTTTCCTTTCATTTCATTGATTCGACACCGCTTATGATCTCGATAAGCTCAGTCGTGATAGAGCCTTGTCTGGCTTTGTTGTATGCTAAATTTAACTGCGATACACGTTCCTTGGCGTTGTTTGTCGCATTCTCCATCGCATTCATTCTCGAGCAATGCTCCGCCGCCAAAGAGTCAATAAGCGCGTAATACATGCTGTAGCTAAGATAGCTCTGGATTAAATTTAACATCAATGTTTCTTCATCCTCAGGGCTTTCAACTTCTACTTCCAATGTAGATGTTTTTAAAGCATCCTCGTTAATTGCAGGCTCACCGATCGGCACCAACGTATTTACGCGCATCTCCTGAGAGATCATATTTAAATAGCCGTTGTGGATAAGTATGACTTCGTCGGTTTTGCCTTCGTTAAAATCCTTAACTGCGGCTTGCACGATTTCGTTAGCTTTCTCGGACGATGGAGATGAGCTCACGCCGATATATCGCTCCAAAAGCTCAATGCCTTGAAAATCAAAATACTCTATCCCCTTTTTGCCGACGGCGCGAAGGCGAACCTTGATCTTTTTAGCTTTAAGCTCCTCGATCAAAGCTTTGATCTTTTTGATGGTGTTGATATTAAAACCGCCGCAAAGCCCTTTATCTGCGGTGATAAACAGCAAATCAACCACCTTTACCTCTCGAGTGGTATCAAAAATTCTAAGTTTTTCGTCGTTGCCTGAATTATTGCCTACGTAATTTTTAACGCGCGCAGAAATTTCACCCAAGACCTCGTTAATCTTCACCGCATAAGCTCGCGAGCGCATCGCCGCTTCTTTTGTGTTTTTAAGCTTGACGTTGGAGACCAGCTTCATAGCTTTGGTAGTCTTCTCCGTATTTCTGACGCTCTTGATCTGTAGCTTTATATCCTTTAAATTTGCCATAATTTAGCCTTTTTAAGCGGTAAAGGTCGCTTTAAAGTCATTTAGAGCCTTGATTAAATTTTCTTCCAAATCCTTCTCGATGGTCTTTTTACTTCTGATCTCTTCAAAAATTTCAGGATATTTTGCCTCGATATACGGATAGAGCTCAGCTTCAAATTTACCAATTGAGCTCGTAGGCACGTCGTCTAAAAATCCGCGGCTTCCCGCAAAGATGATGACCACTTGATTTTCGACCGGAAGCGGCGAATAAGGAGGTTGCTTTAAAATTTCGACCATTCTTTGTCCGCGATCCAGCTGCTTACGGCTGCTCTCGTCCAAATCGCTCGCAAACTGCGCAAACGCCTGAAGCTCACGGTATTGAGCGAGATCTAGGCGCAAGGTTCCTGAGACCTTTTTGATCGCTTTAATCTGCGCGGAACCGCCGACGCGGCTAACCGAAAGACCCACGTTGATCGCAGGACGAATTCCCGAGTTAAACAGACCCGACTCCAAGAAAATTTGACCGTCAGTGATAGAGATGACGTTTGTAGGGATATATGCCGAAACGTCGCCTGCCTGCGTCTCGATAATAGGAAGCGCCGTTAGGCTGCCTGCACCGAGTGCGTCGCTTAGCTTACTAGCACGCTCAAGCAAACGGGAGTGTAGATAAAATACGTCGCCAGGATACGCCTCACGTCCAGGTGGACGGCGCAAGATAAGCGACATCTCGCGATATGCGACCGCATGCTTGCTAAGATCATCGTAGATGATAAGCGCGTGGCGGGAGTTATCTCTGAAATACTCGCCCATGGTGCAGCCTGAATACGGAGCCAAATACTGAAGCGCGGCTGCCTCGCTAGCACCGGCTGCAACTACGATCGTATAATCCATAGCGCCGTATTCTTCAAGCTTTTTAACGACTTGTGCGACGGTAGATTGCTTCTGTCCGATCGCTACGTATATGCAGATGACATCCTGACCCTTTTGATTGATGATGGTATCAACAGCAACGGTAGTTTTTCCCGTTTGGCGGTCGCCGATGATGAGCTCGCGCTGTCCGCGACCAATCGGCACTAGCGCGTCGATCGCCTTAAGGCCGGTTTGAAGCGGCTCGTGGACGGACTTACGAGCCATGATGCCTTTAGCCTTTTCTTCGACAAATCTAGTATCGCTAGTCTCTATCGCGCCTTTGCCATCGATCGGTTCGCCTAGAGCGTTTACTACGCGACCGATTAATGCATCACCTACCGGAACGCGCAAAAGCTTACCCAGTCTTTTAACGCTACTACCTTCGTTAATACCGCTAGTATCGCCTAAAATAACGATGCCGACACTGCCCTCCTCTAAATTTAACGCGATACCACGAGCTCCGTTTTCGAATTCGACCATCTCGTTAGCCATTACGTTTTTTAAGCCGTAAACATTAGCAACGCCGTCTGCGACCGAAACGACCTTGCCGGTTTCTTCGATATCAACGCTAAGATCGAAATTTTCGATTCGCTCTTTGATTATACTGCTGATTTCGTCTGCCTTAATTTTCGCACCCACGCTTTACTCCTTTAAATTGCTTTTAAAATATATTCGCTCATTTTTTGTTTCAATCTATCAACTGAAAAACTAATCTCAAATCCAAGATCCTCGACTTCGATCTTAATACCCTCAAGCTCACTTTTAACGGATTGAAGAGTAATATCTGCATTAAATTTCTTTGAAATTTTAGCCTCTAGCTCTTTTATTTTCGCGGCGTCTATTTCAGTAGCGGAATAAATTTTACCTAAGTATTTATTATCCAGCGCCGCAATATTCTTGCGCAGTTCCTCGACTATCTGTGGAATTAGCGCAATACGCCTATTCTTAGCTAAAAGTTTAATAAAATTTACGATTTTTTCGCTTGGATTTTTTATAAATGACGCGATAAGTTCCACTTTGGATTCCTCTTTTAGCGTCGGAGATTTTACAATATCTTGGAATTTTGGAATTCTAAATGCGCTCGCGACGCTCTCTAACGTCTGTAAAACAGAGCCTAGTTCATCTTTTTTGTAGCTCAGTATCAGGGCGTTTACATATCTTTTTGAGGTGTTATTTATCATCATCCGACCTTTTTCTCTACGATTTTAACCAGTTTGTCTTGACCGAATTTAATGTCATCTGATTCAAAAACGTCATCCAGAATCTCGCCTACGACCTCTTTTTTGATCTTGCGCGCCTCAAAGCTCTTCTGCTCGTCGAAAGATTTTTGCAAATTCGCAATCTCTTGCTCGGTTGCATTTTTTATCTTTTCGGCAGCGAATACGATCTCTTTTTTAGCGGTTTCGATTAAAGCTGCGCCTTGAACCTTGGCATCTTGCAGATCTTTTTTAGCTTGCTCTTTGCGAGCTGCAGACTCTTTTAAAATTTTTTGATTAGCCTCAAGTCTAGATGCGATGCCGTTGATTCTACCTTGATATGCTGCTTTTGCGGGACCTTTTAGAAGATAAAACAAAATTCCGAAAAACAAAATGAAATTTATGCTTCGCCACAGCACATCGTAGTCTTTGACTCCATCGTGCCCACCGCTTGCTAAAACAAACGCCGGAACGATAAATAAAAATAGATATTTTTTCATACTGAAATCCTCATACTTTAGCTACAGCGCTGCTTAGAGCATTTTTAAATTCCGGAATTTTGGCTTGCAAATCATTTTTTAGATTGCGTTTTTGCTCATCCAAACCGCCTAAGAATTGATTGAAATCCTCCTCCATCGCGGCTTTTTTCTCGGCTATTTCTCTGGCGGCAGCCTGCTTCGCACTATCCATCGCCTCTTGCTTTATTTTAACAGCTTGCGACTTCGCAGCATCCATGATTCTTACGATCTCTACTTTATCGGCATCTGCATCCTGTGCATTTTTCATCGCATTTGCCTCATCTTCTTTAATAATAGCCTCTCGCTTTTCCATATGCAAAAGTAGCGGTCTATAAAGCTTGATATTTAAGAAGTAAATCAAAGCTAAAAATACGACAATGGTCGTTATCATGGCGGTCAAACTTACGTCTAGCATCGCACCTCCTCCAGGTTAGTTTTAAACAAAATGCGTATTTTACAATATGAAAAATTAAAATACACTATAAAAAATCATCCGATTTTCTTTAAAAACTCGGAAATTTGTAAAATTTCGCTAAATTCGATCGAAATTTTACGCTCTTTGATGCTTATTTTACCAAATTGATCAAGCTTAGCCTTTAGCTTTAAAAGCTCAGGCTTGAAGCTTTGAAATTCCGCACCAGACTTTTTCTCTTTCGGAACGGTTTTATCTTTGAGCTTTTTGACTAAAGTTTCAGTATCTCTTACGCTTAGACGCTGTCCTAAAATGGTATTTAGAGCTAAAATTTGATCCTCTTTTTCAAGTCCAACCATTATCTTGGCGTGCCCTTGCGAAATTTTATCTGCGCTTATGGCGTCTTGCACTTCGGAGCATAAATTTAAAAGTCTTAGCGTGTTGGTAATCTGTGTGCGGGACTTTTTGATGATGTCGGCTAACTCCTCTTGCGTGATCCTGTATTCGCCGATGAGCTCCTTATAGGACTTAGCAAGCTCGATAGGATTTAGATCCTCGCGCTGGATATTTTCGATGAGGGCAAGCTCTCTTAAATTTTGAGATTTTATGTCCGCGACTACGGCTTTGATTTTACTCTCGCCCAAAAGCTTCGTCGCTCTTAGGCGTCGTTCGCCGGCGATAAGGACGTAAGAATCATCTTTTTGAATAACGATGATAGGCTGGATAAGCCCGTGGCGGGCGATGCTTTCGCTCAGCTGCCTAAGTGCCTCCTCATCGAAGCTCTGCCGCGGTTGATATGGATTTGGCTCGATTTTATCGACATCGATTTCGATAACTAAACTATCTGCATTTCCACTTTCTAGCTCCCTGTTATAGGAGCTTTCTACGTCGTCTAAAATCGCACCGAGCCCACGCCCGAGTGCTCTTTTTACCTTGCCCATTTTTGCTCCATTATGGATTTAGCGAGGTCTTGATAAGCGATGGAGCCAGCAGATTTTATATCGTATAAAACCACCGGCTTGCCAAAACTTGGGCTTTCGGCTAGCTTAATATTGCGCGGGATGATGACTAGATCATCACTCTTGCCGATACGAAAGAGCTTATCATCAAAATACTCGCGTAAATTCGCAACTGTCTCTTTGGCGAGATTGTTTTGCAAACTATACATCGTAGGCAAAAATCCGCGAATTTTTAAATTTTTATTGAGCGTTTGCTTAACGACTTTTACGGTATTTAGGATCAACGCGACGCCTTCAAGCGCGTAGAATTCACACTGAATCGGGATGATGACGCTATCGCTTGCGACCAAGGCATTTACCGTAATGCTACCCAGCGTCGGCGGCGAATCGATGATGATGAAATCGTATCTGTCCTTAACCTCGGAAATTTTATTTTTTAGCATTAGTTTGAAGTCTTTCTCTTCACTTACTTCGCGCTCGATGCCTACAAGTCCGATATTTGACGGCACTAAATCCATAAACTCAAGTTCGGTTTTTTGGATCACTTCGGACATGCTCTTACGCCCCGTTAGGACGTGATAAATGTTAAATTCAAAGTCGCTGCGGTTAAAGCCAAGCCCGGTCGTAGCGTTCGCCTGAGGGTCTACGTCGATCAGTAGGACCCGCTTTTTCTTTATCGCTAGCGACGCAGCAAGATTAACCGCTGTGGTCGTCTTTCCGACGCCGCCTTTTTGATTGGCAATCGTAATTACTTCACTCATCTTAAAGCATAAACCCTTTCTTCATTTATTATGATCGATCCGTCTTCGCAAAGTTTAGCCTGCTCGAGCGAAATTTTTTCGTCGCCTAGATGAACGCTAAATTTTTGCGATTTTTGGAATTGTAACGAAAAATTTCTAAAAATTTGCTTCCACGAGATTTTATTTTCATATAGCGCAAAAAAGCCCTCTATAGCGTCTTTTGCGCTGATTTTTATATCTAAAATTCCCGCATATTCGGGTGCACCGAGTAGGTTCATGCCGATGCCGCAGACGAGGGTATTTTTGATCTTATTCGTCATCGTCCCACCGATTTTGCGCTCGCCCAGATAAAAATCGTTGGGCCATTTAAGCCAAAGCTGCGAACCGAGCGATGCTAGAAGCTCCTGCATGATCATCGCAAAATATATGCTCGCCGACTGCAGCGGCACGTCCGCGGGCAGATCCGTTTGGGCTACGCAAAACGAAAAAGCAAGATCGCCGCTTGCGCTCTGCCAGTCGTTGCCGCGCGAGCCGATACCGGCGCTTTGGCGATTTGCGGCTATCGCAAAAGGCGGCGTTATCCTGCCTTCGCGCACGGCGCCTACTAAAAACTCCTGCGTAGAGGGCATTTGCTCTACAAATTCTATCTGCAAAACCCGCTCCTTGCGTAAGACGAAGGGCTCGCCTTGAAATATTGCAAGCGTTTAAATTCTGCGTAGCGATAGAATTTTGCGACAAGATAAAATTTAGCACGATTAAATTTTACGAAGTAGCGGAATTTTATGCGATGAAATTTTGCGATCTTGCTAAACTCTTCGGCAACGTGAATTTTCCTAGCGGCACTGCGATAAAATTTTAAAGCTTTATCTCGCAAAAATTCTGCGGCACGATCATAGAATTTTAAATGGTGAGTGTTCGGTATAGCGCTGTAAAGTCCGCAACTGCGGCGGAGAAATTTAAAGCTCCTGCGAGCGTAAAATTTTAGAGCATAGAAGCGAGGTTTTAAAATTTTATAAAGCCTTGATTTTGGAGCTTCGCTTCGAAATTCCGCACAGTAAAATTTTACTTCACGATCGCGGCGATACCTGGAACAGAATTCTGTCGTGACGTCAAAAATGCGGCGCAAATAAAATGCCCGCATAGCATCAAAAGCGTGGCACAAAACGCGATAATTTAAAATCCCGCTTAGCATATCAGATCACCGATCTTTAGCCGCTTGCCGTTTAGATACGCACTAGCGTCCACGGGCTTTTTGCCTGGCTCTTGCACCTTTATGATCTTAACCGCGCCCTCCCCGCAAGAAACGCAAAAACTGGGCTTATCGACGCTTAAAATTTCGCCTTCGCGTTCAAATTTGCGCTCGCAAGATTCGCGCAAGATTTCTAAATCCAAAATTTTTAGTCCACTAGCTAGATAAATCCCCGGCCAGGGCGTCAGCGCGCGAAATTTATTATAAATTTGCTCTGCGCTTTCCTCAAAGCTAAAAAGCCCGTCGGATTTTACGATTTTTTTGCAGTGCGTAGCCTGCGTGCCGTCCTGCTTTAATGGCTTTAAATTTGCAAAATTTTGCAGCACTCGCACTATCAGCTCGCCCGCGAGACCCCCGAGCTCGCCAAACAGCTGCGCCGCCGTTTTATCCTCGCAAGGCGTGTAGGCAAAATCAAGCATATCGCCCGTATCAAGCCCCACGTCCATCAACATCGCCGTCACGCCCGTCTGTCTCTCGCCCGCCAAAATCGCGCTTTGGATCGGGCTTGCGCCGCGGTATTTTGGCAGGATCGAGGCGTGCAGGTTTATACAAGGCGCGATATCAAGGATAGCCTGCGGCAAAATTTTACCGTACGCTGCAACCACGATAAAATCAGGCTTTAGCTCTTTTATCTGCGCTGCAACCATTTCGTCTTTTAAACTCGCGGGCTGAAAGATTGGCACGGCGGGCAGATGTTGCTGCGCGTAAACTTTAACCTCGCTAGGCGTTAAAATTTGCTTCCTGCCGACGGGCTTATCGGGCTGCGTAAAGACAGCCGCGATCTCAAATTTCGCCCCCGCAAGCGCGCGTAAAATTTTAGCCGCATACTCGGGCGTTCCCATAAAAACTATATTCATTCTTTTCCTTTAAATTTAGCCAAATCACGGCGCGAGTGATCATACGGGCGCAATCGTGCTCGCAATAAATTTTACGCAGATCACGAAGCAAAACTGGTCCATACTCACTCGCGCGAAGTAAAATTTATACGCGTCGCACAAACCAAACTCCGCGCAAAAGGCCGCATCATTGCCGTTTTTCGCGCTTATTTGACGGCGGATTGATTTTTATCCTCGGATCCGTCCGGCCAAGGCCAAAAAGCACACGGATCTTCGGACCAATAAATCTTTGCAGACGGTTTCGCTCCCAGCTCATCTAGGCTAATCTTGCCGTCACGATTAGCGTCCAACCTCTTAAATTCCGAGCCTGAGCGCAGATTTAGCTCTACTTTCAGCCCGGACGGCACCTCGCTCGCCATCCACTCCTGCAAGCTCAGCGCGCCGTCGTGATCCTTGTCGTTAAAGTCCATAAAATTCGGCACCGGATCGGCGGGATCGCAACCGTATGCGCCGAAGCATAAAAATACTAGAATAAAAATTTTACTCATTTCGCCTCCTTAAATTTTATCTTTTTGTGGCTTTTGCGAGCGATGAAAATAAAATTTAGCCGCGTATGTGGGCGCGCTTAAGACCTGCATTAGTCAAAACTCCTCTACGGCGCAGCTTTTAGCGCAGCCTACAGCTCCTTTTTTAGAAGCTCAAGCAGGTTAAATTTTAGCTCGTTTATATTTTGTCCCGTCGCCGAGGAGATCGGCATCACAAAAAACGGCTTAGTAGCGTCAAGCTCATAAATATCTTGCTTAAATTTCATCTCGCCCGCCGTGCCCGCGAGCCCCAAATGCGACAAAAACGCGTCAAATTTTTCCTGCAAATTTTCGGCCGCGTCCGCGCGAGTTAGAGCGATCGCGTAGTCTCTTTTTGCAAGTCCCTCTGAAAATTTCGCCGTCTCGGCCCTCAGCGCGTCAAACTGCTCCTCGAGGCTGCGGTAGTTCGCAAGATCGAGCATAAAAAGTAAAATTTTCGTGCGCTCGACGTGTTTTAAAAACTGCACGCCAAGCCCGCGCCCTTCGCTTGCGCCCTCGATGATGCCAGGGATATCGGCCATGACAAAGCCGCTGTATTCGTCAACCTCGACGAGACCTAGCTTTGGCGTGAGCGTGGTAAACTCATAGTTTGCGATCTGGGGTTTAGCGTTTGAAACGGTCGAGATCAGCGTGCTTTTACCGACGTTTGGAAAGCCCACGAGCCCCACGTCGGCGATGAGCTTAAGCTCCAGCCGCACCTCACGCGTCTGCCCCTCTAGACCTTTTTGCGCGTATTCGGGGGCTTGGTTGATCGAACTTTTAAAGTGCACGTTGCCAAGCCCGCCTTTGCCGCCTTTTAAAAACAGCTTTGTTTCGCCGTCATTTAGCATATCAAGCACCAGCTCGCCGCTATCCTCGTCGTAAACGCTGGTGCCCGGAGGCACGATGAGATAGAGATCCTCACCACTTTTGCCCGTCTTTTTGCGACCCTCGCCGGGCGCGCCGTTTTGCGCTTTAAACTCCCGCTTGCCCTTGTAGGATGAGAGGGTGTGGCAGTTTTTATCGACTCTGAAATACACGTCGCCGCCGTCGCCGCCGTCGCCGCCGTCGGGACCGCCTAGGATGACGAATTTTTCGCGGCGGAAGCTGACGCAACCTGCGCCGCCGCCCCCTGATTTGACGCTAAATTTTACGCTGTCTATGAACATAGCTATCCTTAAATTTAAAACGGCAATTATAGCCAAATGAGTTGAAGATAATTTTTAAACGGATGAAATTTTAAAAGAGGGGCTTGCGCCCCCGAAGATTTAGCGATATTTACGCAGCCGGATAAACCGATACTTTTTTGCGATTTTTATCTTTTCGCTCAAATTTTACGACGCCGTCGATCAGCGCGAAAATCGTGTGATCGCTGCCCATGCCTACGTTGCAGCCCGGGTGCGTCGCGGTGCCGCGCTGGCGGATGATGATGTTGCCTGCGCGAACGAACTCGCCGCCGAATTTTTTGACGCCCAAGCGGCGTCCGATACTATCTCTATTATTTTGGGTTGAACCTTGACCTTTTTTGTGTGCCATTTCCTATCCTTTTATGCGTTAATCGAAACGACTTTGACGCGGGTGTATTGGCGTCTGAAGCCGCGTTTTACTTTTGAATCTTTACGTCTGCGTTTTTTGAAGATAACGACTTTTTTATCCTTGCCTTCGCAAACGACTTCCAAAACCACCTTGGCACCCTTTACGAACGGTGCTCCTACCTTTAACTCGCCGTCGTTTAGCGCTAAAACTTCGCTAAGCTCGAGCTTTGCTTTCGGCTCAGCATTAAAATGGTCTAAATTTAGGTAGTTGCCCTCTTCGACCTTATACTGCTTGCCGCCGTGTTTGATGATAGCATACATCAAAAATCCTTTAAAATTTGGTAGCCAAAAAGGCATTTGCCGTGCAAAATTTAAAAGCCCGTTTGGTATGAAAAGTTGCAATATTATCTCAAATTTTATAAATTCCTACTGAAACGCCTCACAAAATTCCTACGAAATTTCAAATTTCAAGGGCTCGGATTTATTTTAAACTAAAGATAAATGTGCTACTATCGCAACGAAATTTTTGAAGGAGAATTTTATGAGAAATTTAATAGCTGCGCTCGTAGCAGCGGTATTTTTTATCGGTTGTTCCAACTGGAATATATCCAACGAACCAAGCGGAGTACGCAATCAAACAAAATCCCAAAGCAGCAAAACAAATATCGGCGGCGTAAATGATAAAGTCCAAGAGGTCTCCACCGCAGGCACCACTGATATGGTCGAAACGACCTTGCCCGATAGCACGGGTATGACTAATGCGCCGAAAGACCGCAGCGATGCATTTCATATCAATCAAGTAATTTCTGCATGGAATAAACAGCCAGACTCCATCAAAACAACCGAAGACAACGGCAACATCTATACCTGGAAAAACTATAAGCCAGGCTGCGACGTATCACTTACCAGCGACTCGGAAGGCTACGTATCAAAATCCGCTATCAAATCAGCACTGTCTCAGTGCCTATAACCAACTTATCCGCGACGCCGAAATTTTAAAATTTCGTAAAATTTCGGCTTACGAGCGGGTAATGCTTCACCAAATCTAATCTTAACATTCTACGGTTCACTCTTAAAAATTTACTATTCATATTGTATAATCGAGGACTTTTAATCACTGGAGTAAAATATGAAGAAAATTTTATTTGTAGGTGCGCTTTTAGCGGCATTAGGTAGCTATGCGGCGGCGAGCGAACATGTCAAGGTCTATCACGGCGAGAGCTGCGGCTGTTGCCACAACTGGGCAAAATATATGGAGCAAAATGGCTTTGAAGTCGAGATGATTTCGCTGGCTGACGAGCCGCTTATCCAGAAGAAGAATGAGCTTGGGCTTCCGCTGGAGCTCGCTAGCTGCCACACCGCGATCATAGACGGATATGTAGTCGAAGGGCATATGCCAATAGGCGAAATCCACACGTTACTAAAAAATAAGCCTAAAGACGTCATCGGCATAGCAGTACCTGGCATGCCACTAGAAGCGCCAGGTATGGAGCAAAGCTCTCAGCCCGAGGTCTATGACGTGGTGGCGTTTAAAAAGGATGGCTCGTATCAAAGCATCGCCACTTACAAAGGCAAAGAAAAAATCAAATAATCCGCCGCTTTAAAGCGGCAACTTACTTATTAGCTCGCTAAAATTTTGCCTATTTTATGGCTCGACGCAATTTGCCTCAGCTAGCGAATGCTGCCACGATCTGCAAAAAATGACGCGCAAATTAATTTCAAACACTGCTATGATAAAGGGGATTAAAAATTAAGTGGATGGGCTAATAGGGGTCGAACCTATATTCACAAATCCAGAGTTTGTTGTCCTGCCATTAGACGATAGCCCATTGCGGAAGCGGTATTTTATAGAATTTTGCTTTAAAAAAGCATAAGAGCGGGCGGAATTTTAAAATTTTGCAAAATTTTAGATTAAATTTAAAGCCCTGCTGAGCCGAAACGATAAAATTCAAACGTAAAAACTAACGCTGCTTTCATAGGCTTCGATAAAAGAATATGGCTACTCGCCGCGGAGCTAAATTTTAAAATTTGGCTAGTTCATCCTATATTTGCGCCTTTGCGAGCTATTCGTCGCAGGATGAAATTTTATCATATAAGCCTGCCTTCAAAACATATATGTTTAGTGCTCGCTGGGCGGGCGCGACCTTAAATGCTATAAATCGCACCGAAAACCCGCAGCAAGCATAATTGCGACAAACCCAAATACGGCGCCCAAAATAAGCGTCAAATAGACTTGCGGCAAGATCGCACAAAAAAGTCTTACCAAATACTTGCCTCAAGCGGAGCGTAGAATTTATCGCGATTAGGCGGGGTCTAAACTAAAATCAAAGCCAGAATTGAGTGCGAAGCTTGCGTTAAATTTCTTGCAAAATCCGTTCGCAAACTCAAAAGATATTGCGAAATTGCATAAAATTTGGCTACGGCAAGATTTTCCAGTACATTGTGTTAATACAAACCGAAAGTGAATAGAACACAATTACTCGAGGTAGCAAAATTTTCCCATACGTCGTTAATACCGAACATTGACGAATCAGATCAAGTACTATGGACAAAGTGAAATATTCCCGTACATTGTTAGTTCGGCACGGGCTATTGCTAGACCAGAGCAGAAATGTGCGAAATTTAACTTCGCGTATCGTTTGAACACCTAGAAAGCACCTTGCTTTCCAGCTAAATAGCACGAGCAAATTCATATCGCGTGCTGTTTAAAACTCAAAAATTAATTGGAAATTTTAAATTTCGGGCGCGGGTTCACTTCTAAGTATTCGCAAAAATAACGTATCAAAGCTAGAAAAAATTCGCTTTATTGCACCTAAAATTTTGATGAAATTTCGCGTATCAGCTCAACCGCCTCTTTTGCGTCCGCGCATACGAACTCGAAATGCGCCCGTAGCTCCGAGGCACTGCCGTAACCGCAGCTTACGCCCACGCTTCGCACCGCTGCCGACTTTGCCGAGATGGCGTCAAGCGACGTATCACCGATCATAAAGATATTTTGGCCAACAGAAGGCAGGATTTCGTCACTGCAAATTTTGTCATAACAAGGAGTGGAATTTAGCTCATGTGCATCATAAATTTTACCGCCGTGCGCTCCGCCTTTATCGCTCTCGCCCTCGATGCCGATATTGTCCTTTCGGTTCTTATCGCCAGCCTCATGTCTATCGCTCTTTACTTCGCTTAAATTTTTAAACGAAATTCTATCGGAATTTTGACTCGCGATGCTGCTTAAATTTTGCTCGTAAACTTTGCTAGGATCAGGATCAAGCGCAAGAATACTTGGTAGATCGGATGGCGGAATTTCACTCAAAATCGTACTCCTGCTAGCAGCACTTGTATTTTCATCGGCAGTCGCGTCGTGAGTTTTACCGCGAGCCGCATGCGGGCTTTGGCTAGCGTTCGCGCCGCAGATTCCTAAATTTTCGAGCGCCTTTAAGATTGGTTCGGCGCTTGGTTTGGGATCTTGCACGTCCTCTCGCCCGACGATGGTGCCGAAAAATTCCGCGATACCAAGATGATGTAATAAAATTTTAGAAAATTTCGACGTTTTAGTGGTTACGACGCCTAAGTTTGCAAACTCGCTCGCCGCACGAACCGCCTCGAACGCACCGCTTAGCAGAACGGTCTGATCCAAAAAAGTCTGCGCGTATCGCTGTTTGTAGGTGAGCACGAAATTCTGCACATCGCGCGTCACACCTAGACGCTCAAACATTACCTCTAACGGATGCCCGATAAGCTTTTTAATCGCTTCGTCGCTAGGCTCTGCAGCGCCCAAATGCGCAAACGCGTAGTGAAAGCCGTCCAGTATCGCGGGCGTGGAGTCTATGAGTGTACCATCGAGATCAAAAAGCAGAGTGGTTTGGAATTTTGGCATTTTAAAATTTAATTTGGATATAAAAAAAGCGGAGCCGAAGCTCCGCTTATGTGGATCTAGAAAAGATTATTTTCTAAATTTAGCATCAACGCGTCTATTTTGAGCGCGGCCTGCTTTAGTAGCGTTTGTAGCGATAGGCTTAGTCTCGCCGTATCCTACAGTGGTGATTCTGCTAGCATCTACGCCGAAGCTCTTAAGCGCACCTCCAACAGCAGCAGCTCTACGCTCGGAAAGCTTTTGATTATATGCATTCGAACCAGTGCTATCGGTGTGACCCTCTAGGATTACTTTGTAATCAGGGTGAGCTACTAGCACGTCGCTTACGTTTTTGATCTGGTTCATAAACTCAGGGGAAATTTTTGAGCTATCTGTAGCGAAATTTACGGCCAAATTTAATCTAATAACTTTCTCGCAGCCATATTCATCAACAACTACGTCAGCAGGTGTGCCTGGGCATCTATCGACATTATCGCATACGCCGTCGTTATCTGCGTCTTTGCAGCCTGTAGGAGCCGGAGCGGCAGCTGGAGCTGCGTCAGCATATCTCTTGCCAAAATCAACTGCAAAGCCTAGAGTATAGAACAATACGTGGTTGCCGTCGTCAAATCTGATAGCATCGCGTGCTTCAAGTTTTGTAGCAAAGTTGTCGGTAATATAGTATTTTAGACCCAAGCCGTATTGACCGAAGCCGCTATCTTGATCGCCATCGTTGTAAACGTCTTTAGTGTAATCCATATATCCAAGACCTAGCAAGCCGTATAATTTGAAATTATCGGTGAAATTTACCAAATCTTTTACAGCATTGATGTGATAATATTTAGCGTCAGGCTTATCGTTGCCTACTCTGTGAGCTAAATCCTCTACGCCAATATTGCGAGAGTAATCAAAACCAACCTCTACTTGATCGATAAACGAATCTTGTAGATTTTTGGCAAGACGTAGACCGAACATAAAATTCGAATCCAAATCCATATTGCCCTCATGAGTCATTCCACCAATAGTAGGGGTGATCTCCCAGTGATAATCAGCATCGCTAGCGAACAATGCGCCGGATGCACACAAGCTTAATGCAAGTAGAACTTTCTTCATTAAACATCCTTTCAAATAAAGTTATAATTCGATATTACCATAAAATTTTTAAAGAATTTACAAATTTGCGACAATTTCGCCACAAATTTGTAAAAAACATTATCTCTTAGAGAACTGCGGGCTTCTGCGCGCTTTGCGGCGACCGAATTTCTTTCGCTCAACCACGCGGCTATCGCGAGTTAGCAGACCTTTTGGCTTAAGAGCCGCCCTAAAATCTTTGTCCATCGCGGCAAGCGCTTTTGAAATTCCGTGCTTTAGCGCATCCGCTTGAGCCGAATATCCGCCGCCCAAAGTCTGCGCGGTGATATCCATCGAGGTCTCTTGTTTAGTCGCTAAAAGCGGCTGAACGACCCTTAGTTTGATCGCTTCGTGACCGCCTAGCCAGGTGTTTAGATCCATACCGTTTACTACGATCTTGCCGCTTCCCGGTTTTACCCAAACCTTAGCTACGGCAGTTTTTCTCTTTCCGGTTGCATAAATTGTCGCCATGATTATTTTCCTTTTTTAGTTGTTTGCGCAGTATGAGGGTGCTCGCCGCCTTCATATACGAATAGCTTTTTGATCATCGCCTTGCCAAGCTTCGTCTTAGGAAGCATGCCGCGAACCGCAAGTCTGTAGAGCTTTGCGGGATTGTTTTTAAGCAGGTCTTGGAATTTCACGCTCTTTACGCTTCCGAAATAGCCCGAGTAGCTGTGATAAAGTTTGTCGTCGCCTTTGTTATTGCCGGTAAATACGGCTTTTGAAGCGTTGATGATAACGACGTAATCTCCGCAATCCACGTTTGGAGTGTAGCTTGGTTTGTGTTTGCCGCGTAGCAATACCGCAACTTCGGTAAGCATTCTACCGAATCTTTTGTCGGTCGCGTCGATAACGACCCAGTCGCGCTTAACTTCGCTAGGCTTTGTAATTTCTGTCATGGTTTCCGCCTTATTAAAATTTGAGCTGTGATTATATAGAAATATCCTTACGTATAGCTTAATTTAAGCTATATTTAATCTATCTGAGCTCAAATTTCATCTAAATTTTAAAATTTTATCCCTCCTCATTCACTTCGATCAGCCTAGCGCCCGCAGCTTCGAGAACCAGCACGAAGGCACGCACTCGCGCATTCGGATAAAACTCGCGGATCACGCTTTTATACCGCGCTACTTGAGCTTTGTTTTGCGCAAGGTATTTTTCTGAGCTCTTGTAATCAAAAAGCAAAATTTCATCCTGCCTAAAGCACGCTAGATCCACGCGCAAAAGCTCACCCTCTGCACTTTTGATCGGCATCTCTTTATAAGCCCAAGCGCCCTTTATCAGAGCTAAAAATTCCTCGTTTTTGCTTAGGCCGAGCGCTCGCGCCGCGATATTTTCAAAACCCGCATCGTTTAAAAATTTAGCGTAGCAACCTCTTGCAAGGCTTACTCCTCGTAAAATTTCATCTGGCCCAAAGCCTTCGCTCATCTCCAGAGCATAGTGCAGCGCCTCGCCGAAATATATCGCGCTTAGCGCCTCCGTTTCGCCGCCGCCTGCTTTTTCTTGCGCGCCTTGAGGCTCGCCCGCTACGAGCGCGATCTTTTTTCGCAGCGGCTGCTCTTCTGATTTTACGGAGCTTGGGATTACGTAGCCGTATTGAAAATCCGGGATATCCAGCCACTCCACTACGCCCGCGCCCTTGGTCTTTTTGGCGTAAGGCGAAAAAAAGCTATAATTGTATTGATCTATTTTTGCCTCGGAGCGTTTTACGATGATGAGCGAGCGTTCAGCGCGTGTAAATGCCACATAGAGCTTATTTATATCCTCTTCATGCGCAGAGCGATCGTTTTCATCCATTAGCACCGCAAATTCCGCATCCAAGCTCTTTCTGCTCGCAAATTTATAAAAAATTCTCCACTTATGCGTGGCAAAATCATAGTCCGTCGCGAGCTTTGAGCTCTCGCCCCGATCTTTTCCTCCGATGCGGTCGCAAACGATTACGTGCGGGAACTGAAGCCCCTTGGACTTATGCACGGTCATAATTTTAATGCCGCTTTGTTCCTTGGCAAACACCTCCGTTTCGTCGTTTGCAAACAGATACTCGCTAAAACTATTAAATTTTGCCAGCGTCTCAAAAAATAGCAGCAGATCTGGATCGACAAAATTTAATTTCAGCGTGCTAGCGATAAATTCCGCCGTTTTTTGCGCGTTTTTATGCAGATCGACCGCTATCTTTTTAAGCCGCCTACCCAAAATCGCTTCGGCGTTTCGCAGATAAATTTCATCGCCACCTACGCAAAATTTCGCATATTGAATTACGGCATTTACCTGCTCGCTGCAACGCAGAGCCTTATTTGAGCCGCTGCAAACCTCGCAGAATTCTGATAGCATCTCTTTTAGCGCGCTTACATGCTCGTTTTTCCAGCATAAAATCGCGATATCATCAGCTCTTACGCCGCACTCCTCAACAAGTCTGCGCGCTTGCTCCGCAGCCCCCTTTAGCACGTCGTCGTATGAAAACGCTGCTACATAGCCGTAATCGTCGCTTTGTACCTCAAATAGCGGCATTCGCGGATGAGAAAGTGGATAGTCCTTGATTTTTTGCAGCACCGAAGTAGGCAGATCGTTATCTAGCTTATTTGCCGCGATTTGATCTTCATAAGACGCAAATTTATCGCGCAAGATCTCATTTACAAATTTTACGATAAGTTTTAAACTGCGATAATTGCGCGGCAGGCTCTGCGTTTTGATTTGACTAAACTGCTCGCGCAATATATCAAAAATTTTTCTCTCTGCGCCGCGAAATTTATAGATGCTCTGTTTTTTATCGCCTACGTAAAAAAAGCTACCGCAGCGCTCTTCCGCTCCTTTGCCAGCAAGCGCCTCAGAGATTAGCGGCAGCATAATTTCATACTGGCAAATGTCGGTATCTTGGAATTCGTCGATTAAAATATGCGTGATTTTAGAATCAAGCCTGAAATACAAAAGCTCGCGGTTGCCCTGTAACGCCTCTGCGCTCGGATTTAGCAGCGAGTGCACAGCTGCGGTGACATCGCCGAATGTAAGCTTGCCGCTTTTGCGCTGCACCGATTTAAGCGCTTCGGCATAAATTTTAATTAGTCCTGCCAGCTTAGCCGCATATGTCGCATCCATCCACGCTATTTCGCGAGCTATGGCGTCTTTTAGCCTTGCTAACTCGCCGTCAAGATGCGAAATTTTTTTAAGCTGTGAGCGCGGATAATCGAAACTGCCGTTGGCAAGAGCCGAAAGAATGAAACCAGAGGATAATTTTGACAGATCACTAACAGGGCTTAGCCCATTTACGGCTCCAGCACTTACGCCCGCATCTCTCGCCGCTTTTTGCAAGTGAGATAAAATTTCATTTATCTCTGCTAGCGCCGAGCTTGCAGGAAGCGTGGGCGGATTTATGCTTATATCGCCTCTCCAAATGCTTTGCAAGCTATTTAAGAACTCGCCCTTTGTCATTCCTGAGTCGCTTACATAATCCACGACCTCTCTTAATAGCGCTTCGTTTTTACAAATCGCGCCTAAAAACGCCGCCTGCTGCACGCCTAGTATGCTTTCGTCGTTTTCAAAGCCTGGATCGATGCCGCTATTTAGCGCAAACGAGCGCAGAGCCTTTGCAAAAAACGCATCGAAAGTAAAGACGTTTAGGCTCTCGCTTAAAAATTTAGGCAGTAGGCGCTGCTGCGCTGCCATAACCTCATCCGCGCTTAGCCCTAAATCAGCACAAATCTGCTCCAGCTCGGCGCTAGGCTTTAGCGAGTCATCCTGCAAAAGCAGCAAATTTTGAAATTTCTCCACGATGCGCGTTTTCATCTCGGCGGCCGCTTTTTTGGTGAAGGTAAGCGCTAAAATTTCATTGATCGGCTCGCCTTTTAGCACCAGCTCGATGAACCTGACCGCAAGATTGAAGGTCTTGCCACTGCCTGCGCTTGCTTCAAGCGCCAGATAGTTTTCAAATTTTGCCATCGATCTGCCCCTTGCAAATGATTTTATAATCGCAGTATTCGCAGCTTTGCACCGCCTGCGTGCGCGTAAAAGCAACCTCGCTTGCAAATTCCTTGCCGATAGAGCTTAGCGTCTCGCGCAGATTTTCTAAGCTAGGCGTTTTGTCGCCAGGAGCCGCAAACGCGCAATCTTTTAGCGACAGATAGGCGCATTCGCACTCCTGGGCTAAAAGCGCGCGATAAAACGTAAGCTGGAATTTTTCCATATGTTTTTTAGCTGAACCACGTTTGTAATCGATGATAAACTTCCGCCCTGCCTTATCTTCGTCGATGCGGTCGATCCGCCCGCTCAGCCGCACTCCGTCAAGCTCGCCTTTTAGCGATACTTCACTACCGCTAAAGCTCCAAATTTGCTCATGCCCTTCCAAAAGCCTAGCTAGCTTTTCTACAGCTTTTAGCTCAAGCTCTGCATCAAAGCGCGCGATGCCCGCTTCTCGCGCGAGCTGCGAATAAATAGAGCGAAATTTTTGCATGCTAAATTTCATCCCCGCTCGCTCGTATAAACGCTGAAAACTCGTATGTAAAATTTTGCCCAAAAGCGCATTATCCTCGCCAAATTTTAGCCCCTCTTTTAGCCCGAAAACGTAGCGGTAATAATACTTCCTCTTGCATTCTAAAAACGTATCCAGCCGCGAAAACGATAGCTCCTCGGCAAAAAAATCATGGCGAGCCACGGGATCTTCTTGTCCGCATAAGGTGGGCTTAAATTCCTCTCGCCCAAAAAGCCGCAAATAATCCTCTTGCGAAAATTCCGCGTCTTGTTGCACTTCAAAGCTTTTCAAAAACCGCGAAGGCAGTTTCTCGACGCTTTGCAGATAGCAAATCGCGCTTTTTTTAGCGCCTCTTAGCAAGCCGTCGTAGTAAAATCTTTGTAAATTTTCGCGATCTGCGTGGCTGATGAGCCCTGCTCTAGCGCGCAAAGCAGAGTTTAAAAACATCTCTCCGCTACTGCGCTTTGGCACCAGATCATCGTTAAAATCGGGGATTATCACGCCGTCAAATTGTAGCCCACGGCTCTCTAAAAGCCCCATTACCGTGACCTTTCCGCCACGAACATCATCAAGCTTGATACGCGAAATTTCTAACAAAAAAAGATCGATCAGATTGCCCAAACTTAGGTTTTCGTCCTTAAATTTTCGAAGCAAAATTTTAATTAGATATAGCGGCTCTTTTAGCTTTTCTTGCAGCAGCGCATCGCTAATTTTAGGTAAACAGGCGAGCTTGGCAATTAGTGCCTCAAAATGCTCGGAGCTTACTTGCTTTGCAAAATCGCGCGCAAACTCGCCAAAAAGCGCCTCATCCACGCCCACACTCGCAAAAAACAGATCAAGCTCCTGTGGGTTTGGGCGCTGCGGATACTCATCTGCGTCCTCGCGCATTTTAGAGTGCCTAAAACGATCGCACTGCTCAGGGCTTTTTGAATACCCATCTTCTTCCTCAAGCTCTATATGCTCCAGCTGCATAGAGTATCGTAGGCTCTCTTGCTGCTTTAAAAACTTTTGCTGTTTTACACAAGCTGAATAATCACGCCGCTGCACACACTCCAAAGGCTCTTGTAACTCTGCAAGATCTAGCGAAAGGCTTTGCTCCTCCGCGCTATCCGAGCGTTCCGCCGAAATTTCGCGCAGAATTTCAAAATTTTCCGTATTTTCAAACTCTCGCGCAGATATAAAATTTAAATCCGTTTTGGAATTTGAAAAAATTTCGCAATCCAGCACGGAATTTTGCTGTGCGAAATTTTGCGATGCAGAATTCTCGGAAGCGAAATTACCTAGCGCTAAATTTTGCTGTACCGTGGAATCCTCCACATTCAAAAATCCTCCATCCGGACTTTTGAATGCGTGGTAATCTACGCCAAATTTCGGCGTGCGCGCTTCTTTTAAGCACTGCGAAATTTTCTCTAGCGTTACGTAAAATAGGCTATCTTTAAGCTTCTCGCCCATCGCGAAATTTAGCATGCGGTGCGAGCCGCGAGCCCTTGCGATGCGCTCGTCGTAAAGCCGCAGTGTGCCGGCAAAACTCTCGTCGGGCAGGATCACTGCGATGCGCTCCGGCACGATACCTGCACGCACGAAGGATGAAATTTTTTCAAAAACGTAGCTAGCCTGCAAGCTTCGCAACTCAAAGCCTCTACACACAACCGCCCCGCCCACGCTTAGCGGCTCTCGGCTTAGAATTTCACCCGTACCAAGATTTAGGCGGTAGGCAAAACCTAGCTCTAGACTTATGCCGCAAAGCTCCTCCACCGCACGCACGGGCTTGGAATTTAAAGTCGTGGCTCTAAAG
>NZ_CALIBF010000160.1 GCF_938045465.1 uncultured Campylobacter sp.
CTCCTTTTTCCTCGCATCCCTAATCGCCGCGAGCATCTATCTTTTGTTTTTATCGGTCGTATGTAAGCGATTTTTGCCGATTATTTACGCAGCGGTATTTGTCGTGAGCTACGCATTGGCGGTTTATATCGTTTTTAAGGCGCAATCGTTCGGCGCTTTCTCATCCGTTTGGGCGCTGTCGATCGTTTGTCCTTTGCTATGGGCGTTTTATTTCAAATTTGAGTTCAAAAGAATTTTCGCCTCAGAGGATAAAAACACGCAAATAAACGCACCTGCAAGTGGCGAGGAGTGAAAATTTATCCGCAACAAAATACTACAAAATTTTACTGCCGCGCACAAACGAGTAAAGCGGCAAATTTCACTGCCCGGGAGCACGTTTGACAATGCGGCGATTAATTTTCGCCTTACAATCACGCCCGTTTATTTTGTCTGCTTGAAAATAAATTTGTTATAATCCCGAAAATTTAAAAAATCACAAAAGGGGTCGTATGTTTAATATCCTGCTCGTCGAAGACGACGAGGCTTTGAGCTCGGCGATAAGAGAAAAACTGCTTGACGAGGGCTTTAACGTGAGCTGCGCCTTCGATGGTAAGCAGGCTGCAGAAGCGCTGGATGAGGCGCACTTCGATCTGATCATCTCGGACGTGATGATGCCTAAGATGGACGGCTTTGAGCTTAGCAGATACGTTAGGCGCGACGGCAAGAGCCAGCCGATACTGATTATAACGGCAAAAAGTGAGATCGAGGATATGCAGACGGGCTTTAAAAGCGGCGCGGACGATTATATGAGCAAGCCGATAAATTTAAAAGAGCTCGTGCTGCGCGTGCATGCGCTGCTAAGGCGCGCAAAGATCGCAAACGAAAAGCGGCTTCTCATCGGCGGAAGCGAGCTTGACTACGATACGCTTAGCGTCCGCGCGGCGGGCGAGCGGATAAGCCTGGCGCCGAAGGAATTTCGTCTTTTGTTTCTGCTGCTAAGCTATGCGGGCAGAATTTTTACGAGGTTTGAGATAATGAGCGAAATTTGGGGCTATAAGACGGACAGCGACGAGCGCGTCGTCGATACGCACATCAAAAAGCTACGAGCAAAATTTGAAAACTCCAAGGACTTTGAGATAATCACCGTGCGCGGGCTCGGCTACAAAGCCGTAAAAAAGGAGCGAGCGTGAAAAAATACCTCATCAGCCTTAAAAGCTTCATCGCGTTTTACTCTTCGCTCGCATTCGGCGTGATAAATTTCATCGTCTGCTTTGCGGTTTGCATGCTTTTTTACATAGGCATCGGCGGCAAGATCGGCGGGTTTTGGGACGGAGTGGCGCTGTGCGCGATCATCTGTCTAATCACGATGGCGCTAAATTTTACCCTGCTTTACTTCGGGCTTAAAATTTTATTTCGCCCGATCAAGCGGCTACTAGGCGCGATCACCGCGATCGCAAACGGCGATTTTGAGGCGCGCGCCGAGCGCAAGCTGCACGGACACCGTACTGATTACCTCTATATGCACGAGCTCGACGAGCTTGTAGTAAACGTCAATAAAATGGCGCAGAAGCTGCAAAAGCACGAGCAGCTACAAAAGGAGTTCGTCTCAAACGTCTCGCACGAGATGAAGACGCCGATCTCTTCGATCGCCGCGTTAAGCGAGATGATAGAGGGCGGCGTGAGCGAGGAGCGCGCGGTGCGATACGCAGCCTCCATCGGCGCGGAAGCAAACCGCCTAAGCAAGCTCTGCACCGACATGTTAAAGCTAACGAGACTTGATAGCGGTGCGGCGGTGTGCCTGGATGAGACGGTACGTATCGACGAGCAGCTTAGGCAATGCATCATATCGCTAAGCCAAAGCTACGAAGGGCACGAGTTT
>NZ_CALIBF010000161.1 GCF_938045465.1 uncultured Campylobacter sp.
GAGCTTTTGTCCGTCAAAAACGTAGATGAAATCCTGATCGAACCAAAGACTCTCGCACGAGATAAAAAACCGTTCCAGCCAGAACAAAAACGGTCGCACGGAAAGCCTTTTTACCTCGCTTATCCCATCTATCGCGGCAAGCCGGTGCGAGCTAAGCCTGCGAGGGTTGCGCCGAAGAAGCGTCCAAACAATCCCGCCAAGAAGCAAGACACTAAAAATTACGATTAAAATTTGAATTAAAATTTCAGCCATTTAAAATTCTAAGTCCTTTTACAAATGCGAATTTCACCTCCGTATCGCCCCAAAACAAACTCCTGCTAAAATCCGCCTCCGCGCCGTTTGCAAGCTCTTCATAAAGCTTATAAAATCGCCCTTTGTGCGTGCAATCGCTTAGACAGACGTTAAAAAACGCCTCCGCCGCGTCCCTGCCGCCGAAATAAAAGATAAAGTAGATCGGGCGCAGATCGAAGGCGCTTAGATTTTTGTTAAATTTAGCCCCGCGCTGCATCATAAACTCCACCGCCTTGCGCTTGTCCTCAAAAAGCTCAAAAATAGGCAGCGCGTAGTCCTTGATAGCTGCGCTAATCTCGCGAACGCTGGGCTCGAAGCTGGCACCCGCGAGCTGCCAGTCGCGGAACTGCCTGCGCGGCGTGAGATAGCCCAGATACGATACGAAAACAAGGTCGGTCGAGTAGGGCAACTCCTCTTGCATAAGCTTTTTTAGGCGCTTGCAGTAGATCGCGACCTGCGGCAGGATGCTTACGCTACCGGCGTAGTTGCGTATGCTGGAGCTAAAATAAATTTCAAACGAAATATCTTTGTCGCTTGCGAGCTTCGTTAGTTTTTGCCCCTTTTGCGTGGGCTTGAAGTACGCAAAATTTGCCGCGATCTCATTGCAGCCGTTTAAAAATATCTCTCGCGGAGTCATGATTTTCCTTTAAATTTATCGTTTAAATTTAGACGTTTTGTTCGCTAGTAATTCGGTTTGCCGCTTACGTTACCGCAGTCGCGACTAGCAAGCTTGCATTTTATAGGGCGCGCCGTTTGCCGCCTAAAAACTCGTCTAATGCGCGCAATTTTACCCCAATTCGGCTAAATTTAACGGCGCTACGCGCCCGTAAAATTTATAATCTATCCTCGTATCTTTCGTAGTTTATGCCGTAAATTTTATCGATATTTTCGGCGTTTATGAGCTGCTTGCTGCGCCCGAAGGCTAAAATTTCGCCGTCTTTTATAAACAGCGTCAAATTTGAAACAAACTTCGCATGCCGCGGGTAGTGCGTCGTCTGCACGAAGGTGTAGCCCTCATCTCCCAGCGCTTTTATCATCTCGAGTAGCTTGATCTGATTGCCAAAGTCCAGCCCGTTTGTAGGCTCGTCCATAAAGATCACTTTCGCGCCCTGAACCAGCGTGCGCGCGATATACGCCAGCTGCCGCCACTTGAAATTTCGCCTTTTAAGATTCTGTCTTTATATGGATTGCGCTTAGAATTTTATATTCTCACGTCTTTAAAATTTGCGTCGTTGCGAATAAATTTTTATCTAGGTTTAAAATTTGATGCCGTGTTGTTGCGCTGCGTAAAATTTCAATAACGCGCTAAATTTAAGTAGCACGTAAAATCAAGCATTGCGCTAAATTTCAAGTTACGCGCCGAATTTAGCTCGCGCGACAAATCAAACGCGCCGCCTAATAAAGCGGTATAAAATTTGCTCGCGCGATAAAGCCCGTCCTTCGGGGCCTAGGCGTATAAAATTCTACCCAGGCGGATCATGTTCGAGCCGCATTTGATCGCGAGCTCAAAATCATCGCTCATCCCCATCGAGCAGATCCGCGCGCCGTGCGGTACGAGCGCATCAAAGATCTCGCGGCTCACCTCGAAGCTTCGCGCGATCTGCGCGGGCTCGCTCACGTGCGCTCCGATGCTCATCACGCCGATTAAATTTAGATTTTTGCACTCTTGTTTGATGCGCAAAAACTCCTCCACCGCGCGGTTTTTATCGAGCCCAGTTTTGGAGCTCTCGCCCGCGGCGTTGATCTCCAGCAGCGTATCTAGCGGATAAGTTAGCCGCTTATTTACGGCAAGCGCGAGCTCGCAACTGTTGCAGCTCTGCCACAGCGTCGGGCGCAGAGCGATGAGCTGATTGATTTTGTTGCTTTGCAGCGTGCCGATGAAGTGCCACTTTAGCGGCAGTTCGCGCAGTAGCTCGCTTTTGCGCTTCAGCTCCTGCACTCTGTTTTCTCCAAACGCGATCTGTCCTTGCGAATACAGCTCGCGCACCTCATCCGTGCCTACGTTTTTGCTTACCGCGACTAGCTGTACGTTGCCCGCGCCTGTTTTCGCAGCTTCAATGCGCTTTAAAATTTCATCCAGCCTCATTTGTAAAATCCCAAAATTCTAGCGAAATCATTCAGCACCGTAAATATCATCAAAAGTGCTAAAATGCCCATACCTACGTAGCTGGCGCCCACGAATACCCGCTTTGGCACGGGGCGGCGGAAGATGAGCTCAAAGAGATTAAACGCGATGTGCCCGCCGTCGAGCGCGGGGATCGGAAAGAGGTTGATAAGCCCTAAATTTACCGATATTAGCGCCACGAGCGCGAGCAAGACCGCCGCGCCGTAATCGACCGCCTTTGAGGTGATGTCCGTAATGGCGACGATGCCGCCCATCTCCTTAGGCGAAACGACGCCGCTGGCGAGCTTCTCAAGACCCACCAAGATGAGCTTTGACGCTTCCACCGTCTGATCCCACGCGAAGCTAAGCGAGCTTGTGCCCTTGTGATATAGCGTCACGGTCGCGTTGTAATCGGGCGAAATGCCGATGAGCGGCACTCTTATGCTCTCGCGCCAGATGGTTTTTTTCTCGCCGAGCTTCGGCGTGAGCTGCAGGCTCAGCCGCTCGCCGCCGCGCATAATTTCTAAGCTTAGCGGCGCTGCGGTTACCTGCTTTGAGATGTCGTCCCACTCGCGGATCTGCTTGCCGTCGATCGATAAAATTTCATCGTTGATCATCAGCCCTGCGCTTGCTGCGGCGGAGCCTGGCGAGATTTTGCCGACCTTGGGTGCGAGCTTTTCGACGCCGATGTAGCCCAGCGCGATGTAGATCAAAAACGCAAGCAGCAGGTTAAAAAACGGTCCCGCAAAAAGTATGATTATGCGCGCGATCGGGCCTTTGGAGTTGTAGCTGTCGGGATCCGCGCTTGCCGCGGCGGGATCCAGATCCTCCTGCCCCTTAAGACTCACGTAGCCCCCCAGAGGGATCGCGCTGATGGCGTACTGCGTCGCGCCGATGCGCTTGGTAAAGACCTTCTCACCGAAGCCCACGCTAAAGACGTTCACCCCCACGCCCAGCGCCCGCGCCGCCAAAAAATGCCCCAGCTCGTGGAAAAAGATGAGGAAGCTGATCGCCAGCACCGTGACCATAAAATTTATCGAGTAAAAATAAAATCCGATCGCCAGGATCGCGAGCGTTAAAATTATGCTTTTCAAATTTAAAACCTTTGTAAAAAATGGGCTAAGCTTACTATTATTTTGCAAATTTTAAACTTAGATCGTCGTTTAAAGCCTTGGCTCGCTTTTTTTAAACTTGGTTAGCTTTGAGCTTAACCCACCGCCGTTTCGGGCTATAAATTTGGCTAAATTAAGGCGCGCGGCGGATGGAGGACGCGAGGAATTTAAAATTTAAAAGCGAAATTTTACCGCGAGATTTTGCAGAGTGGATTATAAAATTTTGCTGCACGAGGCTTTTGCTTTGAAATGCCGCTATGCTTTGAAATTTCATTATGTCTTGGCAAGTCGTCATACTCTGAAATTTTGTCGCTCTTTGAAATTCCATTATGTTTTAAAATACTGCCGTGCCGCCCTGAAATTTTGTGTGGCGGTTTAAACGAAATTTTACGCCGTGAAATTTTTTGCGCAGCGGATTTTATCTTTCAAATTTTATAGGCTTAGCACGCCGCCGTGCGTGCATAGATCAAGCATCTATAGAATTTTATCGGTAAAATTTGAACTTGAAATTTTAAAATTCTGTGTCGCCGTTATAAGTGGAATTTTATGCCGAAATTCTATCGCTAAAACCCACTAAGCGCGGGTTCTAACGCTTTGCGATGAGGTTTTGTAGCTTCACAATACATTGTTTTAGTTTGATAAAAAATTCTGATTCTTCAAATGAATGTAAGATCAAGCTTAGTTTAAATTTTTCATCTATTAAATTTGGACTGAAGCCCTCTAAGCCGCTTTCGCGAGTGGATCTAAACATTTCGCGTATTAGTCGTTTTATTTTGCCTTGCGTCGGCGCGGCGCTGTGATCGCCTAAAATTTCTATTTTCTTTATTACCTAGCTCTACTTTAGATAAATCTATCTGTCTTGTGTGACAGGCTCTGCTGTCAAAATCTGACAGCTGTTCTTTAGTAACTTCATGAAGCAGCTTACCGTCTTTAATAATATACATTCTATCGATCAAATCTTTTAGATAATATATTCTATGTTCAGCAACAACTATGGTTTTTCCTTTTTTCTTCAATGTTTCGATTATTGATGAAATAAGCTGTATCGACTTCAAATCTAGGTTACTAGTTATCTCATCTAGAACATATATATCAGCATCTAACATCATACTTGCCATAAAAGCTAGTTTTTGTTTTTCTCCGCCACTTAGTTCTAAGACGTTTCTTTCTAACAAATATTCTGCAGAAAATTCTGATATCACTTCATCAATTCTACTTTGTATCTCTGATTTAGAATAACCATAATTTTCCATACTGAAAGCAAGTTCACTCGTAGAATCAAGATTGAAAAACTGATTTTTAGGATTTTGAAAAACACTTCCAACTACTTTTGAAAAATCTTTTAATCTGTCTCCAATATTAAGATGAGCTACTTTTAATTCACCACTGTATCCACCATCAAAGAACTCTGGAGCTAGTCCATTTAAAACTCGTAAAATAGAAGTTTTTCCACAACCACTAGCACCTGTAAAGAGAATACATTCACCTTTTTTTATATTAAGTGATAAATCTTCAATATTTAATTTTTGCGATTCAATATATTTATAATTAAAATTTTTAAATGTAATCAATTTATCACCTCATAAACATA
>NZ_CALIBF010000162.1 GCF_938045465.1 uncultured Campylobacter sp.
CCGGTGTAGATTACGTTGCAGCCGCAAAAATAACAGGCGGAACGGCAAAACGGCATGTGAAAGTAAAGCGACAACGGCGTGGAGCTTTTCTGATTTTTCAGCTCGTTCAAATATCCGTCGTAGCTAAAGTTTTCGCTAAATTCCAAAGCGGTCGGATAGCTCGTATAGCGGGGCCCAGGGCGCGAAAATTTCGCGTAAGCGTCGAAGTCTATGCTATTCACGGCCGCCCGCCTTAGTTTTGATAAGCTCTTCGATGTCGATGAAAAGGTTCGGATGCAGGCTTTTTACGCGCGAGACGACGGCATCAACGTCTAAGCTTAATCTTTTCGCATTCGGATTTGCGCCCGTTAGCCTTCTGATCTCGTCCATACACACGATCCACGCGTCGCCGAAATCCACCGGCGTATGCTGCAAAATCGAGCGCTCAAGCTTGAGATTAAAATTTTCCTGCATCGCGTTTTTGGTCGCGGCGATGAGATTTGCAAGCGATTTTATCGAGATCATCGTGTGCACTTCGTTATTTTCGTCGATGCCGAACCACGGCTCCTCGTCGCTCCACGAGCCGCTTTTTAAAGTGAGTTTTTTCTCGTTGTCCTCGCCCTGCGAAATTTCAAAAACCGTCCTTTTCGAGCTATCCAGCCCGAAAAATTCGCTCGCTTTGTCGATCTTTTTTAGCGCTTTATCTTTTTCTTCCATGCATTCTCCTAAATTTATCTTTTTTGATCCAGCCAGACCATGACGCCCTTTTGCGCGTGCAGGCGATTTTCCGCCTCTGCAAAAATTTCATCCGCGTGCGCTTCAAACACGGCCTCGCTCACCTCATATCCGCGGTACGCCGGCAGGCAGTGCAAAAAGATCGCGTTTTTTTCAGCCAGAGCCATTAAGCTTTCGTCCACGCAAAAGCCCGCAAAATCGCGAATTCTTTGCTCCTTTTCGCCTTCTTGCCCCATCGAGACCCAAGTATCGGTCGTCACGACGTTTGCGCCCACTACGGCTTCTTTTATATCGTTCGTTATTAAAATTTTAGCGCCTGAAATTTTAGCATTTTCTTGCGCCTGCGCTAGTATCTGCGGATCAGCCTCATAGCCTTTCGGCGTCGCTACTCGCAGCTCAAATCCCAGTTTGCTAGCAAGCATCAGCCACGAGTGCGTCATATTGTTGCCGTCGCCCACGTACGCGGCTTTTATTTTTGCAATTGAGGTGCCGCACTCCACGATCGTCATTAGATCCGCCATTAGCTGCACGGGATGAAATTTATCGCTTAGCCCGTTTATCACCGGCACGCGACTAAATTCCGCAAGCTCTATTAGCGTCTCGTGGCGATTTACGCGCGCCATAATCAGATCGCACATTCGCGAAATCACGCGCGCGGTGTCTTTGATCGGCTCGCCTCGCCCGAGCTGGATGTCGCGACTGCTCAAAAACAGCGCGTGTCCGCCTAGCTCGTTCATCCCCACGTCAAAGCTTACTCGCGTCCTTGTCGAGCTTTTTTCAAATATCATCGCCAATTTTTGATCTTTCAAATACGGCTTAAAATTTCGCGCTTTGGCTTCTTTTTTAATCTTAAAGGCTAAATTTAAAATTTCGATTATCTCGTCTTTGCTAAAATCGTTTAACGTAAGAAAGTGCCTCACATCGCTCCTTTATCTTTTATAAATTTACTAAAAAATTCTTTTAAATCACCTTTCGTCATATCGCCCGTAGCCACCTTTACAACTACGTCTTCCATCGCCGCATAAAATTCCTCGTCGTCCAAAACTATAGAATTCACCGATAAAAACTAGCGTCAAATATTTCATTTATCCTTTAGGCGCTCAAAAACCGCCCTATTGCTCGGCTTATCTAATTTCGCAATAACGGCGCTAGAAAGCTCGCCAAAATTTTCTATATACTCATCCCTATTTTCGGGTAAAATTTTAGCTTCAAATTTCATCTTTTTTGCTAGCTTCATCACCGCATCCAAGACGGCTTGCATTTCATTACTTTTAATTTCGAGTGCTATCTTATTCATCGCTAGCTCCTGTTTAAAATTTCCGCGATCTCTTTGGCGTGATAGGTGATGATCATATCAGCACCCGCGCGCCTTATGCCTATCATCGTCTCCATCATCACGCGCTCATAATCGATCACGCCCGCTTTTTTACCCGCCTGCAAAAGCGCGTATTCGCCGCTTACGTTATACGCGCAAATCGGTAGTAGCGTGCGCTCCCGCAGATCTCTGATTAGATCCAGATACGCAAGCGCGGGCTTTATCATCAAAATATCCGCTCCCTGCGCCTCGTCCTGCAGGCTTTCGTTGATCGCCTCAAATCTATTTGCAGGGTCCATCTGGTAGCTGCTGCGATCGCCAAAACTTGGCGCGCTCTCCGCCACGTCGCGAAACGGCCCGTAGTAGCCGCTGGCAAACTTGCTCGAATACGCCATAATCGGTAAATTTTCAAATCCGCCGCGATCAAGCGCTCCTCGCAAAATCTCGATAATGCCGTCCATCATGCCGCTTGGAGCGATCATATCCGCGCCCGCTTTAGCGTGGATGAGCGCCTGCTGCGCCGAAATTTCAAGCGTCGCGTCGTTATCCACCGTCTGATGCACATGATCGATGATGCCGCAGTGCCCGTGGTCGGTGTATTCGCAAAAGCACAGATCGGTGACGACGAGCAAATTTGGAAATTTAGCCTTTATCGCGCGCAGAGAAGTCGCGATGATGCCGTCCTCGCTTAGCGCGTCCGAGCCGATGCTGTCCTTTAGCGAAGGAATTCCGAAAAGTAAAATTTTATCCAACCCGAGCGCCAAAAGAGCCTCGCACTCTTTTAAAATTTCATCCACGCTCATCTGAAATACGCCGGGCATCGAGGCGATCTCCTTTTTGATACCGCTTCCTTCCACCACAAAAAGCGGATAGATTAGAAAGCGGGTTTGCAGATCAGTTTGTCGCACCAGATCCCTAAGTGCGGGGTTTATTCGTAGGCGTCTAAATCGTTTAAACATTATTTTTCCTTTTTTAGCTAGAATTGTGAGATTTATAATATCACAATCGGAGTAAATTTAAGCATGGATATAAAAATTTCAGAGGTCGCAAATCTCCCCTCCCGCTTCGGAAGCTTCCGCGTTCAATCGTTTAAACAAGGAAATAAGGAGCATTTGGCGATATTTAAGCAGCCTTTCGCGGATGTCGTAAATGTGCGTATCCACTCAGAGTGCCTTACGGGAGATGCGATCGGCAGCCTAAAATGCGACTGCCGCGACCAGCTCGAAGCGAGTCTAAAATATATCGAAGAGCGCGGCGGCATGGTGATCTATCTGCGTCAAGAGGGGCGCAATATCGGGCTTTTTAATAAAATCAACGCCTACGCGCTGCAAGATCAAGGCCTCGATACGATCGAAGCAAATCATCAGCTAGGCTTCAAAGCGGACGAGCGCACCTACGAGATCGTGGATTTCATACTCGCTCATTTTGGAATTTCGCGCATAAATCTGCTTACGAACAACCCGCAAAAGCTGCACGATCTAAAAGTCGAAGTGGTCGCGCGCGTGCCGATAATCATCACGCCGAATAAATTTAACGAAAACTATCTGCGCGTCAAAAAAGAGCAGATGGGGCATCTGCTGTGAAGCTTGCGCCCGGCGAGAGCTTTAACGAGCAGGTGGCTAAATTTAAAGCATGCCTGCAAAAATTTAACCGCGTCCATAGCCTCACGAATTACGACGATTTGGACGCGGTGGTGCGCGACAGCCTAAGCGGAGCGAATTTCATACCGCGCTATCCGCGCATCGCGTGCGACATCGGCTCGGGAGCGGGCTTTCCCGGGATCTTTTTGGCGCTCGCGCTGCCGCTGTGCGAGTGGCATCTGTTTGAGCCAAATCAAAAAAAAGCGGCGTTTCTAACCTACGTGAAGGTTAGCCTTGCTCTAGCTAACGTAAAAATCCACGCCGAGCGCGTGCAAGACGGCGCAAAGGTGCGCGCCGATCTGATAAGCTCCCGAGCGCTAATGAGCGCGCGAAATTTAATTGAAATTTGCCGCGGCTTTTACGACGAAAACACTACGTTTTTGCTCTACAAGGGCTCAGGCGCAGAGGCGGAAGCGGAGGAATTCCGTAAGGAATTTACGAGCGCGCGCTACGAAATTTTTGGCAGCGAAAACGCTTTGAAAAATAGAAATTTTTTAGTGATCAAAGGGGTAAAATAATGGGAAAAATTCTAGCCGTCGCCGTTATCGCGGCGCTCATATATTTTTTAATAGTGCCTAGATTTCGCATAAAGAAAAAGGACGATGCGACCGAGCTTTTGGCGTGCGACGAGTGCGGGACGTACTTTAGCAACGACGAGCTTGCTCTGCGCGACAAAAAGCGCCTTTGCAAATCCTGCGAAGCCAAACTAAGGGGCGGCAAATGATCATCCTAGGCCACGCGCTCGTGCCCTACGAGCCGCTATATCTCATCAAAAACGGCGACGAAGTTTTCAAATACGACAATCTGCTCTTTAAATTTAACGACAGGCTCATCGCCGCGGCGCAAAAGGCGCAGAAAAAATTTAGCGTTATTACGAACGATATAAATGAAATTTTACTCGCAAACAGCGCAGGCGCACGCTTCATCGTCGTGGATAAAAAATCCGCGGCGGGCGCACAAAAGCTAGCCAATGATTATCTTTTCGACGCCAAGATCGCGATGTTTATCGGCTCTGCGCGGGCGTTAAAAAACTTAGCCGAGCTCGGAATCGATACGGCGATCTTTAAAGACGCGATCGCAAACGCGCCCAAATCGCTACTTGCAAGCATTGGAGATAGCGTAAGTTCGAAATTTCACTTCGGGCTTCCGAAAAAAGATGAAATTTTCGGCGGCGCGCAAAAGCTTGCGGATAAAATTTCGGCTCTGGATAAAAAGCTAAGCGCGCCCGCAGCTGGTAAAAATGACGATATCTGGAAAAAATAGCAAAATTTTATTTATAGGACGTAGCACTCTGCGCATCGTTGCGAAATTTTGCTCACTTTGTTGGAATTTTTTGCTTTTTTTCAAAATTTTGATCGCTTTTTTGGAATTTTGATCTCTTGTTTAGAATTTTATTCCACCCGAAGTCTGAAATCTACGCGAAATTTTTACGAAGTCACATAAGACCACCTTAGCCGTATCACGCAGAATTCTGCTCAAATAAGCAATTGCGAATCTCTGCCTTTATCAAAAATTTTAAAATTTTGCTCGTATTTTAGCCGATTTCATGCGTGCTGAGTAAGGATTTTTTAAAGCTAAAATTTTATATAATTATGCGTTTCAAAAAGGCATATTTTGAGTACTAAATTCTTTCTAGCGATCCTTGCGATAGGCGTTATAATGGGGCTTTGCGCGGGGATCTTAAACTTCGGTATCAACGAAATTGAAACTTTTGCTTTCGGACATAATGATGAGGAATTTCACATTGTCACGGAGCAAACCACTGCGCTTAGGCGCTTTCTTAGCGTCCTCGCAGCCGGCGCAATCGTAACTTTAATTAGAATTCTGCTAATAAGACTAAAACCTTTTTTAAACGTAGCTTCGATGATGGATGGGCGAAATCCGCCGTTTTGGCAAAATTTAATCCACTCGGTTTTGCAGCTCGTAGCCATCGCCCTGGGCGCACCGGTAGGCAGTGAGGCTGCTCCGCGCGAGCTAGGTGGCTTGTTTGCGGCTAAAATTTGCCGCGCCTTAAATATCGGCGGAGACGAGCTTCGGCTATTTGTCGCATGCGGCGCGGGAGCGGGACTAGGTGCTGCATATAACGTCCCGTTAGCGGGCGCGCTTTTTAGCCTAGAAATTTTACTTAAAAGCTTCGATACTCGAGCGATTTTGTGCGCCTTTGCTACTAGCGCGGTGGCTACAGCTACAGCGGAATTTGGAGCTTCAAAAGAAATTTATTACGCAGTTTCGAACTTCGCCCCTACCCCGCAGAATTTACTCGCAGCGGCGCTAATCGGGCTTGTCACGGGGGTCGCGGCAAAATACTTTCAAGACGGGGTACGCTTGTGCGAAAAGCTGCGCATAAAAAGCCTTAAAATCGCGCTTACACTACCGCTTGCGTTTTTACTTACCGCGGCGATCGGCGCATACGTACCAGAAATTTTAGGTAACGGGCGCTCCGCAGCGCAGTTTGCTTTCGACTCCACATCCTTTAGCCCCTATTTGCTTGCGATCTTGCTTTGCAAGGCATTTTGCATTTTGATGATCTTTCGCTGCGGCGGATATGGCGGCACGCTAACGCCGAGTTTCGCGCTGGGCGCAGTTTTGGGGCTATGCGTTGGATTTGCGATCGGCGAAATTCTACCTATTAGCCTAAGCGCAGCGGGCGTTTGCGGAGGGGCTGCCTTTTTAGCGATCAACCTAAACGCGCCGCTCTGCGCCTTTGCCCTAAGTGCAGGATTTTGCGGGCTAAATATCAACTCATATTCGGTCGTCGTTTTTAGCATCGTCTGCGCCGTCGGCATTAGAAATTTATTGACAAGAAATTTAAAATAAGGGCGCTTCGCCGGTTAGAATTTGCGATTAAATTTCTTCAAGGGAATGTAATGGAAAAGCTAAAAACGGCGCTTTTGATGAGCGCGCTGGTGATGATTTTTATGTTTGTAGGTAACGCCGTAGGCGGACGTAGCGGCATGATAATAGCCTTCTGCGCGGCGTGTGCGATGAATTTTTTCAGCTACTTTTTCAGCGACAAGCTGGTGCTGAAGCACTACCGCGCGGTACCAGTGAACGAGGATAGCGAGCCGATGCTTTATGACATAGTGGACCGCCTCTGCGCGAAGGCGAATCTGCCGATACCGCAAATTTACATCATCGATGAGGAGGTGCCGAACGCCTTCGCTACGGGACGCAATCCAAATCACGCCGCCGTTGCGGTAACGCGCGGGCTGCTAAATTTAATGAACCCGCAAGAGATCGAAGGAGTACTAGCGCACGAGCTAAGCCACGTAAATCACTACGATATTCTCATCGGTTCGGTCGCGGCGATGTTTGCGGGAGCTATCGCACTACTGGCAAATTTCGCGCAGTTTGGCGCGATAGTAGGCGGCGGTAACTCCAATAATCGCTCAAACGGGATTTTTATGCTCATAGCTGCCATCGTAATGCCGCTAGCTGCGAGCATCATACAGATGAGCATCTCGCGGACGAGAGAATACAAGGCTGATGCAGGCGCCGCGGCGCTTACGTCGCATCCGCAGTGGCTGATCTCGGCACTTAAAAAGCTCGACGCCTACTCCCAAAACTACCGCATGCGCTCCGCGGATGCCGCTAGCGCGCATATGTTTATCGTAAATCCTTTCGGCGGCGCGGCGAGCAGCCTCTCTAAGCTTTTCCGCACCCACCCAAGCACCGCCGATCGCATCGCTAGACTAGAGCAGATCGGCAGAGATATGCGCCTAAGCTGATCGTTGGTAAATTTAAGATAAAATTTCGCCACTTTAACCAAAGGAGAAGACAATGGGTTTACTTTCATTCGTAGCCGAAGCAGGCAAGAAACTACTAGGTCTAGGCGATGACGCCAAGCACGTAAAAGACGAGATCGCCGCCAATCTCAGCTCGACGCCGGTAGAGGGTCTAGAGGTCGAGGTGCAGGGCGACACCGTCAAAATCAGCGGTAACGCCGATAAGGAAACTCTCGAAAAAGCAGCCCTCATCGCGGGCAACACCGCAGGCATCAAAAACGTGCAGATCGAGGGCATTAGAGAAGATAACGCCGAGAACTATTACACCATCGTAAAGGGCGATAACCTATCTAAAATCGCGAAGAAATTCTACGGCGACGCGAACAAATACAAGATTATTTTCGACGCCAACCGCGAGGTTATCAAGGACGCGAACCTCATCTATCCGGGGCAGAAGATCAGAATTCCAAAAGCTTAAGCTCGCTTTTTGAATGCTGCGGCTTGATTTTGCAAGCCGCGAATTTTACTTTTGCGCGTATTGCGCTGCGTTTGCGAGAGCCGCGATTTTATCAGCCCGCGGCGCAGCGAGATTTTGGCAAGCTACGTATTTTGCTAGCCGTGGATTTGCAGATTGCAAATTTTGCGAGCTGCAACTTTAAGGCTATGGTCTGCTTTTGCGAGACGGGTTTTGATTTTAAGCCGTGACGCGGTTTTGCGAGACGCGCTGCGGCGGATAGTGGATTATTTGCCGCATCGCCTGTGTGCCGATATGCCTGCATACCGCTCAACGGATTTACGATAGATTCCATCGCGCCAGCCAAACATATCGCGCTTTGATTGATATACAAAGATGCCTGAAAATTTTAAAATTTCACCTAGAGACTACGACAAAGAGCCGCTAGTCATAAACGGCTACGAAAAATTTTTTGTGATCGCTTGGTATTTGGTATTGTTATTTTCCGTCTTAACGATAGCTATAATAGAGGATTTTATGGAATGCGGATCTCTATGTTCACCAAAAGGCGTAGTTATGAATTTGGTAATGTTAGGAATTCTTATTGCGATATGCATCTTTAAGTTAATTCGTAGCAAGCAACAAATAAGGTTTACGGATAGATATATAGAATTTATCGAAAACGGCGTCGTTAAGAGATTTTGCAAAGTAGAATTTGACGAACTGCGAAGGAGCTTTTCGATTGACGTATTTATTAGCTCAGAAATTTTACAGTATATCTGCAATTTATCTCTTACGATAATGGGGTTTATAGCTTTAAAATGGGAACTTTTGGAGATAATATTTTTTATCTACCTATGGGGATTTTTCTTAAATTTTATATTTTATCTATCGGTGAATAAAAACCTCAAAGGCTTTAGAGCTCTGCCATTTATAAGGGTCGCCGAATATACGACCCCAACCCAGGATATCACAATATTTTACCAAGATACTATCTTATTTACATCTACAATGATAAAATTTACAACGATATCAAAGAGTATTTTTTGCAGAAAAATATAGATATCGACTATATCAAAAAGAATTATCTGTTCGCCTAAAACCATAAAGCTGCAAGTATAAACCTAGACGATCGACGCTCGGTTTGCCGCAAAAATCTATAAATTTTATCTAGCCGAACTCGCTCGTCTAAATCCAAATCCTCACATTCAGTTTTAAAATTTTAACGATACTCAAAAAGTTTAAAATTTCGCTCTTTATCTCGCTTGCGGGGTCGCGACGCAGCACGCTTTCATAGACGCTGGGCTCGAAATTATCGCGCCTAGTGTGCACGAAGATATGGATCCGCCGCTCTCTGATGCTCGCCCAGATCTGCGCTCCCATCGCGTCGCCCACCGCCAAAAACCGCTCCATAAATGCGGGCGTTAGCACGTACATCGCGTTTTGCGGCTCGTCGCTAAGCACCTTGTATCGCGCGGCAAACTCCACGTTGTCCATCGCGACGGGCTTTAGACCTACGTGCTGTTTATTTTGCATCTCGCGCGGATAGATGAAAACGGGCGCGATAATGCGTTTGTTAAATTCCGCTACGAAAAACGCCCCCGCGAGCTCGTGCTGCAAATTTTGATGAAAAAAGCTCACATCGCTAAACTCGAAGCTCACCCCCTGCCACGCGCCGCCCACGCGGTCGTTGCCGCGCAGATTTTCGATGAACTCGAACAGATCGCTCTGCACCACGCGCCAAAAAGGCACGCTGCCGTAGGAGACGTATTCGTAGCCGAGCTCGCGCACAAAAGGCGCTAGATAGTGCTGTTTGTAGCTTTGGCGGTACCGCCCCGTAAAGATCTCCTGCATGCTTTTTACGCCGAGCGCGTAAAGCCGCGTCGCTAGCCACACCGCAAGCGCAAGCGCGGCCAAGCCTATCAGCGCCTGCGGCAAGGCCGCAGAGTATTTGAAGATCAAAAACGAGATCGCGACCGCGCCGAATTTCAAGATATTTTCCGTGCCGATGAGATCCTTTTGCCAGCCGTTTAAGTGCACCTCTTTAAGGCTAACGGCAAGCGAGGCGATCGCCAGCAGCATAAGCATCGTCGCGCTAAAACTCTGCACGCCCTGCCTGCGCGCGAAATACGCGATGACGCCGAATACCGCAAACAGCGCCACCGTGCTTATGACGGCAATCAGCTTTAGCTGCTCCACGTGCTTTTTCGCGTCCAGTCGCAGGCGCTCCAAATCGTAAATAGTCAAATCGAACCTCGCTTCAAATTTGCTCGCAATTTTAGCAAAATTCCCGGAATTTTGGAATTTCAAAGCTCGCTCGTCCGCACATAAGGTGAATTTTTTATGAATTTCGCACAGCCCCCTAAATTTAAGGATAAATTCAAAACTCTAAGCTTAAAATTTCATCGTAGCGGGGGCGGAGCGTAGAAATGAAATTTCGCATAAAAACGGCGCTAAATTTCGGCACGCAGAAGTTAAATTCCAAGGTATAAATTTGCTACGTAGAATTTTAAAAGCTTGATACAAAGCGTTATTGGCGCGAGGCTTAAGATCGGTATAAACTTGCTACGTAAAATTTCAAAGCGGGATTTTCTAGCTAAATTTTTTAAAAGCAAATTTCAGTAAAATTTCACGAGGCAGAATTTCAAATTAAAATTTTGCAAATTAAATTCCGCAAAGTAAAATTTAAGGCGAAATCTTGCGCCAAAAACGCCGTCATTCGCAAATCAAATCATGGAGCAAAAATGAGATATATTTTCGGGCCCGTGACCTCGCGTAGGTTCGGGCGCAGCCTCGGCATCGATCTAAGCCCGCAGCGCAAGCAGTGTAACTTCAACTGCGTCTATTGCGAGCTGGGCGCGGGCAAGCCGGTGAGCGCGATGAGCGAGCCCTGTGAGATCGGCCCGGTCATCGCCGAGCTGAAAACTGCGCTGCAAAGCCACGTGGGCATTGACGTCATCACGATCACGGCAAACGGCGAGCCTACGCTGCATCCGCGCTTTGCCGAGCTCGTGGACGCGCTAAAGGCGTTGCGCCTGCCGCAGAAGCTGCTCGTTTTGTCAAACGGCTCACTCGTGCGCGAAAACAGCGCAGCCCTAATGAAACTTGATATCT
>NZ_CALIBF010000163.1 GCF_938045465.1 uncultured Campylobacter sp.
CATAGCGCGTTTTGGCGGCTTGCTACGATAGTGCCGCTGATTACGTTTTGCGCCATCGTGGGATTTTTGCCTGCGGATATGCCAGATATCTATATTGTGCCGCCGCTTGCACTGGGGATGGCTATGCAAACGACGGCGTTTAGCGAGGTCGCCGGCAGAGGCTATAACAATGCCTTTACTACGGGCAATCTCAAAAAGACGATGATCTCTTTGGGCGAATACGTAATGCACCGTAAAAGCGAAGATAAGCGCTCGGTTTTTATATACGCAGCCCTCGTAATCAGTTTCGTTGCGGGCGGCATCGCTTCGGCGCTTTTACAAAAGATCTTGGGTTTATATACGATTTTAATTGCGGCGGTGATTTTGGCGGTAACGGCAGGAATTTACGCCCTTATGCTGATTGAGCGCGAGGATCATCTTTCGTCTTGAATTTGCGAGGTTGATTTTATCGAAAAGATTTGCGGAGCGCGAAAGCTCCGCAAAGTATTTTGTCGAGCGCTTATTTTATAACGCCGCAGACCATTCTAGCGCCGCCGCCGCCGAGCGGCTTCGGATGGTCGCTGTGGTTATCGCCGCCTACGTGAACCATCAGCGAGTGGCCCTTTAGCTCATCTAGGCTCTTGATCTTCGGAGCTAGCACCGGATAGACCGCATTGCCCTCAGCATCGACGAAAAGTGCAGGCAGATCGCCCTTGTGGCCGCTATCGTCCCAAGCAAACGAGTGCTTTTTGGTATCGCTCGGATCCCAGTGACCGCCCGCTTTCATGCCTAAGCCCTTCTCGGTCGCGCCGCAGTCGGCATTTTGATGCACGTGAAAGCCGTGCACGCCGCTAGTAAGACCTTTTAAATTCGGGAAAAACGCCACGCCGTAGTTCGTCTCGACCGCTACGACCTCGCCGACGGTTACGTTGCCCTTCTCGCCCAGCTGCTCCATCGCGATGACAAGGTGCTTGCCGGTCTTAGGGTCGAAATTTTGCATATCGCCGTGCTCGTGAGCGATCAAGGCGCTTGCGACTAAAATTGATGAAATTAAAAATTTCTTCATGAAAAATCCTTTAAAATAAAATGCGAGTGTAATTTTATCCAAAAAATACTTAAAAAATAATTTTTCTTATTTAGATAAATTTTGCTTTTTATCTAAAAGGCTTATCGCGAAGAATAAGATCAAGCTGAAAATTACGAGCAAAACGCTTAAAATCAGCGCCCGCTCGTTCTCTCCGTCATACACGGCATTGTAGATCGCAAGGCCTAACGTGTCGGTTTTGCCCACGATATTTCCGCCCAGCATCAGCGTAATACCCACTTCGCCAAGTCCGCGCGAGAGCGCTAGAATGAGCGCGGAGCCGAGCGTTTTAAGCGAGCTTGGAAGGATGACGAAGAGGAAAATTTGAGCTCTGTTTTTGCCTAAAATTTGCGCGGCTTCGATTAGGCTCTTCGGAAAGAGCTCAAAGCTCGCACACACGGGCTTTACAAACAGCGGCAGCCCCACCAAAAATGCGGCGATTACCAATGAAGAAAAGTTAAAAACGATGTCTAAATTTAACGCAGAGCCGATAAATCCGCTCTTTCCGAAGATGTAAAGAAGCAAAAATCCCGTCGCGATCGGCGGGAAGATGAGCGGAAAAATCACTAAAATTTCGACGATTTTTTTAAGCTTCGATCTACTAAAGGCTAAAAAATACGCAATCGCAAGCCCTACCGTAATCAACAGCAAAAAGCTACAAAACAGGGCTTTGACGCTTAAAAGCAAAGGATGCGCGATCCAAGCTATGTCGCTCATTTAAGGCCGAATTTTGAAAAAATCTCTTTTGAGCGATCCGACTTAAACTCCTTCATCACCTTTTCGCAAAGCGCTTCATCGCTGCACGCGCTAAGCCTTGCGATGCCGATGTATGCGGGGCTGTAGAGGCTCTCGTCGATGTAGATGATCGAGCCGAACTCATCTTTTTTGGCGACCGCTTCGGTGCTATTGATAAAGCCCGCCTGCACCTCGCCGTTGATGACGTAAGCGACTACCTGCGGCACGCCCGCGACGGCTAAAATTTTATCTTTTACTCCGTCCATCTTGGTATTTTGTAAAAACTCGTTCGTCCTGATACCGTAAATCGCCTTTTTGGGATCTGGCATCGCGATTTTATCGAACTTTGCGATCTCCGATACGCCCTGTATTTTGATATTTTTCGGCGTCACCAAAACAAGCGTGCCGCGCCCGATGCGCTCAAATTTAGTGATATTTAGATCGCTTTTTTTCAAAAACGCCTCGTCGCCCACGATGAATGAAATTTTATTCTCGCGCGATTGAATGACGAGCTGGCCAAGGTTGGCAAACGATCCCGCCACATCCATGCCCTCTTTTTTCAAATTTTCGATCACGGCTGAGACGGGCTTTTTATATCCGCCGCCGGCTGCGATTATCAGCTGATCCGCGCAGAATGAAACGCTTGCCGTAAGTGCTAAAATAAAAGCAATTTTTTTCATGAAAATCCTTTTTTTTGAAATTTTAAGAATTTTACAAAATATACTCTTATTTATTAATAAATCGCGTTTTTATGCCTTGTTTTAGACTTCCGCGCCTTAAATTTAAAATTTAATATTTAGATAAATTCTATCTTTCCGCCTAGATCGCACACGCCCTGATTCCAAACCGCCGAGCTTACGAGCACGTCCGCGCCGGTAGCTGCAAACTCGGCGCAGTTATTTTTATTTATACAGCCCGCAGCGCAAATTTTAATCTGCGGCGCCGTCTCATCTCGCCTCAAAACGCAGGCTCTAAGCTCGCTAGGGCTCATCTTATCGCACATTATTGCATCCGGCGCGTAACTTAAAAGCTCGCTAAATTCGCGCTCGCTCGCCACTTCGATCATGATCTTTCGCTCGGGCGCGCGCTCTTTAAATTTAGCGATCTGCGCGCAAAACTCGCTAAAGCTCGCAAACGCGCGGATGTGGTTTGAAAAAAATAGGACGCTGTCGTGCAGCCCCAGGCGGTGCATCGTTCCGCCGCCCGCGATCAGCGCATTTACGCAAAGCTCCTTCGCAAAAGGAAAGCTCTTGCGTGTCGCACCCAGCACGCAGCGCGGATTAGCCTCTCGCATCAGCGCAACCATCTCGTGCGCGTAGGTAGAAATTTTGCAGGAGTACTCAAACACGATCTGAACGATCTTCCAAGCTTTATGCAGGCTCTCGAAGCTCCCCTGCGCGCTAAAAATTTCATCCCCTGCGCAAAATGCGCTTCCCTCGCGCGCTAGTCGCTGCGTCTCGCAACTAAAGCGCGCCGCCACTTCGCGCGCAATCCCCCCGCCGCTAAAGATCAGATCCTGCCTCGTTACGATAGAAAGTCGCGCGGGCGCGTTTAGATCCACGAAGTCCTGCAAAAGCTCGGTCGTAAGGTCCAAAAACGCGCCGTCGCTTGCGATAAGATCGTCGATTTTACTCTGCGAAATAAACATATCTAGCCTACGAAGTGAATTTTAGCGGGCTCAAAGCGTGAATGCGCCTTTGTGACGCGAGACGGAAAGCCCAAAGGCATAATGCAAAACGCCTCTAAATGCCCAGGCAGATCCAAAATTTCTCTTACGCGCTCCATTGCGTAAATATCGGGCGCTACGCCCAGCCACGTGGTGCCAAGCCCCAAATGGTGCGCCGCCAGCCAGAGATTTTCTGCCGCACAAGCGCAGTCGTAGCGAGCGTAGGGCTGGAATTTTAAGCCGCTTTTGCGCGTGCAGACCACGATCGCAAGCGGCGCATCCTTCGTGCAGCCGCCGTAGGTGCCGACGCTGCTAAGTAGCGTAAGCGCGGTGCGATCGCGCACTACGTAAAATTCCCATGAGCGCTGGTTGCCTGCGCTAGGGGCTTGCATCGCGGCTTTTAGCACGAGCTCGATCTGATCGTCGCTCGGCATTTTTTCGGTAAAATTCCGCACGCTCGTGCGTGTAAAAATTTCATTCATCGCTGCTCCTTTAAATTAAATTTCTAAATTCCGCTTTTTGCGAGCGGTAAAAAATGGAATTTAGAAGTAAGCTTGCCGCTGCGTTTGCTTGAGCCTTGCTTACACGTTGCGCTATTTAGGCGCTACGTGGCGGCCGATGCGCGCTAATTTGGTTTTACTTGCCTGAGCGCGCCTCTTTTTGCATCGGAAAGCGTAAAGTCGCGATAGAATTTCAAGCCTCATTACTATGAAACACGCCGCATAGGATAGCTGCGCGAACTTAATTCAATCAAAATTTCGCTCACAAGCAAGCTTGCGATCCGCGTATTTAAATTTTAATCCTAGGCCGCTATTTGGCACCTGCTAAAATGACACGCCGTATGCATCAATATGTGCGTGTAGCTCGCGTGGTCCTTAAATTTCATCTCGCACGCAAACTTGCGTCGATCTTTGCGGATAAAATTTTATCCTTCGCAGCAATGAAATTTCACCTTCGCGCCGAGCAAATTTTATCTTCGTCGCTCGGTAAAATTCCGCTTTCGCCGCTTTGTATTTTAACCGCACGCGTCCGCAAAGCACTTGCCGCGCCGTACCGCATGCAAAGCGCGCTCAGATCAAAAGCTCAAAATATCTAAAATTTAACCGCTAAACACGATCAGGCAGATCCACACTCCGAAACGCTATAAAATTTTAAGCGTTTAAATTTATCGCTCGCCTATCAGCTTGCGCACGACGTAGCTTGCGATGAAAAGCCCGAAGCTCGCGGTCACGCCCATGAAGCTGCCCATCGATTTGACGCGCGGCGGCTCGCTTGAACAAACGACGTCAAAATCGCCCGCAAAGCCGTGCTTTCGCAGCTCATATCTGATCTTGCGCGCGAGCGGATCGCCTTGCGTCCGCCAGATTGAGCGGATTTCGATTTTAGCGGGATCGAGCCTCTTTGCGCCGCCCATCGAGCTTACGAATCCTACGCCCGCCTCGCTGCAGCGCAGCGCAAGCGCGATCTTGGCGCCCACGTCGTCGATCGCATCGATGACGAAATCAAATTTTGCTAGATCAAATTCCGATAAAAATTCCTCGCCAATCCTAGCGACGATCGGCGTCACGCCTTTAAATTTGCGCGCGAAAACCTCGCATTTTAGCTCGCCTACATGCTCGCTTCCAAGCTGGCGATTTTGGTTGGTTATCTCGAAGCGATCGCAATCGATTACGCTTAAGCTTACCGCACCGCTGCGATACAGCGCCTCTATCGCCGCTCCGCCCACGCCGCCGCAGCCGCAGATTAAAATTTTAGCGCTTTGCAGCCTTGCGAAATCCTCGCCGAAAAGTAGGCGCGAGCGCGAAAAGCGGTCTACTACGACCTCACTCATCGTTTTTCATCCACCCTTCTAGCGCGCTCATCTGCTCGTGCGCGGTCAAATTTAGCTTAATCGGACTTAGCGTCGCCCGCCCCTCAAAAAGCACCGAAATATCGCTGTTTTCATTCCTGCTCGCATCAAAGTCGAACGTAGATTTGCCGAGCCAATAATACTCTATTCCGCGCGGATTGCGGTTTAGCTGCGCGTCGGTATCGTAGAGCTTCTCGCCGCATGGCGCAACCGTTAGCCCCTTGAAATCTTGCTTTGAAACGGCAGGAACGTTTAAATTTAAAAACTGCTTCGGCGGCAGAGGAAAGCCTTTTTTAAAGATTTTTTCAACCAATTCCACCGCGAGCTCGCACGCGAGATCAAATCCGTATCGCTGCAGCGAGTCCGCGACGTAAAACTGGCTCACCGCAAGCGCGGGAATGCCTTGCAAAACCCCCTCCATCGCGCCTCCGCACGTGCCCGAATAGGTCACGTCCTCCGCGACGTTGGCGCCGTGGTTTATGCCGCTTATCACAAGATCGGGCTTATGGTTATACAGCGCGCGGAGCGCCAAATACACGCAGTCTGCGGGCGTAGCGTCGTCGAGTTTGAAAAATCCGTCGTCGAGCTTTACAAATCTAAGCGGGCGTGTGAGCGTGAGCGAGTGCGAGCATGCCGATTTCTCCGAGCTTGGCGCTACGATGGTTACGTTTGCGACCGATCTTAGCGCACTTGCGAGCTCCAAAAGACCGCGCGCTTCGAATCCATCGTCGTTGGTGATTAAAATTTCTTTCATATTCTCTCTTTAACTAAAATTTCGCGACAGACCTATCGGGGCGGAATTCTATCTGCAAAATTCTAGCACTCAATTCTTTACTATGCAAAAATTGCTACTTAGTTTGCGTGGCGTAAAATTTCATCGTGTCAAATTTTTTCGCAAAAATTCCATCACGAAACTTAGATCACAAAATTCATAGAAAAATTCCGCTTTTTTGCTACGAAATTTTATCTTTTTTCGCTACAAATTTTTATAGCTTTTTATAGCCTGACACGCAATTTCATCGCCTAAATTTCACTTTCGAAATTTCTTAAATTAAATTTTGCGACCGCACTCCGCAACTCGCCGCAAAATTTATCTTTTAAATTATCGCAGATTTTGCACCATAAAATTTCGCTTTCGCGCCGATGTAAATCTGCGACATAAAATTACGCGAGATTATCTATAACCCTGCTTTGCGGCATATCTCCTCGCTCACCTGCAAATCAAGTAGGTGCGAGCTCGGATAATCGTAGAAAAACCGGTGCACTTCACGCACTCCGCTTCGCAATAAAGCTCGCGTACTAGGTGCGTTGCAGTCATTTTCGGTAATATCCTTGGTTAGCAATTTGAGATATTTTTGCCGATCGGAGCTTTTCAGGCTCGCCCAGCCTGGGCTTAGCGAGTAGGCGTAGATCAGATCGCTTCCTTGTGCGCTAATTTCTCCGAGGAAGGCAAACCGCGCAACCTTAACATGGGGTTTTGCACCGCCCGTGTCCGCTGCGATCTCGCTAGCTGCGGCTTTAGCGACGAGTGCGGGCGAGCCTAGCTTGCTAAGCGCCTCAAATCGCGCGGTTTTAGCGGGATCTTCGGAGATCTGCCGCTTTTGATACCCCGGCGAGCCGCCGCAACCGCCCAGCAACATCACGAACGCGCCGCATAGCGCTAAAATTTTAAAATTTCTCATCTTAAATCCTTTGTCGGCTTAATTTTAGCACATTTTGCTATAATTAACAAAAATTTAAAAGGCTAAATTTGAAATATTTAATCTCTTGCCTAGAACCCTCGGCGAACCTGCATTTCAAAGAGGTTCTAGCGCATCTTAAAAGGCTCAATCCCGCTTGCGAGATTTGCGGAATTTTTGATGAAAAGCTGGGCTCGCCGATCTATAAAAGCAGCGAATTTTCTGCGATGGGTTTTATAGAAATTCTACCGCTAATTTTAAAAGCCAAGCGCGTGATAACGCAGATGACGCGGCTTGCGGCGGAGTGCGATCGCGTGCTTTTAATCGACTCGCCCGCGTTTAATCTACCGCTAGCTCGCGCGATCAAAGAAAGCGGCGCGCGCGCGGAAATTTCATATTATATCCTGCCGCAGGTTTGGGCATGGAAGCCGCACAGAGCGGAGAAGCTGAAGGCGTTTTGCGACAATCTGCTCTCCATCTGGCCTTTTGAGGCAAAATTTTTCGGCGCGGATTGCAAGGGAGATAAAGGCGCTGTGCCGCAAGAAGCGAAGAACAAAGACGCTGCAGCACAAGAAGCAAAAGATAAAGACGCGGCGCCGAAAGAGAATACCGCGCGCCCGAGCGAGCAAAATTTTATTTCGCCAAATTCTGCGCCTAATTTCGCGGATCAAAATTCTAAGGCACAGAATTCCGGTAATTTTTGCGAACAGAATTCCGAGACCGAGAATTCTAATGAGCCAAATCTCACCAGGCAAGGCATCTCGCAGAATTTCGCGTCGCAAAGCTCTGACGAGCCGTGCTCCGCACAGAATTCTGCGTCTTTAAATTTAGCGGCTCAGAGCCGTGCTCGCTATTTTTTCGTAGGACATCCGCTGCTTGACGAGATAAAATTCCAAAAAACAAGCTACGAAAAGCAGGGCAAGATCGCCTTTATGCCGGGCTCGCGCAGGGCTGAAATTTCAAGACTGATGCCGATTTTTAGAGCCCTTGTGCCTAAATTTGAAAATAGCGAGCGAGTCTTAATAATCCCGCCGCATCTGATGGATCAAAGAGATGAAATTTACGGGCCTCTGGACGGCTTTAGCATCGCAAACGATACTCCCGCCACGCTTAAGGATTGCGATTTCGCCTTCATCTGCTCGGGTACGGCGACGCTTGAGGCGGCGCTCATCGGCACTCCGTTCGTGCTGTGCTACAAGGCTCGCGCGTTTGACGTTTGGCTCGCGCGAAAGCTCGTAAAGCTAAAGCACGTGGGGCTTGCGAATATTATTTTTGATTTTTTGGGCGAGGAGCCGCTACATGAGGAGCTTTTGCAAGGCGAAGTAAGCGCGCAAAACCTACTCGCCGCATACGAGCGCTGCGACGCCGCGAAATTTAAACTTGCGAGCGAGAAGCTGCGAGATTATCTGAAATTCGGCTCCAGCGAAAACGTGGCAAAAATTTTAACGCAGCCTGCGAGCTAAAATTTTAAGGCTAAAGCTTATATAATTTGATAAAAAGAAAGGAAGATTATGACGACCGAACCAATGACGCTTTACGGATATGAAAAGATCACCTCCGAGCTCAAAGAGCTTCAGAGCGTGAAGCTGCCTCACATCGTGCAGCAGATCGACATCGCGCGCGGACACGGCGATCTGAAAGAAAACGCCGAGTACCACGCAGCGCGCGAAGAGCAGGCGTTTTTGCTCTCGCGCATCGCCGAGCTTAGCGATATCGTCTCTCGCTCAAAGATCATCGACCCCTCGACCTACGAGCACGACCGCGTAAAATTCGGCTCCACCGTTACCTTTATGGACGTAGAGACCGAGCGGGAGGAGGTTTACACTATCGTAGGCCTTAGCGAGGCGGACATCTCGCGCAAACTTATCAATATCAATACGCCGCTTGCGCGCCAGCTTTTAGGCAAAGCCGAGGGCGATGAGGTGGTGCTTCAACTACCATCAGGCACACGCGATGTGGAAATTCTAAGCGTCGAATACAAGCCGATTAAATTTGAGAATTAGCGTGAAAAAAGTAGGCATCATCGGCGTTAGCGGCTATACTGGGCTTGAGCTGATTAAGGCTCTACTGTCCCACCCGGGCTTTGAAATTTCGTATTTGGGCGCCTCTACGCAGGGCGAGATAAGCGAAATTTTCCCGCAGCTTCGCGGCGTGTTTGAGATGCGCGTAGAAGCTGCGGACGCTCGCGTTGCGGCACAAAGATGCGATCTTATTTTCTTGGCGCTGCCGCATGGAAAAGCGATGGAATTTGCCCGCGAAATTTTAAAATTTAAAAGCGTCAAGGTAGTCGATCTATCCGCCGATTACCGCCTAAGCCGCGAGCTTTACGAGAAAAATTACACCGCGCATTTAGACCCTCGTAATTTAGCCCACGCCGTTTACGGACTGCCCGAGCTAAATCGCGAAAAGATCTGCGCCGCGCGCCTTACGGCAAATCCTGGCTGCTATCCTACCTGCTCTATTTTGGCGCTCGCGCCGTTCGTGCGGCTACTCGATCCCGCCCTCGGCGTATTTATCGACGCAAAAAGCGGAGTAAGCGGCGCGGGCAAGGCCCTCAAAGCAAGCAGCCATTTCGTAAGCGTGAACGAAAACGCGGGTGCCTACTCGCCGATCTCGCATCGCCACGCAGACGAGATCAAAGAGCAGCTGCAAATTTTAAGAGGCGGCGAATTTAGCACGCTTTTCGTGCCGAATTTGCTGCCGATTACGCGCGGAATGCTGGTTAGCGCGTTTGGCGTACTGCAAAAGAGTGTGGATGCAGAGGCGGTGCTACGGGAATTTTACGCAAACGAGCCTTTCGTGCGCGTCCGAAGCGAGCCCGTGAGCATAAAAAACGTCGTAGGGACGCACTTTTGCGATATTTTTGTAAAAACTGCGGGCGATAAAATTTGGATCAACTCGGCGATCGATAATCTTTTGCGCGGAGCATCGTCGCAGGCAGTCGCAAACGCAAATTTAATGTGCGGATTCGCCGAAGCTACGGCTCTACCGCGCATCGCGCACGGAATTTAAGCGATGAGCTTTTTCGCAAAAGCCGTCACGCGCCGGAGCCTAAATGCGAAATGATCAAATTCAGACGATAAAACCCGGCGCGATCTTTATCGGCGATGCGCACGCGGGCGCGAGTAGGCCGCAATTTTTGAAATTCTTGCGCGCGCTGCATTCTGCACAAAGCCTGCCGCCTCAAATTTTTATGATGGGCGACATGTTTGATTTTTTAGCAAACACGACCTACGTGCAGCGCTTCTACGAAGAGGAGATCGCGCTAATAAACGAGCTGTCGCGAAAATGCGAAATTTTTTACTTCGAGGGCAACCACGATTTTAATCTGCGCGAAATTTTCCCCCGCGCAAAAGTTTATCCAAACGCCGCGCAGCCCGTGAAATTTATCTGCGAGAGCGGTGAGGCGGTGCAGATAGCGCACGGCGATCTGTTTTTGCCGCGCCTGACGCAGTTTGCGCTGCTTTCGCTGCGAAACAGAGCTTTTCTGAAATTTATGGATCTGCTCGATCGCGCTTTAAAATTTAAAATTTCAAAGATGATCTTAAAATCGCAGGATGGAAAAAACCTATACAAAAAAATGCCAAATTTTAAGGATATAATCGCGCCGAAGATCGATTTTTACGCGGCAAATTTAATCATCGAGGGACATTATCATCAAGATGAAATTTTATATTTCGGCGAGAAAAAATATATAAATTTGTGCTCTTTCGGGGTTAGGAGCAAAATTTACGAGGTCGCAAAAAGCGAAAAATTTATGCTAATTCCAAAAAACTTAAACTTAAATTAGCTATAATTCCTAAATTTTTGCGAGGATATTTATGATAAAGCTTTGTGTTTTCGACTTTGATTCTACGCTGATGGACGGCGAGACGATAGGTTTTTTCGCCGCTAAAATGGGCACGCAGCGACAAGTTAGCGAAATTACGAAGCGCGCGATGGCGGGCGAGCTTGATTTTTTCGAGAGCCTTAGCGAGCGCGTGGCGCTGATAAAGGGGATGAAGCTTAGCGATGCTAAAGCTATCGCAGAAAGCCTGCCTTTTGTTTGCGGTGCTAACGAGATCGTCGCGTATCTGAAAAATAAAGGCATAAAGGTGATCGTCTTTAGCGGCGGATTTCATCTTGCTACCGATGCCGCGCAGAAAAAACTGGGTTTTGACGCAAGCTTTGCGAACTATCTGCATGAAAAGGACGGAATTTTAACCGGGCTTTTCGGCGGCGAGATGATGTTTGGATACTCAAAAGGCGCGCTGCTTGCGCAGCTTAAATCGCTGATGGGTCTAAAGACGAGCGAAGTAATGTGCGTGGGAGACGGCGCGAACGACGTTTCGATGTTTCGCGAGGCGGGATTTAAAATCGCCTTTTGCGCGAATGAGATTTTAAAAGAGCATGCGAGCGTCTGCATTGAAAAAAAGGATTTGAAGGAGATTATGAAATATGTATGATAAAGCCCTAAATTTCAGCCTTTGGTGCGACTTTTTGGAGCGCGATTTTATCGATAAAGATTTCGACGAGCTGATCAAAAAAGGGATAATTAACGGCGCTACTTCCAATCCTGCGATCTTTAAAAACGCGATCCTAAGCTCCCCCGCATACGATGCGGCTAAAGAGGAATTTAGAAAAAAAGAGCCTAAAAAGCTGTATGAAATTTTAGCCACTGCGGACATCAGAAGTGCGGCGGAGAGCCTTCTTAAAAATTTTATTAACGGCGATGACGGCTTTGTAAGTATCGAGGTTGATCCATATTTCGCAGACGACGCCGAGGCGATGTACCGCGAGGGCAAGCACTTATATAGCACGATCGGCATGCCAAACGTAATGATAAAAATCCCCGCGACCAAGGCGGGCTACGAAGCGATGCGTGATCTGCTAAAAAAAGGGATCAGCGTAAACGCGACCTTGGTTTTTTCGCCCGAGCAAACCGCAAAATGTATCGAGGCGATAAAAGAGGGTATCGCGGGCTTTCGCCGCTACTTCCCGAAGGCAAATTTACCAAAAACCGTAATTAGCATCTTCGTTAGCCGCTTCGATAGGTTACTGGATGAAAAAATGGCAGCGGCGGGTCTTCCTACCGGTAAAATCGGCATAATGAACGCCGCGAAGTGCTACAATATCATCGCTAAAGAAAATTTAAACTACGTAAAGCCGCTGTTTGCGAGCACGGGGGTAAAAGGAGACGATCTACCGAAGGATTACTACGTAAGCGAGCTGATGTATCCGGGCTGCGTAAATACCGCGCCGCTTGAGACCATAGAGGCTTTTGTAAGCGGCGATCAAAAACCCAAAACGCCGCCGAGCGATGAAGAGATAGAGGAATTTTTCGCGCGCGTAGCGGATGCGAAGATCGATATGAAAAAGGCGTATAAAAAGCTGCTGGATGACGGGCTAGCGGCTTTTGAAGAGGCATTTAAAGAGATAATAAAAACACTTAAAAAGGAGAAATGATGGCGGGTTCTATAGATTATTCGCAGTATCAAGTTGACGCTTCTACGCTGGATTTTAAGCAGCGAGATAGGCTAAATAAATATTTGGAATTTCTAATCCAAAACGGCGGTAGCGACCTTCACATAAAATCAGGCGCGGTTATTAGAGGGCGTATACACGGCGAGCTCGTAAAATTCAGCAAGACGCCTTTTTTAAAAGAGGATGCGATGACGCTAGCTAAGGAGCTTCTCATCACGCGCTTTCCTGAGCTTATCGAGAAAAAGAGCGTGGATTTTACCTATAAGCTAAACGAAGATTATCGCTTCCGCGTTAATATTTTCTTTCAGATCGACGGTATCAGCGCGGTTTTCCGAACGATACCGGTTAAAATTCCAGAGATCGACGATCTAGGTTTGCCGCCTTCGATCAAAGATATTTGCGACACGGCTATGCGCGGCGTCGTGCTGCTTACTGGACCTACCGGAAGCGGAAAGACGACAACGATCGCAAGCATGATAAATCGTATAAATAGACAAAGAACCAGCCACGTCGTTACGATCGAAGACCCCGTAGAGTTCGTATTTAAAGACGATAAATGCATCATCAATCAGCGCGCTATCGGTGAGGACTGCAATAACTTCGCCGATTCGCTTCGCGCCGCGCTACGAGAGGATCCGGACGTTATATTTGTGGGCGAGATGCGCGATTTAGAGACGATCGAGACCGCGCTTCACGCCGCAGAAACGGGCCACTTAGTGTTTTCGACGGTGCATACTATTGACGCAAAAGAGACGGTAAACCGAATCATCGCGATGTTTGAGCAGGCTGAGCAGGAGCGTATCCGAATGACGCTAGCATCTGTCCTAGAGGCGGTCATCTCTCAGCGCCTTGCCCGTACTGTCGAAGGCAAGCGCGTAGCCGTCGTCGAAATTCTACGCAAAAACACCCGTATTAAGGATATGATACTTGATGCGCGCGACGATGAAATTCCAGACGCGATCGCCGATGGTCGCAACACCTACGGCATGCAGACCTTCGATCAGCACCTGCTCGATCTTTACAGAGATGGCATCATTACCCGCGAGGAGGCACTGGATAAGGCCTCTAAGCGAAACGACCTCGATCTGCAGATCAAAAACGTCGATCTTGCCAAAAAAAGGGATTTGGCGGCAGAATCCGGAGAGAGTGCCGAAGAGATGCTTGCCGGCGAAGTCGTACAGCTAAAAGAGATCCGCTAAGTCGTAAATTTTAAAATTCTAAATTTTTGCAATTTAAAATTTTAAAGAATTTTGCCTGCCGCCGCGCAGGCAGAATTCTATTCGTTTGCCCGCTGCTACGCGGGTATATACTACCTTAAATTTCATTTTAAAATATCTATAAAGGCTATCCTAGAGTCTCAAGACTCTAGGTTGATAATATCATGTTTACAACCGTTATTGATTAACTTCAACAAGGTACTATAGGCTATATGCTTATAGTACCTTGTTATATTCAATTCTGAATAATTTTGAGCTATATATTATTTATATAGAACATTAGTAATATAGCTTACTAAGTATATACTGTCACATGGTGATTGCAATCGTATCTTCTAGGGAAAATCTGATACAGATGCTTCAGGACCTGCATGTGGTGATTATTTTTAAAATAGTCTATATGCTATGAGTTATTGATCGAAATGTTCAAAACTATATTTAACCTTACAGGAGGCCTCCTATGGAGAAGCAAACACAAGAGATTAAGTTCGAGAACGCTAAGTTCGAACTTATTAAACAAGATGACGCTAAAGGCGTTAATAAATACCGCTATACAGACGGTGACATTTTCAAAGCGGCTCTTAAAGATGCTGGTATCAAAGCTGATGACTATAAACTAGTTAAGAACTTTGAGAAAGCTTATGCAGAAGCAGCTACAACAGCGATAGCTGAAT
>NZ_CALIBF010000164.1 GCF_938045465.1 uncultured Campylobacter sp.
TAGTTTTTAAACACTCGGTTTTCGCGCTGCCGTTTATCTTTACGGCGATGATTACTGCAAGCAAGCTGCAAAGCGGCTCGGTGTGGTTCGGCTGGAAGTCGCTTTTTTTAGGGATTTTATGCGCGGTAAGCGCGAGAAGCTTCGCGATGGCGATAAATCGTTACTTGGACGAGGATATCGACCGCGCCAATCCGCGCTGCGCTTCGCGCCCTAGCGTGGACGGACGGATCGGGCGCGGAAATTTGCTGCTTTTCATCATCGCGAACGCGGTGGTTTTCATAGCGGTTTCGGCGTTCATAAATCCTTTGGCGTTTAAGCTTTCGATGCCGATTTTAGCGGCATTAGGCGGGTATTCGTATTTTAAGCGCTTTAGCGAGACTGCGCATTTGATGCTCGGCTTTTGCCTGGGGCTTGCGCCGATTGCCGGAGCGATCGCCGTTAGCGGCGGAATTCCGCTGTGGTCGGTGCTGCTGTGCCTCGGGGTAGTGTTTTGGGTGGGCGGCTTTGACGTGCTATATTCGCTTCAAGATATGGAATTTGACCGCACGGCGAGGCTTTACAGTATCCCTGCGCTTTATGGCAAGGAAGCTTCGATGTTTATCTCTAAAATTTTTCACGCCGTAGCAGTGCTTTTTTGGCTGCTGTTTTGCGCAGCGGCAAATTTAGGCTTTTTTGCCTATTTGGGCGTGGCTGCGTGCGCGACGATCCTGTACTTCGAGCACAGGATCGTGCAGAAAGATTTTAGCAAGATTGATCGCGCGTTTTTCACGCTCAACGGCTACTTGGGCATTGCGTTTTTCGCTTTTGTTTTTGTAAATTTATTTTAAGGAACCCCTATGGATCTTAACACTATCATCATTTTAGGACTTTGCGTCGTTATATTTTTGATGTTTTTCGTCATATATTTTAAGGATAAGCAAGCGGATAAAAAATTCGAACGCTTCGATCAGGTGCTGACTGACGCTATGCAGGAAAATTATCTGCTTAAAAAGAAGGTCGAGGAGCTAAAAGAGATGATCGATTCGGGCGGTAAAGTCGCTCCCAATATCGATATAAACGCGATTGCAGACGTGATCGACGAGACGATAGAGCAGAGACTAGATGTAGTGCCTACGATGATCGACGAGCGGGTAGAAAAGCAGATCAGACCGCTACTAGATCAGCTTAAAGAGCTCATCGGCTCGGTAAGAAAATAGCCTGAGCAATATAAAAATAAAATTTTGCAAAATCGCTTTGTTTTTTATATAATCGCCGCAAATTGATATTAAGGCAAAATATGCTAATTGATAAATTTGGACGAACGATCGATTATTTGCGCATTTCGGTTACGCAGCGGTGCAATTTCAGATGCAGATATTGCATGCCTGCTACGCCGTTTAACTGGGTGCCTCGAGAGAATATTTTAAGCTTTGAGGAGATGTTTTTATTCGTCAAAGTTGCGATCGACGGCGGCGTAAAAAAGATCCGTATCACGGGCGGCGAACCACTGGTGCGAAAGGGGATCGAGGATTTTATAAAGATGATCGCGGATTACGCCCCAGGTATCGATCTTGCGCTTACTACCAACGGATATTATCTCAAAAACTACGCGCGCGCCCTGAAAGACGCCGGGCTAAAGCGCATCAATATGTCGCTTGACTCGCTGCGACCGGAGCGGGCTAAATTTATAGCTCAGCGCGGCGTGCTTTATAACGTCTTAGAAGGCCTTGACGCCGCGCTTGAAGCGGGGTTAAAGGTTAAGCTAAACACCGTCGCGCTAAAAGGGATCAACGACGACGAGCTTATTTATTTGTTGGAATTTGCCCGCGAGAAGGATTGCCAGATCCGCTTCATAGAATTTATGGAAAACACCCATGCCGGCGATCTTACAGGATTAAAATCAAACGAAATTTTAGATATTTTAAGGCGTAAATTTATCTTTACCGCTCTGCCGAAATCGCAAAGCTCGCCCGCGTCGCTTTACGCGCTCGGGGACGGCTACACCTTCGGTATCATCGATCCGCACAAGCACGATTTTTGCGAGAGCTGCAACCGCATCAGACTAAGCGCCGAGGGGCTTTTGATCCCGTGTCTTTACTTCGAGGACGCGCTAAGTATCAAAAAGGCGGTCAAAGAGGGCGACATCGCCGCAGCCGCCGAAATTTTGGCTAAAATTTTAGCGAATAAGCCTGAAAAAAATCGCTGGCAAACTGACGCTTCGAATGAAATTTCAAGCCGCGCATTTTACGAGACGGGCGGATGAGGCTCGTAGAGAGCTTTTTAAGTATCCAAGGCGAGGGCAAATACGCAGGCAGACTCGCGCTTTTCTTTCGCTTTGCGGGCTGCAATCTGCGTTGCAAGGGCTTCGGCGGCGAGCGCGTTTCGCCAAAGACCGGCGAGATCTTGCGCGGCTGCGATACGATCCGCGCGGTATTTACAAATCACTTCGAGCACGAAGAAATTTTAAATTTAGCGCAGCTTTTGAATAAAATTCCAAATTTATCAGGTTCGTCCTGTTTCACGCCCGTGTGCTCTACGCCGGGTTTTTGCGCCGCCGAGTCTTTTTCTAAAAGCGATACCTTAAATTTCGCCGCCGCGCAAAGACTTCCCCGCCAAAACGGTAGCGCAGAAAAATCTTTAAATTTAACGAGCGAAAATTCTTTAAATTTCGCGGCGCAGAATTCTTCAAATTTAAATCCGCAAAGCTCCGTTTCACCGCAGAGCGCTAAGCTTTATCAAAAGCCTATCAT
>NZ_CALIBF010000165.1 GCF_938045465.1 uncultured Campylobacter sp.
TAATATCATTATACAGGCTTCTAAATAATCGTCTACATATATATGCCCAAAATCTACAATATCCCAAATAAAAGATATTAGAAGACCTGATACCTGAAGAAATACAAGAAGATGGGCATAAACAAAAAACTTTTCATAATTTTTGATTACTATCGGATCTTTATCGTAGTCTCTGTTTGGTTGAAAATTCCATGATGATTTATCGGCGGCACTAGAACGGTTGCTTTGTGATTTTTGCTCATTTAGATTTGCAAAATTTCGCCCGCCATGATCTTTGCTCCACGCGAAAGATTTTGGATCTTTGCTTTGTCGCACTTTACTCGCGCCTAGCTCGTCGTTATGCATTTTTTCTCCTTTTTAAGGCGCCATATTTCTGTTTCAAATATAAAGCTCGCACGCAAAGTAGGCCGTGATTTAGCTTCGCGCATCTATGATTTTTAAAATTTCACAAATTTTTTGTGGATCTTTAATGCCTCGCGCGTCCTCCACGCGGCTGTTTAGATCGATAGCGTATGGGCGCAGTGCGAGTGCCTCACGGATATTTTGCGCGCCGATGCCGCCTGCAAGAATAAAAGAGATCGCCCCGCTTTTAGTAGCAGCGTCATGCTTATCCGCGCTATCATCTTTTGTGGCACCCAGCTTGTCCACTTCTCCGCCGTCATTTGAAATATTTGGCGCGCCCGCCTCATAGTCGCTTGCGCCTTGATCATTGACGCCTTCGCTTGTGGGTCTTACACCACTCAGCCTAGCGGTAGCACACGCACTAAATTTGCACTCATCGTCATTCTTTTCGGCGCGACGATCGGCGCTCGCTTCTTGTTTCGTATTGCTCGATCGAACAATATCATGTGCGCGCTCGCTCACTTCATTACTATTAGAAGCACAACACACGTCGCTAACCCTCTTGAGCTTCAAATTTCCGTTTTCGCTATGCTCCGTGCAAGAATTGCCGCAGCTGCCGTTTTTATCGCGCTTTAAATTCTCCTCGCTATATCCGCTACAGATCGCGCTGTGTTTAAGATGGCTCCTTGCGCCGTCTGAGTCTTGAGCCGTGCCTGCTACATAGCATTTTTTTTCGCCACTTACTGCATCATTTTGCGTATCGCAGCGCCCGCTAGCCGAGTCGTATTTTGTGCTGCCTATGTTTTGAGTTGCGCTACTCGCGCAGTATTTTTCATCACGCGGCGCGCCGTATTGCCCTTTGCGGCTGGGCCCTACGCGTCGCAACAGATCCCAGTCGAAGCTCACGCCGTTACCGCCCAGGCTCGCCCCTTTGGCATCGAATAAGATCCGATCGAAGCTCAAGCCCTCAAGTGGCGGCATCTCAGCGCCAATGCTTAGCACCTGCCACGCCTCGATGCCCGCTGCGTTAAGGCGCGCTTTGAAATCCGCGTTTATGCGTCCGTAAATCTGAGCGCAGTCCAGCTCGCAAATCTCACAAATTTTTAAAATTTGCTCTTCGTTTAGAGCTTCCGCGCCAAAAATTTCAGAATTCAGATCCTCCGTCGAGGCGGGCGTGGCGCAGTTTGCGTTTAAATTTACGTTCAAATCGTCGAGATGCTTTTCGCAGAATTCCGCGGCTTCATAAAATTCTACGCTTCCGCTATTGCCCGCGTAAATTTTATCTTTGCAAATTTCATCGCCGCGAGCTTTGCCGCTAAAATTTTCGCACTCGTGCGGCGCGGCGCTGTGTTTTTCAGAGCTCAAAGCAAAAACTCCGACGCACTTTACGCCGTTTTCATGCGCGATACGCGCGATCTCGCGCGCTGTATCTATACTCACGCGGCGCTTGGAGCTCGATACGAATATCACGCCCAAAAATTCCACGCGCACGCCCAAGCCGTCGCCCTGGCTTCGCAAATCGCTACTGAAATTTTTATCGCAATCGGAATTTTGCTCGGGCGTAAAATTTGCATGATTTTGTGCGCGACAGATAAAATTCTCGCCGCCATGATTAAAATTTTGCGCGAAATTTTGGCCGTCAGAATTGAAATTTCGCGTAGCATTCTCGGCATCCGAATTAAAATTCCGCTCAGAATTTTCGCCGCAAAAATTAGAATTTTTTATTAAGCTCTCGCTACCCGATTGCGGTAAATTTTTGGCGCCGTCCGCGCACTCTAAATTTGCGCATAAAGCCGAGCTGCACGCCAGCACCGCACGGGCTTCTGCGGCGCTTTTGATGCCGCAAATTTTGATCTTACTTCTGTACGACATATAAAAATTCAGTCACGTAAAGCTCGCGCGCGTTTAAATTTCTGCTCGCGCGGTAGGTCGGATAGCGGATCTCTATCGTGCGTACAGAGCCGATTTTCGCGAGGTTTTTTAAAAATTCCGCCTTCGAGATGAAGCCCTCGGAATTAAAAGAGATTATTAAAAATTTAGCCGGAAATCCTGCCAGAAGCGCGAAAAATTCCTCAGCAGCGCTTGATTTTTTGTTGTAAGCCGAGCGGTTCCAGCCTGCGGGGATTCCAGAAACTCTGCTAAGCCCCGCAGCATTTGGGCGCTTGCCCTCGTTTATAAAATCCGTGATCAAATTTAGCATGAAATAGTTCGAGCCGTAGGGGTGCTGATTGTAGGGCGGATCAAAATACGCGACGTCAAGCTGCGAAAAGCGCTCGCGCGCGCTCTGTGCAAAGCGCGCGGCATCCTCTTGAAAGACCGCGCTTTCGCAGGTGAAATTTGAAAGCACCGGCAGGCGCAGGGAAATCTCGCCCATTATGCGAGCTAGCGCGTTTTCGCCGCTGCCGCCGAACTTGCCCACGCCCGCTTTATCCTTGTAAAAGCCCTTAAAAACGCCGCCCGTGTTTGAGTGGATGCTCGCCTCGCTAAGCAGCGGCGCGGTGAAAAAATCGCGAAATTTTTGCGGGATTTTGCTTATCTGCTCGCAGAGCCCGCCCAAAATCAGGGCGTTTCGGCGCGTGTAAAAAGCGCGCTCGCCCGCTTTGATATACTCATCGTCCTTCGGCGCGTACAGCTCGCTAAAAAAGCTCTCCTTCGGCGTAAAATTTCTTAAAATTTCAGCGTGCAGCTCGGTTAAATCCTGCCACAGCTCGTCGCTGAAATTTGAAAGATAGCAGGAGTTTATCGCGCGCGAGTAGCCCTCCAGGTCGTTTGCGATCACGAGGTTTGAGTGCGCTTTAGCCAGGCGCGCGACGATGCCGCTGCCGCTAAAGACGTCTGCGAAGCTGATCTTGCCCCGCCCAAGCTCCGCTTTGATTTCGCAGATCGCCCGCTCTATCGGCGCTAGCAGCGAGCGCTTGTTGCCCAGATAGCTGATGAGCTGCTCGCTTAAAAACTCCCTCTTTTCGCCGCTAGCCATCTAAGCTCTCGCCCCTACGTAGTTTTCGTAAAATTTCCACGTTTTGCCCGATCCGATCGCCTCTAAAATGAGCGGCTTAGCCTCCGCAGGGCTTGACACGACATCCGCGCAGTATAGCGCAAACATCGCGTTTAGCACGACGATGTCAAATTTTGGCCCGCTCAGCTCGCCTTTTAAAATTTGCTTTAAAGTTCCGGCATTGGCCTCGCCGTCGCCGCCCTCTATATCGCCGTGAAATGCGCGTTTAAAGCCGAACTGCTCGGGATTTACGCGGTATTCTAAAATTTTACCGTCCTTGATCTCGTGGATTAGCGTCTCGTCGCACAGGCTGATCTCATCCATGCCGTCCATGCCGTGCACCACCAGAGCGTGCTTGCGCCCCAAGATCATCAGCGTTTCGGCGATGAGCCCGTTTACTTCCTCCAGATAATTGCCTACGATCTGATTGCTTAGGCTTAAATTCGGATTTAGCAGCGGCCCCATTATATTAAAGACGGTGCCGATTTTTAGGCGGTTTCGCACCTCTTTGACCTCGGCGGTGATCTTGTGAAAAAACGGCGCGTGAAAAAACGCTAGCCCGGTGCGATCTAGCAGCGCTCTAATCTGCGCCAGATCGCTAAGTAGCGGCACGCCCAGAGCGTCCAGCGCATCGGAGCTGCCCGATCTGCTGGTAATCGCGCGGTTGCCGTGCTTGGCGACGCGCACGCCGAAGCTTGCCGCGATAAAGGCCACGGTCGTGGAGATATTGATCGTCTTTAGCCTATCGCCGCCCGTGCCCACGATGTCAAACATCGGGCTCGGATCGTCGTAGGTGATCGAGTATTTTAATATACTGCGCACGAGCGCCGTAAGGCTGCTTGGGTAGAGCGATTTTTCGCTGATCAGCACGAGCAGTCCCGCAAGCTGCACGATGTCGTAATCCTGCTCGTAAAGCGCCTTGCAAATAACGGCGTAATCGTCGCTATCTAACGGAAAGCCCTTTTGTAGCTTCAACATAAACGGGGCGAAATTTACCACGAGTTTCTCCTTTAAAATTATCTTTTTGCCGTAATTGATAAAATTTTCGATGATCTTTTTGCCGTATTGAGTAAAAAAGCTCTCGGGATGAAATTGAATGCCGAAAACAGGCTTACTTCGGTGCTTCATCGCCATTATAATGCCGTCATTTTCGCTCTTTGCTAAAATTTCAAACTCGCGCGACAACGTCGCTTCATCCACATAAAGCGAGTGGTAGCGCATCACTTCAAATTTACGCGGCAGCCCGCTAAAAAGCACGCCATCTGCGTAAATTTCGATCGTCGAGCTCTTGCCGTGTAGCGGCACCTCCAGCTGCTTTATCTCCGCGCCCGCCGCGTATCCGATCGCCTGATGCCCAAGGCACACGCCCAAAATTGGAATGTCCAAATCCGCGCGCAAAATATCCAGGCAAACGCCGCTGTCTTTTGGGTGATTTGGCCCGGGGCTTAGGATTATGTGCGACGGGGCAAGCTCGCGCACCCGCTGCAGCGTTATCCCGTCGTTGCGGAAGTAGCGCACCTCCTCGTCGCTTAGCTCCAAAATGTATTGATAAATATTAAAAACGAAGCTGTCGTAATTATCTATCATTAAAATCAAAATTTTATCCTTTTTTAGGGCACTTGCGCCTCTTTAAAATTCTAAATAATTTAAAAATTTAACCGCTTTGCGGCGGGTAAATTTAGCGCCGTTTTAGCGCCGCTGTGGGCTAAATTTAAAATTTCGCCCGCGGCTGCGGCATTACCGCATCTGTCGCGACGTTGCGCGTTTTGCGGTGCCGAATGAAGCTAGCCGTAAATTTTAACGCTCTCGCAGCGATCGCGCTTTTAAATTTAGCCGAATCAAACTCGCACCGAAAAGCGGCGCGTCTGGCTAGCTAAATTTAAAGCGTCTATACTTCCTCGCATAGCTCCTCTATCGCCTTAAGCGGGCTTTTGCGCTTTTTGCAGATCTCCGCGTATTCGCTCTTTGGCGAGCTGTCGTAAACGATACCTGCGCCCGCGCCGATAAATACGAGATTGCTTAGTTCTTCGCAGCCGAAATTCTCCGCGTTAAATTTAGCAGCCTCAAACCGTATCGCGCGGCTAAAGCTCGGCTCGCTTTCTAAATTTAGTGTCCCGCCGCCTGCGCGAGCTTTTAAATTTAATCTCGTATCGCGCTCGCTCGCACGAGTTAAATTTTGCACCCCGCCGCTGCCCTTTTGCGCCGCAGCACCGTGAAGCCCCGTCTTCTCGGGATTTTCACCATTGCAAATCTCTGTCGTCTCGGGATTTTCACCGTCGCAAGCAGCGCTTAAATTTAAACAGGAATTTAGTTTAAAATTCTCGTTCGAGCAGGAATCTTGCGCGTCGCGATTTACGAAGATCGCCGAACGGATCAAGATCGCCTGCATCACGTCGCCGTTAAAGCGCCAAAATCCGATTCCGCCGCCGTATATGCCGCGCTCGTAGCGCTCCAGCTCGTTTATGATCTGCATCGCGCGGATCTTCGGGCTACCGCTTAGCGTGCCCGCAGGAAAGATCGTGCCGAGCACCTCAAACACGCTTATCCCGCGCGGCTTGGCGCCGTAAACCTCGCTTACGATGTGCATCACGCTTTCGTAGCGCACGACGCGCATCGCGTTTTGCACCCGCACCGAGGCAGGCGCGGCGAATTTGCCGATGTCGTTACGCGCTAGATCGATCAGCATCCGATGCTCCGCAAGCTCCTTTTCGTCGCCTAAAAGCTCACGCTCAAGCGCCGCGTCGGCTTCGGCGTTTGCGCCTCTGCTGCGGGTACCTGCGATGGGAGCGACGAAAATTTCGTCCTTTTTAATCTCCATAATCAGCTCGGGGCTGGAGCCCGCGACGCAGCCGTAGGGCGTCGGGAAGTGAAACATATAGGGGCTCGGATTATTCTTTTTGAGTCGCTCGTAAAACTCCAAGCTGCCGAGATTCGTGCCGATTTTTAAAATTTCGCCCAGCACGACCTGAAAAACGTCGCCGCTTTTTATCTTTTCTTTTGCGGCTTCGACCATCGCGCTAAAATGCGACTCCTCGGCGCCAAGATCGGTTAAAATTTTAAATTTAAGCTCTTTTTTCTGCAGCGCGGACTTCGCTGCGTTTTGCGATTTTGCCTCGTTTTTTATCGCGGTATCTGTTCTTGCGGCACTCTGGGGGGCATCTGCCGCTTCGGCGAAGCTTTGCTGCGAAGTTTGAGAACTAAGTCCGCGCAGGCTTTCGTAAATTTGGGCGTCTTTGCCGTAAAAATCGTAAATTTTACTGATTTTATCGTAGTGCAGGTAGTTTGCGGCATCGGCGTAAAAAAACGGCGGGAAGTCATACAGCGCCTGCTTCGGTGCGCCAATATTTTCGAACGCGCGCACGATGTCGTAGCCCAAAACGCCGAAAAGCCCGGCAAAGCTCGCGTTTTTAAACTCGCTTGCGCCCGCTTTTGCGCTTTTTACCTCATCAAATTTAAGCTTTAGCGCCTCAAAGCTCATCTTAAATCCGTCGAAATAATCGCAATCAATGCCGATGATGACTTGAGCGTCGTCCTCTGCGAGATAGCTTTGCGGATGCGTCTTTAAAATTTCGCGGTAGTAAAAAAGCGGCTCTTCTAAAAGCATTTTCGTCCTTGGAATTTTTAGCGCCATTATACGCTGCTTAGCTTAAATTTGAGCGGGCGGCGCGAGCCTAGACGGGCTTAATGCAAGCAAAATTTTAGTAAAATGAGCAAATTTTAAGGAGAGCGTATGAAAATTTTATTTTCCCCAAGCGAGATGAAAAGTGAGCAAGGAGGCAGCACGCGCATTTGCGAGCAAAATTTCATCTTTGCAGATCTTTACGAAAAGCGCCTGCAGATGCTGCGCGCCTACGCGGATTTCGTGGATAAAGCGAGCGAGGCGGAGCTTTGCAAGCTTTTCGGACTGAAAAAATGGGATGCGGCTCTGCGCGAAAATATCTTTGAAAAAGGCTGCGCGAAGGCGCTTTTGCGCTACACCGGCACCGCATATCGCGCCCTAGGCTACGCGTCGCTAAGCCCCGGCGCGCAGGAGTTTGCGGAGCGAAACACGATAATTTTTTCAAACCTTTTCGGCCCCGTGCTGGGCGGCGACGCGCTGCCGAACTACAAGCTCAAACAGGGTGAGAAATTCGGCGGCATAGACGCGGCGAAATTTTATCGCGATAGCTTCTCCGCCGCGCTGGATCGGTATCTGGCAGATGAATGCGTAGTGGATCTGCGCGCGGGATTTTACGAAAAATTTTATGAGATGAAGCATGAATATTTGAGTTTTAGTTTCATCAAAGGCGGCAAGGTGCTGAGCCACTACGCCAAAGCCTGGCGCGGTAAGGTGTTGCGCGAAATAGCCCTAGCAGGAGCTTGCAGCGAGGCTGAGGTGCTTGCGCTGCGCTTGGGCGGCGCCTCCGTGTTTGAAATCAAACAGATTGGGCCAAGAAAGGAGATCGTGCTGGAAATTTCATAAGGCGCAAAATCCGCTCGGAGAAATTTACGATCAAGTTTGCGGATTTAACGCGAATTTTTGCGTAAAATTTAGCTCGGAAAATTTGCTGCGAGTCCAAATCCCACCCCATCCAAAGCGATTTTACCTGGAGAAATTTGCGGGCGGAATTTCGGCGTGAGGATTTTGCGGCGGCGGCTTTTTGGTCTTTGAGAGGGCTTTGGGCTGCCTTAAACGAGCTTTTGGCGGTGAAATTTCGTCGTAAATTTTTACAAGAAATTCGCGCTCTTTGCGTTTCCGTGCGCTCTGCATAAAATTTTACGGCGATCTTGTTGTGACTTTGCGGCGATTTTTAGAATACGGAGCGTAGAAATTTCGCGGTATAATTTTGACTGAAATTTTACCGTGCGGAATTTTGCCGTATGAAATTTCGCCGCGATAAAATCCTGTCGAAAATTTAATCGCGGCAAAAAATACTGCGTTGCGATTAAAACGTGAAATTTTATCTAAAATTTACGCTAAACCGCCGTAGTCTGGGCGCAGAATTTTAAAATCCGCTGCCAAGCTGCAATACGAACAAACGCAGGCGGGCTAATTTGCATAAAATTTCAAGCCGAAATTCCACACCTTAAAATCCCGTAAATTTTAAAATTTTGCAAATCGCGCGCTGAAATTTCGAGCTAAAATCTCGCTTGCAAACTTTCAAGCCAAGCCAATTCCAGATAAAATTTCAAATCAAAATTTGGGGCATAAATTTCAAACCGAAATCCCGCGATCAAAATCCCTCGCCTCAAAATCCCGCAAATCCCCGCTCCTAAATCCAAAATTCCGCAAATTTAGCAAGCTTTAAATTTTAAAGCTATAAACTTCGCTTCAAATTTTAAGGATCAAAAATGCTAGAACTCCCCTTTGTCGGCGTCGTCGTGGGCTTCATATCGGGCTTTTTCGGTATCGGCGGCGGCACGGTCGTAATGCCCGTGATGATGGCTCTGGGATACGACGTCAAGACCGCCGCGGGCATCTCGGTGATGCAGATGTTCATCGTCTCGATTTTCGGCTCATATCTGAACTACCGCGCGGGCAGACTCCGCCTAGATAGCGGCATCGCAGTGGGGCTCGGAGGGCTGTGCGGCGCGAGCATATCGGGATTCATCGTAAAATACTCGCCGGAAATCGTGCTTGAGATCGGTCTTTTGCTGACGCTTGCGATCTCATTTCTCAAACTCTTTAGCACGAATGTAACAAGCGGCGGCAACGCCGATCCCCACGGCGCGGTGCTGTTTTTCATCGGCTTTGCTATCGGCGCGATCGCGCTTAGCATGGGCGTGGGCGGCGCGGTATTTCTAACGCCCGTATTGGTCGGATTTTTGGGCGTCGATATCAAAAGAGCGGTCTGTATGGGGCTATTTTTCATCGTTTTCGGCTCATTTAGCGCGCTTTTGAGCCTTTCGTACAACGGACATGTGGATTACGAACGCGGCGCGCTGCTAGCCGTGGGCGGGCTTTTGGGCGTATATTTCGGCACCTCTCAGGCTCGCCGTGCAAAGCGCGAAACGCAGAAAAAATGGCTGCTCATCCTCTATGTCGTGCTATTTGCGCTGGCGCTAAAAAAGGTGCTGCAGTAGCGCCCGCTGTAGTAGCGCTGCAGCGATTGCTGCGCTATAGTTTTGCCTTGCCTCGGTTTTGCTACAAGCGCGGTTTAAGCATTCGCGCTGTTTTGCTACGTCGCCCTTTTGCGTCTCGTAGTTTTTTGCTTTGCCGTCCTCTTACACTGCGCGCGTTTGATCGCCGTTTTGCGGCGGCGCGTAAAACGTCGCGTTTCGTCGCGCGAGTAAAATTTTAAAACGAAATTTCAAAAAGCGCGAGCAAATTTTAAAAGCTGAATTTTAACTAGCCGCGTTAAAATAGCGAAGTCGCA